>NZ_JACJPB010000033.1:0-142161 GCF_014695825.1 Coleofasciculus sp. FACHB-542 | reverse complement strand
TAAGGATTATGAGCTGTATTCAGAGATCAGCGAAGCAATGATTTATGGTTCTTTGATTCGTCTGATGGTCAGACGACTAGCTGCTTAAGATTTCCTTTATAAATTAGCTCTTAGATAAAGAAAAACTGAAAAGTCCGTTTTCAGCCTGGTGCTACTGTTCCCAAGCTGAACCTGGAAACCAATTCGCCGTCATGTCAGGCGTCAAAATTCATCTGCCCTGATAAAATCAGCTTGGACTCGGTTAGGGGCAGTGTATCATGCTGGCAGCGGTACTTTACGGACAAACGGATCTACGCCTAGAACAGGTCGCTGACCCTACACCCTCTGCTGGTGAGGTGGTGATTCAAGTGGCTGCGGCAACGACTTGCGGCACCGATCTAAAGGTTTGGCGGCGCGGCGGTCATGCAAAGATGCTGAAGCCTCCCACCTTGTTTGGTCATGAGGCAGCGGGGCGGATTGTGGCGGTAGGAAGCGGAGTCCAAGGTTGGCAAGTGGGCGATCGCGTCGTTGCTAATAATTCTGCTCCATGCATGAATTGTTTCTTTTGTCAACGCCAAGAATATTCTCTTTGCCCTAAGTTGACGTGGAATAACGGCACGTTCGCACAGTATTTAAAAATTCCCGCCCCGATTGTGCAACACAACCTGTTGCCCATCCCAGATGACTTGCCCGATGCCTTGGCATCGATGACTGAACCGTTAGCCTGCGTGCTGCATGGGGTAGCACGTTCTAATGTAAAGTCGGGCGATCGCGTTGTGGTGCTGGGAGATGGGGCAATTGGGCTAATGTTTGTGGCGGTACTGGCGCATCAATCGGCGTCGGTGTTGCTCTTTGGGGGAAATGACCAACGGCTGGAAATTGGGAAAAAGCTAGGCGCTGTAGAAACGTTTAATTATCATCATCTGACAGATATACCGAGTGCGGTAAAAGAGCGAACCGACGGCTGGGGCGCAGATGTGGTGATAGAAGCGACGGGTGTACCCGCAGTTTGGGAGAGTGCGATCGCGTGTGCCCGTCCGGGTGCTACCGTGAATCTATTCGGGGGATGTCCGCGCGATACCACCATTACCGTCAATACCGAACAACTCCACTACAGCGAACTCACTCTAAAAGGCGTTTTTCACAACACCCCAAAATATGTACGAGATGCCTTATCTCTATTGGCGAGTCGCGCCATCCCCTTGGAATTGCTCATCAGCGAACATCAGCCTTTAAAGCATTTAGAGCAAGTGTTCCAAGATATGAAGAATCGTAAGGTAATTAAGGTTGCTATCGACCCCAGCATGGCATCTTAAGAATAGGGATAGCTAAGAACAGGGTGCTGATTGGTGAAGTGTGTTTGCAGGTTTAAGGTCTAAATGAAAAGCGTTAAATTTTGGTCAGTTCTGTCACTGGGAATTTTACTAGCATTAGGAGCCACTAAAAGTGCTGACGCCCTACCCGGACAGAAAACAGAAGAAGTGATTGCCTGGATTAATTCTAATCCCACTCTTCGACCTTCTACAGGCGATGGTCTATTAGTGCAAAAGACCAATACAGCCGCCCAGCGATTTACTTTTCTCGCAACTGTCCTTCCTCCCGGTAGAGTCACTTTTCTTAAAGATCGAGGCACGATTCGCAGCGAACGCTTTTCTTTTTTTGACATGGTTAATGGCGTAACGCCACAACGTCTAAAAGAATCGCTGCGGGTAATCTATGGCCCAGATATTTATCAAGACTACGACCGTTCCCGAATTGTCTACGAATATCCCACACCACAAACTGTAGACTTAGCTCGTCGGCAGCGGCTTCCGCTTTTGGCGGCACAACAGGGTGAACTGCGCTTAGGAGATCGATTTGGCTACTGGATGGAAATTGCCCAAACCAAGGAAGGGAAGGCGTATAACGGTCAAATGGTCATTTTCTTGAGAGAGGATTTAGACAAGTTGGAGACGGAACTGCGCGATCGCTAAATTAGAGGAATGGCAAATTGCTAATGATTAACTAGATTCAAAAATTAGCGATTTGTCATCTTAATTTAGTTGCACCGGACTTTAAAAAAAGAGACGCGATTCATCGTGTCTCTCCTGCATCATGAGTGCAATCTGTAGCGGCATTAGTCGTTTACAAAGACTACTTATTTTTACCCTTATCTTTGTTCTTGCCTTTTCCTGTGCCATCAAATTGTGTAGTGCCAGTATTTTCAGGAGTCGATACCTGTTGGCTTGGTGCCTCTATCGATGGCGCAGTGGATGCGGCTGGTGATGGTTTTGGAACTTCCGCTGGCTTTAGCGCTACAACCAAGCCGGTTACAGCGGTGAGAATGGCAGCAGTTGCGGTCATAATGCCCGGAACGGTATGAAACCATCCCTGTGATTTTGGTTCTTCAGACATCGGTGAATTTCTAGAATTTCCTGTTAATTTAATACGGCTAATTACTCGGGTTTCCGAATAAACGGTGCGAGTATAACAAATGCGATCGCGTCCGGCAAACGGGAAATATACCAGATTCAGCCCTATCTATCGCTTTCCTCTCCCGCCTGCAATCAGGGAGATGCACGCCAAAACTTGATTTTGTTTTCTGGTTCTTCGCGGCTACTGCCAACAGTGGGGGTGAAACTCTCTCCGAGGGTCGCTAGAGTAGATGGTATCCCAACACAGCTAAATCAGGATAAAGCGACAAGGCTAGGAATCGCTAACCAACGAGAAGACCTGATATTTTTGGGTTCTGATAGAAGGTGTATTCATGAGCAGCAAACAAGACTACACTGCACAAATGCTTGACGGATGGATTTACCAAATCGTACCGGGACGCTACGGGCATCATCTGGAGATTTGGAACCCGCAAGGCAATCCATATCGCAGCTTAAAGGCTTTTGTGCAATACGAGGAAGCTGTAGCATTTGTCGAATCTCTAATTGCTTTGAGTAATCACGAAAGCCATTGGGTTCCTAACAACGAGGACAGCGTTCGCTTTGACCGGATGATGCAACAGCTAGTTTGCGTCGAATGCGACGACTTTATCTATCAAGAGTGGCACGTTAAACCCTATGAAGATTCTGACAATAACTGGAATCTTTATGCCATTAATCCAGTCATTGGGAAAACCGAGATTTTACTGAAGCGACAAGCAGATTTACAGGAAGCGATCGCTCTGGTTAAGGCTAAGATTGATGCAATTGAGCCAGGTGGCGTGCCAGCAAGCGATCGCGCTAACGCCTTGCTTCGCTAACGTGTACTCCTTTTAGGTCAAACTTAGCCTGAGCGATTTATCGCATTGATTCCCTCAAGATAGATGTGTTTGAGAGGGAGCGATCGCGCTTTTATTCGCATCTTTCTTTAAAAAATCATCAGCTCCACCCAACACGAGTAATTAGTAGCAACCGGATGCTAGAAGCCTAAAGCCAAGAGAACACCGCTACACCAAGCCAAAACCAGAGCTATTTCGCTTGTTTCGTTTATTGCGTTCGTTTCAAAATATTGTTCGCGCACTTCTATCACTCTAGTAAAATAATAGCAGAGTGATAGAAGAAAGTTAATCAGAAATCAAAATACTTTCTAAGCCCATTTCTGGTTTTGGATATTGTGGATTCATTGCTTCAAGGGTGTCAGCAATTGTACGAGCAATAACTAAATTGCGGTACCACTTATTGTTAGCAGGCACCACATACCAAGGGGCATACTCAGTCGAGCAATTAATAATTGCATCCTCAAATGCCTTCTGGTATTCATCCCAAAACAGACGCTCCTTCAAGTCGTTGCTAGAAAATTTCCAATGCTTATCTGGATCTTCTAAACGACTTTGTAACCGTCGTTTTTGCTCGTCTTTAGAAATGTGCAGAAAAAACTTGATTACCGCAATGTTATTAAGCGTGAGCATATGCTCAAACTCATTAATAATGTGATAGCGCTCCCGCCATACATTCTCTGGTACCAGTTGTTTCACCCGGACGATTAATACGTCTTCGTAATGCGAGCGATTGAAGATAGTAATCATCCCTCGTAACGGCGTCCGCTGGTGATAACGCCAGAGAAAATCATGACCTGCTTCTTCTTCACTAGGTTTTTTGAATGACCAAACCTGGCAACCTTGCGGATTTACACCACCAAATACGTGTTTAATGGTGCCATCTTTGCCTCCTGTATCCATCGCTTGCAGGACAATGAGTAGGCTGCGCTGATGTTCAGCATATAGACGTTCTTGTAAATTTTGAAGGCGCTGGCGCTGATGTTGCAGTTCCTGCTCAATATCTTTCTTATTTTTATAGTCTTCCGAAGCATTCGGATCGACAGATGCTAAGACAAACTGCTCTCCAGGATGAACCCGATAGTGGGGATAATTGGGTTTTGGGGGTGGAGAGTCAACGACAATTTTTTCGGGTGCCATTTCAAAAGCAACTTTGGCTGTTGCTTTTGCAGCCGCTTGTTGAGTCTTATGTTCTTCTCCTGTAGACGCATCGGTAGTTGTCGAACTATTGTTTGGTAGATTGCTTGATTGGCTCATGGTATCTCCTTATTAAAAAGCTTTCACAGCAGCACATTTAATCTTCATGAAATGGACTTGACAACGTCTGGTAAATTGTGAATTTTGAAATTCTCATGAAAACTTTTTGCCTATTTGCTTTGGTTATTTACCAGACGGGTAATGTTTTCAGAAGGGATATCAGGCTGCTATTTCTATTTTTAGCTCTAGAGATTCGTTAAAATTAGATAAGCGCTGTAAATACATTCAAAAATGATGTAAAATTCCGCAACAAAACGATTTCTCCCATCAATCTGAATTGATGGTGAAACTGGGAAATGTTTTGTTTGTTACATTATCAGTGTTGAACTTTTACCGGGTGTCTACATCAGTCTGACGGTGTAAAGGTTGAGTTTTCCTCAGCATCACCTTAATGTCCGTCGTACTGAGGCACTAATCATATCTACGATAAAAGTGAGGGCGAGAAACACAATTAGAGTTGTCAGGAGACCTTTGTAGTCAAAGCTACTCAGTTGTTCCGCGAGCAAGCGACCTAATCCACCCGCACCCACTAATCCGACGATGACGGTGGCGCGGATGCAGACTTCCCAACGGTAGAGGATATAAGCGATAAAGCGGGGCAAAGTGCGGGGTAAGACGCCGTAGAGGAAGACTTGGGAACCACTCGCGCCCAATGCTTTAAGCGATCGCAAAGGACGTTCATCTAGATTTTCCGTTACTTCCGCCATCAGACGCCCTAGGATACCTAAGTTGTGCAAACCGAGGGCGATCGCTCCCGGTAAGATACCTGGAAACAATACAAATAGAAAGATTAACGCCCAAATAGGTTCGGGGACGGCACGGGCAAACAGTAGTAGGAAGCGGGTAAAAATCAGTACAGCAGTTGCTCGTAGATCCCCCCTAGCCCCCCTTAAAAAGGCGGGTATTAGAGTCGCTGTCCCCTTTGATGAGGGGGGTTTGCTGGATCTTCTGCCAGTATCTAAAATCCCTCCTGGCAACAGGAAATTATTCGCGGCTGGGAAAGATAATAAAATGCCGCCTAATCCAGCCCCAGCCATTGCCAGGATGGACATGGCAAGGGTTTGCGCCGAAAGGGTAAATAGTTGACTCAGCTGACTTCCATCTGGTGGGAAGACATCCTGAAACACTCCTGCCAATAGCTGTGCGGTTCGTGGTGCCCAAAGCTTTGAGAAATCAGCTTGGACGTACCAGAAGGAGAAGATAACTAAAACAATGCCGCCGAGAAAGGACACCTGCACGACGGGATCTTTTTGATAAAATCGCTGTTTGCGCCCTTGGAGATTTAGGACATTCAAATCCAGGCGACTCGGCGCACCCAAACGGTGGCGTAGCAAAGCACTCCAAAAATCCGTAGCACCATTTAATACAATCAGGGCAATCAAAAACGTCCACATCTGCTCATAGCGCAGAGATTGGAGGCTGAGGAGAATTTGATACCCCAGCCCACCTGCACCGATAATCCCCAATACGGCGGCGGAACGAATCGAACACTCAAACCGATAGAAAGCGTAAGACAGCAGATTTAGAAAAGCTTGGGGAATCAAGCTATAGGCAAAAGCATTCAGAGGGGGGACGCCACTATTGAGGAGTGCCATGAGTGGCTGGCGGGGGGTTTCGTCTAGAATTTCCGAGAAGACTTTGGCAGTAATCGCACCAAAAGGAATTGCGATCGCTAACACGGCTACTAGCGGATCGAGTCCAAAAATATTGACAAAAAATAATCCCCAAATTAACTCGTGAATTGCTCTGGGGATTGCCAAAACTCCTCGTACCACCACCCAAGGAGGCTGAGGTTTAAGTTTTGAGTTTTGAGTTTTGAGTTTTGAATTTGAAACAGATTGCCACCATATCTCGGAAGAAAAAACACCCCCCACCAACCCAATCAGCACGCTGAAGAAAGTGCCACACACGGCATAAGCGAGGGTTTTCAGAGTGGAATCTAGAGTGAGTTGGAGAAATTCCGGGCTGAGATCGGGTGAAAATGCAGCTACGAGAAAGCGCCAGACGAGGTTCCAGCCGCCTGAGTTGATTAAATTCCCTTGGAATACGCCTGCTACGTGCAACGACCAAATGAGGGACGCGACAAACAGCAATCCCCATGCAGTACGCCAGTTAAGCGGGGAGGGGCGCTGAGGGAGGTTTGTTAGTTTGCGATCGCTTGTTTGTGGCACGCTTTAGATATCAAACCGCTACAGATGCAAAAAATGCAGAGGAATTTAAATAGAAATATTTAGGATTACCCCGTGGTTTTATAGAGAGTTTCAATCATGGCATCCGAGAGGTCTTCAGCGGGAATATCAAACAAAATACGCCCATGTTGCAGACCAATAATTCGCTGATAATGACTCCGAGCAAATTCAATCGCGTGGACACTGGTGACTAAAGTTTTCCCGGTTTCTATACTCAACTGGCGCAATAAGTCCATAATCTCGCGGCTGCGTTCGGGGTCGAGGCTGGAAATGGGTTCGTCGGCAAGGATGGCGGTGGGATTTTGCACGAGGACGCGAGCGATCGCTACCCGTTGCTGTTGACCGCCAGAAAGGCTATCAGTACGTTCGTAAAGTTTTTCTGGAATCCCCACCTGTGCCAAAGCTTGATGAGCAGTTTCGACTTCTAAAGGATAAATCAGCGAAACTACTGCTTTGAAAAACGACCAGCGCCCTAGATGTCCAGCATTGACATTGTGAATCACCTGCAAATTATCAACTAAGTGAAATTGTTGGTAAATCGTACCAATCTGGCGCTGGACTTGACGCAGCGACTTTGGACGCAGATGAGCAAGGTTTCGACCCAGTACCCAGACTTCTCCTTGAGTGGGTAGCAGCGTACCGTTGAGTAAATTAATCAGCGTACTTTTTCCCGCGCCGCTAGAACCAACCAGCGCCACGCGATCGCCTGCCCAAATCTGCAAGTTAATATCAGCGAGAGATTCAAAACGTCCAAATTGCTTAGAAACGTTTTTCAGTTCAAATACGGGCGCAGATGAGTTCCTTTCTCTGCTTAGTTTGCTATCCATTTAGTCATGAGATAGCGATCGCGATCTTTAGAACCAACCTTCTGATACAAATTTTGTGCTGCTGTCTTTTTCCGCTCGACTTCTAAATAAAGTGCTTGAATTTCTGGAGAAGGGCAAACACTTTCTATAAACTGAATTACGCTCATGCCTACCCCTTGCCCCCGATAACTCTCTCGGATGTAAAGTTCATCAATAAATGCATCACGTCCTCGAAATTCCAAACTGTAGCCAAAGGTCAGGACGATGTAGCCAATCGCTTTGTTGCCATGCTAGATCGGCCACACTCGTCCTAGAGAATCATCCTGCAAAATCTTTGCTAACCCCTTGCAAACAAGGGATTTATCAAATTTTAGGTGTTCAAATTTGTAGAATTCCCAGATAAACTCCACTAGAGTTTCACTAGCGGAGTTTTCTGCAATTTTAAAGTTAGCTTCTGTCATTTACATCACTTTATTTTGCCAATTCCCCGACCAATTTCCTCAATTTGAGCATAATTGGAGTTTTGGGTAGGAATAAATTTAGTTGCTTGTAAAAGGTCAAGAATTTCTTTTTGCTCTGGTACCTTGGGGTCTAGTTTTAAAAAGGCGTTTTGCACTTTTTCAACAAAATCTTCACCGTAGTACTCTTTGACATCGGGATGAATGACCCAGTGATAGTCGTAGTAAGCGGGTGTCTCCCAAAGGACTTCTACTTTGTTCAAGTCTACTTCTTTGGCATCGACTCGCTTTTTCCAGACGCTTTCATTCACAGCACCGACATCGTAGGTGCCTGCTTCCACCAATTTAATCGTCTTATCGTGATCGCCAGAAAAACCAGCTTGACCTTTCAAATCTTCAAGCTTAAGTCCAGCTTGTTGCAAGAAATATTGAGGCATTAAACGCCCGGATGTTGAAGATTCGCTGCCAAAAGTGAAGCTATGTTTTTTTAGTTGTTGTAAACCAGAAATATCTTTAAATGGCTTCAGCCCAGCCTTTTTGTTGGCGATGAAGAGACTGTGAAATTGGGCGTCTACGTCGCGTTGCGCGATCGCTTCCGCACCGGGCACCTGCAACCGTGCCTGCACCCCTGTCAATCCCCCAAACCAAACCAAATCCAAATCCCCTACTTTAAAGACAGTAACCGCCGCCGTATAGTCAGTAACCGGCTTATACTCCACCGGCACACCCAGTTCCTTTTCCAGATAGGCAGCTAGCTTGTCATACTGACGCTGTAACTTTTGCGGATCTTGATCGGGAATGGCACCGATTGCCAGAGGCTTTGCCTCAGTTCCACCGTTCGTCACGGAAGTCCCGGATGGGCTGGGCGAACACGCTGCTAGCGGTAGCAACAACAAACCGGACAACAATATTTTTTTCATCCCTGACTTGGCTCTCCTCATTTTGACTGGCGATACAAACCTACGCTAGAAGCGACCCCTACTGAAAATGGGGTGTAGCGCAGGTGCCAGAAGTCAGTGTAAGCGAACGGCTACCCTTATGCCAAAATTAACCCTAGTGTCGAGGCGGCTTTAGCAATGGTTTGGCATCCTGGGCAGAAGTTGCAGGGCGGGCGATATATTATTGAGAGGCATTTGGGTAAAGGTGGCTTTGAGATCACCTATCTTGCTGAGAATAAATGCAATCAAAAGAAGGGCAAGCGATCGCATTCTCTATTCGCGCCTGTCTTCAAACCAATCTTGCCCGCCCGGTAACTGAGTTAAATACTCATCAATGATGTCAGGTAAAATACTTGCTGAATGAGCATATGTCAAAGCAAGTAATTGTTGAGCTGTCAGAATTATCTGAGTTCTATCCACCTTTTCTTCATCCAATCCAGCCCACCTAAAATCGTCAAAGTTTCTTTGTCGCGTCCCTCAATGATGCTATTTCGTAAATCCATGAGTTCCTCAGTCATAACAATTGTCTTCATCTAGGCGTTTCCACGCTGAATATATCACTCAAAAATAAGAGCGATCGCTCTTATCTCACCTTTGTTCCCTTCCGTTATGGAGCCTTCTGGAATAGGTCAAATACTTAACAAAACTGGCACCAAGGGTATGGCAAAATTAGCCTAAGTGTCAGGGAAAGTGTGAGGAATGGTTTGGGCCGCTGGGCAGATGTTGCATGGTGGAAGATACATCGTTGAAAGGGTGCTAGGAGAAGGAGGCTATGGCATCACTTTTCTAGCTAGGGACAAAAAAGGGAATTTTGTCGTCATCAAGACGCTGAATGAACGGGTACTGACTAAACGCGAATTTACAGCGTACCGAGACAAATTTAATCGAGATTTCCAGAAAGAAGCGCTGCGACTCGCTGTGTGCCGACACCCTAATATTGTGCAGATTGACAATGCCTTCTCTGAAGGACAGTTACCTTGCATGGCGATGGAGTATGTTGAGGGAGAAAACTTAGAGCAGCGCGTACTTAATCTGGGTGTTTTGTCGGAAACCGAAGCATTACACTACATCCGCCAGATTGGTGACGCACTAACTTTCATCCACGACAGGGGCTTTTTGCATCGGGATGTGAAGCCATCTAATATCATGGTGCGTGCCGAAAAATTCCAGGCGGTACTGATTGATTTTGGCATTGCTAGGGAATTTATCCCCGATATAACGCAGACTCATACGCAAACCTTTACTCCAGGCTTTGCTCCAATTGAACAGTATGCTCAGCAAGCAAGACGGGGCGAGTATACGGATGTTTATGCACTCGCGGCGACGCTCTACTATTTGCTGACTGGAGAAGTCCCGCTACCTGCGCCTGCGAGAGCTGCGGGGATTCGGTTAAATTCACCGCAACGCCTCAATTCCAGTATTAGTAATTTAGCCAATCAGGCGATTCTTAAAGGGATGGAATTTCAAGCGGAGGAACGCCCTCAGTCGGTGCAGGAGTGGCTAGAATTGCTTAATCTTAATAAGATTTCTACTTACAGTTTTAAGCAGCCACTATCTAGCAATATCCCGGTTTCAAAAACTTATAATGCTAGTTCAATCGCTACAAATCGGAATTTTTTAACAAATCGGCAAAGTTCAGCGTCAAAGATAGATTACCGGCAACTACAGACTTTTTTAGCGTTAGGAAAGTGGCAAGAAGCGGATGAAGAAACCACGACGGTTATGCTGAAAATTTCTGGTCGAGAAACAGAAGGTTGGCTGAGAGTGGAAGATATCAAAAATTTTCCAATGTCAGACCTTCGGATCATTAACCAACTTTGGATAAAACACAGCAAAGGACGCTTTGGTTTTAGCGTCCAAAAATATATCTGGGAAAGGATCGGAGGGACGAGAAGCGCAAATTATGAGATTTTGTGTATTTTAGGCGATCGCGTCGGATGGCGGATTGATGGCGCTTGGGTTCCTTATGAAGAATTTATCTTTGATTGCGATCGCGCTCCCGCAGGTCATCTTCCTAGCGGATATGTTTTTTGTGAAGTTGGTTGGTGGGTCGGGTTATTGAACCTCTTCTATCGCCTTGAGTAGATGATTATAAAAAATTAATATTTTTATGAAGTCTTATTGATTATTTTATGAAGTTAAGGGCTGTGTGAATATAATAAATGCTGCCTACGCTAAGTCGCTCTATTAACCAGCAAAAATGCCGGATATTATTTTAATAAAATAAACTTAAACTTAAGATTTTTTCTACATTCAAACAAAATTTTAGCAGAGCAAAATTTTATGTATCCCATTACTACGAAAACTCAACTTGAAAATTTACGTCCAGGCGATCGCATAAAATATTATGGCGTTCAGTGGCAGATTAAAGAATACAGCACTTATGACGATTCCTATGGATATGAAACAACGGAGTGGTTGCTAAAATCTCAGGCAGGAAAAGAATACTACTTGCTACGAGAAATTGATCCGCAAAATCCTGAATCCTTAGTCAATTGGTATCTTGCCGAAGAAATTTCAGACCCTAAGATATTTGAACCAGAATCACTGAATAATTTGGCTATTCGTTTTTGGCACGATATGCAAGGAGGAAAAATGCCTTACCCAGAATTACAAGCCTTGGGTAAACGCTATTACTTTGAATCATCAACCAAGGGTAATTATGAAGGAGATGAAGAGGAGACATCTCGAATTACGTGGGATTATTGGGACAAGGATCATCAATGGAATTTAGCAATTGAAGCTTGGCCTGATGGCAAACGACATATTTACTCTACCAAAATAGTAAAACCAGAAGATTTTTCTCACATTGAACGAGGAGCGAAGAAGAGTTTTTTGGAAAGCGTGATTTTCCAAGCATTAGTAGCCAGTTTCATGATGGCTTGCGGAATATTGTTGATGGTATTCGGATAGTAAAAAAATGCCTACATCTTTATTTATTGAACAACATAACAACGGATTGGCTTTTTATATCAATGGTGATTTGCAGTTTGATACCGCTGATGAAGCCATTTATCACGAGTATTTAGTGATTCCATCGGTAGCGCTGGCAGTCAAACGATTTCCTCACACAGAGTTGCAAGTCTTGATTTGTGGCGGCGGAGATGGATTAGCTGCACGGGATGTGTTGCGATTTCCTGAAGTTAGTCACGTTGATTTAGTGGATTACAACCCAGAAGTTTTAGAACTAGGGAAAAGGGTATTTAAGGATTTTAACGAGGGAAGCTTAGAAAGCGATCGCTTAACAATTTACACGCAAGAAGCTTTTGAGTTTTTATCGACACTCAAGGAAAAATCTTATCACGTTATTATTTGCGATTTCACTTATCCTAGTTGTACAGAAGATACGGCGATATACAGCCAAGAATGGTTTAAAACGATTAGCCGGGTTCTTTATCCAGGTGGGATTATTAGCACGAATGGTGTTTCTCCAGAAAATCGGACAACAGGTTTTTGGTGTTTATATCAAACCTTGTTAGCTGCTGGATTGATGGCAAAGCCTTTACAACTAGCAATTCCATCCTTTCAGCGGCATGATTACGGCAATTGGGGGTTCTTCTTAGCGTCTCCAGTTACAATTCAGCGTTCTGAAATAGAAGGAATTACCCTACCTGAAAATTTACAGGCGATCGCGCTTAAAAATCTGCTAAAAGTGTTTGAGTTTGAGAATGCGATCGCGCATAGCCGCCACAGCGTCAATATTCACACTCTGGATTGCCCGCAGCTATTTTACTACTTACTCAATCCTCATATTCAATCGCCTCAAATTATCGAAGCAATTGATGAAAAAACCATTAATTTTTTAGACATTGAAGAAGCTGGAACTGGACTGATAGGGTTGCGGGATCTCCTTCAGCTAGAATCAACCGCCCAAAGGTGGTTAGAAGAAGTTCAGGGTAATGAGATAGATACTAGCAAACTATTGCCGGTACAACATCCTTATCACAACCCAAAGATGACAGCAGAATGGTTAGCCCACCTTCAAAAATTACTATCAGAAATCGACTTATCACGTTTATTGGGAAGTATTTTAGAACGTGCTCAAGAACTGCCGCCTCAGATTGCCGCTGAACTAAAACAATTGTCTGATAAAATCCGCACTGGACAGCAAATTTTAACGCTATCACCACGAGCAGCAGAATTTATTATGATGCTCTCAGTAACTTTATTAATGGCCAATTTAGCATCTCCAGATGCTGTGTTTGCCAAGGGATACTATTCAGGAAGTAGCCATTCTCCTGGCTCTAGCGGCTATTCGGGAGGAAATACTTATTATAGCGAAGGAGACTGGAGTTGGTTTAATAGAACTATAGGATTTGTTTTGACGGCGGCTGGTGGTATTTGGTTGATAAACTTATTAACAAATCGCTCGAATAATGACTGACATTTTAGATGTAAATAATGGGCACAAAATTCAATTAGAAGAATTATCTTTAACCCTTAGACTACTAAATTCAGAAGAACGCCATCATTGGGACTTGCTTGTGCAAACTGCTCCCGCAGGATGCTTTATGCAGTCTTGGGCTTGGGCAGATTTCAAAGAATTGGAAGGATACAAAACCTTCCGTTATGGTTTATTTTACAAGCAAGAATTATTGGGAGGATGCATTTTTTATTTTTATCCCCATCCTAATAAAGCCAATTTATTAGTTGCTCCCGGTGCCCCTCTGCTACCTGAAAAATTGGAAAAAGAAGGAATGCAGATATTAGTGAAAGAAGCGGCATCTTTAGCTAAAAAAATAGGAGCGGTTGCCCTACGAATTGAACCTTTATGGCAGCAAAAACTAGATTGCCTTTCCGGGTTTATGCGTGCCCCTGCTGATTTATTGCCCTCGGAAACTCTGTTAATTGATTTACAATTAACAGAAACTGAAATGTTAGCAACTATGAAGCCAAAAGGACGATATAATTTGCGTTTGAGTTGGCGTCATGGTGTAGAAACTGAATTTAGAACAGACTCACAGGCAATTCCTGTGTTTTACGATATTTTTTGGGAAACGGTAAAACGCCAGCAGTTTTTTGGTGAACCCTACAAATTTTTCATTAATCTTTGCCAAACCTTATTTAAGGCAAATATGGCAGAGCTAGGTTTCGCAATCTGGCAAGGAAAAATATTAGCAGCTATCTTAGTTGTTTATTGGGGCGATCGCGCAACTTATCTCTACGGCGGACGTAGTTTTGAACATCCGGAATTCATGGCAACTTACAGTTTACACTGGGCTGCAATGCAACGGGCAAAATCACGCGGTTGCACTTTCTATGATTTCTATGGTTTTACTCACGATCCTAATCATAGCTATGCAAAATTTTCCCGTTTTAAAAGTCAGTTTGGTGGCGTACCAGTAAAAACTATTGGTGCTCATGATTACTTTTTTTATGACCAACTAGCAGATACAATGATTGGCTTATTAAAACACTTAAAAATATAAAATTAATTGAATAATAAAGAAATATTGAGAAGGAGTTAAGTAGTGGAACAAGTTAGTCAATTAGGATTTATTCTTCTAGAGCTAGTCGTAGGCTTTGGGTTGTTCTGGCTGGGACAACTCGCTTACCAAAAACTATTTCGTCGCATGGAATTAAACTTGGAACTATTTGTTAAAGATAATCCAGCCGTAGCGATCGCTCTTGTCGGATATTACCTCGGTATCGTCATTGCGCTGGGTGGTGTTTTAGGACAACCTTCAGGCAATTGGCAGGACAAATTACTCAATTTGGTAAGCTATGGCGCAACAGTCATTTTATTCATGTTGGCTGGCGCTTGGGTAGGCGATCGCTTAATTTTGCGTTGCTTTGATTGTAAGCGCGAAATTCTTGAAGAACGGAACACAGGCGCTGCTGCTGTAGAATTTGGCAATCACATCGCTAATGGACTCATTCTCAGCGCCGCACTCGGCGGGGAAAGTGGCACTTGGCTGGTAGGGTTTGTCTGCTGGATCGTTGGCTTAGGCGTACTCGTTTTGGTGAGCGTTCTCTATCCTCGTGTCACTAAATACAATGTATTTGGAGAGATTGAAAGGCGCAATAATCCTGCTGCTGGTGTGGCGTTAGCGGGCTTACTTATTGCCACAGGTAATATCGTGCGCGTAGCATTTGCCGCCGAGTTTCAAAATTGGGTAATTAGTTTTACTCAATATGGTTTAACACTCCTATTTTGCTTAGCCTCACTGATTGTAATTCGCTGGGTAGCAGATTTAATTTTAGTGCCAGGAGTAAAAATATCAGACGAAATTGCACGTCAACAAATCCCGAACTTGGGTGCTGGACTAATTGAAGCTTTTGCTTATATTGCGGCTTCATTTTTAATCGCTTGGGCTGTTTAAATTAACTAGTAACGCAGAAATATTTCCACTGCTCATTATTGGAATTGTCGCCAATCTCCAAAGTAAGTAATTCAGCAAGAGTTTTTGCTTTTTCGTAATTATCCTGCTGATAATCACACACATGGATATCAACGGTAACTTTCCCTTCTTCAGGCCAAAAATGCAAGGCGACGTGAGATTCTTCCAGTAAGAGAACTGCTGATACTCCCTGTGGTTGAAAAGTAAAAGAAAGCTGACCAACGGGAGTTAGATGGGCATCTTGAGCCGCACTTTTTAATGAATCTAAGAAATTGGCTTCTGTCCAATCAAAAATAGATGGAGAAGCGATGAGAATCGCTGAAAAATGATGGGATCTAAGCACCGCTTGTCCTTTTAGCCAGCACCTTGAACAAAGTCAAATAAAGCGTGAGCCATCTGCAATTTACTACAGGGTTCAATCTCTACTTTGCGCCCTTGATTGTCAAGAAATACGGCTTGGTTGTTGTCGCTGCCAAAACCAGCATCGGCTTGATCGATGGGATTGGCAACAATGGCATCCAAATTTTTCTTCTGCAACTTCTCCAAGGCTGGCGTAACAATATCCCCAGTCTGGGCGGCAAATCCAATTAACTTTTGATGCGGCTGTTTGAGACTCGCCAATTCTGCCACGATATCGGGTACAGATTCTAGAGGTAAGGAAGCGGGAAGCGATCGCTTCGGTAATTTCTGGGCACTATACTCGGCTGGTTTCACATCTGCCACCGCCGCCGACATCACAATCAAATCGGCATCGGGAAAACACTCTAACATCGCCTGCTGCATCTGCTGGGCGCTCATCACACTAATCAATTGCACTTTTTGTAGAGAGGCGATTAATGGCGTCTCCATTGGCCCATGCACCAGCGTCACAGATGCGCCGCGATGCAGTGCAGCTTGTGCCAATGCGAATCCCATTTTGCCAGTCGAAGGATTGCCGATGAAGCGCACCGGATCGAGATGCTCTCGCGTTCCTCCAGCACTAATTAAAACTCGTTTTCCGGCTAAATCTCGCTTCCCGCCAGTGTGCAATAGAGATGTAATTTGCGGCAAAATTTCAGCAGGTTCTGCCATACGTCCAGCACCGACGCGATCGCAAGCTAACAGTCCAGCACCGGGACCAACACCGTGATAGCGTTTATCTGCGAATACCTGTTGCCAATTGCGTTGCACTGCCACCTGTTCCCACATATCCGTATTCATTGCCGGTGCTAACAGCACTGGACAAGTTGAAGCGAGGACGGTATTCGTGAGCAGATTGTCAGCGAAACCATAAGCCAACTTGCCTAAGGTATTCGCGGTTAGAGGAGCGATCGCAAAAACCTCTGCCCATTCTCCCAACTCAATATGCAAAGGGCGTCCGCGTGTCGGTTGCCAGAAATTTTCATCCGTATAAGCAGGATGACGGGACAGCGTTGCCACGGTTAGAGGCGTAATAAATGCTTGAGCAGAATCCGTGAGAATCGCCCGAACTTCCACCCCAGTTTTCGCAAGCGCCGAAATTACCTCACAAACTTTATAGGCGGCGATACCGCCGCCTATCCCTATGAGAACTCGTCTGCCACTTTGCATTTAAGCTTCATCGAAGGGTTGAAAATCCAGTAGGTAGAGGTAGGGTTCAACTAAATCTGGACGTTGAAAAGCGATCGCTCTGAGCAAATGCCAATCATCCAATCCTTCAAAAGGATTGGTGTAATTATCTTGCTCTAGCCGTACAGCCAGATGTTCCACTTCAGTTGCCGTTACAGCAGAAATATCCCGGTTGGAAATGCTAACAGTTGTCATTGACCGCGCCTCCCTCAATCTGCATCTGTGCCATGTATTATACAGATGCAACAAACCATTTTATCTTAACGCCATTACTGGCGATCGCTTAATATAAAAAACGTCAAGTTAGCGGGTCTACTAGCTTTAAACCGGAGATTTCACCGAGTGGGAATGGGGAATGGAAGGGAAGACTCGACACCCACTACCCATTTCACTTTGACGACTGCTATTAGCGGCTAGCGCCGATCAGATATTTGCCTTGACAAACTTCCGCATCACTTCTAAAGCTGCCGGTTGAACCTCATGCCCCATATCAAATTCCTGGTATTGTACCGATATTCCTAGTGCTGTTAAAGCGTCCCGTGCCTTCTGGGCAGCACTCAGCGGCACCACAGAATCTTGTCTCCCATGCAAAATTAATACAGGTGGATAAGTCGCATCAGGTTTTGGAGAGAGAGGATGCAAATAGCCGCTCAACACGACTAAACCCGCTAAAGGTAAATTCAATCCTACATCCAGCGTCATTGCTCCGCCTTGAGAAAATCCACACAAAATTGTGCGTGAAAGAGGGACTCCGGTAGAACTTTCTAAAGATTTGAGCCACTCAGTTAGCATTTGCTGACTTTTGACTAAATCCGCAGACTGCGAACCTCCTGGCTTTCCAAATTCGTACCACATTCGCCCCCCCGATACATAGGGATTTGTAAAAGGGGCATCGGGCACCAAAAACTGATACTCCGGTAAATTCAAAAATGGGGCTAAGGATGCCAACTGTTGGGCATTCCCTCCAAAGCCATGCAATACGACAATCAACCCAGCGGGCTGTTGATTCGTTGCCGATGGAACCGAAATTACTGAGAGAGACAGAAGCTTACTCCTAACAAATGCGACTCACCAATCAGAGATGCTGGCAAAGCTCTCATCTTTTAGGATAATGTGGCGATCGCAATCCAGGCTAATCGATCCCTGCTGCTGTAGCTTGCTGAGCAATCGCGTGATTGTCACGCGGGTGGTACCAATGGCGCTGGCGATATGTTGATGGGTGAGGCGCGCCCCCAGACGAGTTCCACCCGCCACAGGTTGACCGATTTCTTTTTTTAACAGCAACAACAGTCGCTGCAAGCGATCTTCGACCCGTCGCTGTCCGACAATGGCTAAAAGTGCCTCTGCTTGCCGCATCCGTCGTCCCATTTGCGGCAAAATCATCTGAGATAGACGTGGGGAAGCTTCAATTTCTGTGACTGAAAACCATCTTAAGTAGACATCACAGAGCGCCGTTGCCTGATAGGCTTGCAGCAAGGTCATCCAAAGACCAAAGAATGTTGCAGTTCCTGCCCAACCCAGCAACACTTCTTCACCATTCGGGCAAAGGGTACTCAGCTGCACCAAACCTCGCTCGATCTGCCAAATGCCCTGTGGCACGAGGGGAATTAGGTCTCCCTTGGCATAAAAATGCAAACGACGCCCTTCATTGGGATCGTATTGATCGATTGCTAGAACTGCTTTGGAAGTTGGAGGCATGGCTGTAATTATTTCCAGCTATGAAAATTTGGCGATGGATAGCCACTGCCACTGTAACCCCCAAAGGTAAAGGAGAAGTAATCTTTTGATTACTAAAGGCTTAAAGACGGTGATTTGGGAGTATTTTTTGATTGTGCTGTCGCACCTTTGAAGGGTAAAGGCGATCGCATCTAAATTGTTCCAGATTCACCCTAAAAATAAAGAGACTGGCGATTGATAGCCAGTCTCTGTTTAATATTCCAAAGGAAAAAATCGGTAATCCAAACGCTAAGAATCCATCAGCAATTGGTCAAAAACTCATCACCGATCGCTGATTACCCTTAGATTTTGGTGCCGCAATCCGGACAGAAGTTGTTGCTGGCAATGTTTTTCGCACCGCAACCGCTGCAATAGACTAGCTCTGTGGCTTTTTCCAACTTGCGGCGTTCTGGCAAGCCAATCATTTGAGCGTTACTCTTGCCAGGAGCCACCATTGGGTAACAGTTTTCGTCCCGTTTAACTCGGGCTTCCAGCAAAACGGGGCCATTGTGAGCCAACATTTCGGCGATCGCATCTTTCAGTTCCGAGCGATCGCGGATCGACATTCCCTTAATCCCAAATGCCTTAGCGAGCATCACAAAATCCGGCATCCCCACTTCCATATTTGAGGACGAGTAACGCTCTCCGTAGAACGCCTCCTGCCACTGACGCACCATTCCCTGCCAGCCATTATTGATAATAACGGTCTTGACATTTATGCCGTATTGTGCCAGCGTCCCCAGTTCCTGTAAATTCATCTGGAAACTGGCATCGCCGCTAATACAAATCACCTGTTCGTTTGGCAGCGCTACCTTAGCACCCATCGCCGCTGGCATCCCGTACCCCATCGTGCCTAAACCGGCACTAGAAATCCACCGACGCGGCCCATTTTTGAGAAATTGCGCCGCCCACATTTGGTGCTGACCTACGTCTGTCGTGTAGTAGGCTTGGGGAGCTTGATTCGCTAGTTCTGAAATCACCTCTTGCGGTGCCAGACTATCGGGATATTGGGGCACCACGAGGGGATAATCTTCCCGCCAGCGATTAATCCGTTCTAGCCATGCTTTCGTTTGATTTGGCTCCAAAGCCGCATTGGTTTCGTGACATCGGCGCAGCAAGTCAATCAACACGTTCCGCACATCGCCAACAATGGGAACTTCCGGAGCGCGATTTTTTCCGACTTCTGCGGGGTCGATGTCAATATGAATGACCTTGGCGTGAGAAGCAAATTCATCCAACTTACCCGCCACGCGGTCATCAAATCTAGCTCCCACCGCAATCAGCAAATCGCACTCGCTGACTGAAAAGTTAGCGTAGGCGGTGCCGTGCATCCCCAACATTCCCAGTGAGAGGGGATGGTTCTCGTCAAATGCACCAATGCCCATCAACGTCGTTGTTACGGGGATTTGGAAGAGTTCCGCCAGTTCCTGAATTTCTGCATGGGCACCAGATGTAATCGCGCCTCCCCCCACATACAGCAACGGCTGCCGTGCTTGCCGAAGTAAGGTACACGCTGCATTGATCTGACGAGGATTGCCCTTCACTGTAGGACGATATCCCGGCAATCTCACCGTATCCGGCTCTACCGGCACATAGTCAAATTCCGCTAATGCCACGTCTTTGGGCACATCAATCAACACGGGTCCCGGACGTCCCGTACTGGCGATGTGGAACGCTTCTGCCACAATCCGCGCCATGTCTTCGGGATCGCGCACAACATAGGAGTGTTTCACAATCGGCAGCGTAATTCCGAAAATATCGGTTTCCTGAAACGCATCGCTGCCAATCGCGTTAAGAGCCACCTGCCCCGTGACTACCACCATTGGAATCGAGTCCATGTGGGCTGTCGCAATGCCTGTCACTAGGTTCGTTGCCCCAGGGCCAGACGTGGCAAAACAGACCCCCACCTTGCCGGTGGCACGAGCATAACCATCCGCCGCGTGAGCCGCGCCTTGCTCGTGTCTTGCCAAAATGTGATGAATCCCGCCATCCGTTTGTGCCCGATACAGTTCATCGTATATCGGCAGAATTGCACCACCCGGATAGCCAAAAATATGTTCAACACCGTGACGCTTCAGACTGTCAATCAGGGCAAAGGCACCTGTTCTGCGGCTGCTCATTTGACGTATTGATTCTTTTTCCGAGACGCTTTGCGATCGCACCATGAAACCTCTCACTATAGCTACGTTCTTTTTTAAGATTTCTATCTAATTCAGCATTAGAAATAGGGGTTTAATTCTTAAGTCTAATCCTGATATCAATTCCTGTCGAGGGATTAACCCCCCAAAAACTCGCGAGTGTTTATTTTCTGTGACTTTAAGGTTTATTATTTCGGTTCACGCCACCAAGAAGGAGGTGCGCCAAGGATACTGGCTAAGGGCGGCTGACTTAATGAACGCGCCTTCAATCGGGTTGTAACGCTGAGCGCGTCCCCTTACCCAGCAAAAGGCAAAGGCATTTCTAGGAAGGACTGGCTACAAGATGTTACTCCTCAGTCCTCCTTTCAAGCTAGATGACATCTTCCAAAACATTACGGGTACTGAGCCACGCCCAGACCCCAACGATATTCACAATAATGCTCATTCCCAAAAGAACGCCTCGCAAACCAAATTGATCCGTAAGTGGGCCAGCGATCGCTAGCGGCGCACTCAGTGCAATATTGACAGCATTATTCTGAAACCCAAAGACTTTGCCGCGCATATTTTCTGGGGTTGAGGCTTGAATCAGAGTTTGCATGGGTACGCCAATGAGCGAGGCACCCAGCCCCAACAGCGCACTTAATCCTAAGCCCATCCAGAGATTTGTCGTCAACGTAAACACACCCAACACAAAGCCCATACTCAAAAAACCCAATAGAGGCAAAGGCTTGTGGTGGAAGCGATCGCCCCAATGCCCCAACACCCCCGCACCAAAAACCATACCCACCCCAGCAGCGGATAATAAAAAGCTAAATTGACCCGGCTCATTGAGACCAATTTCCTTTGCCAGCTCAATTGCCAGTACAGTTAAAGCCGCAAACACCGAATATAGAATCGTCAGTTGTACCATCGCAGTCCGAACCAGGCGTTTTTTCCATAAATAACGGAAGCCTTCTTTAAGATCATTCCAAGGATGAACTGCGATCGACTCAATCGGAATCGGAGCTTCTACGACTTTCACTAACTGGCTGAGACCAGCAGCCAACAGGTACAGAAGCGCCACCAAGAATTCTTGACCATAGGTTCCCCCCCAAGTTCCGGCTAGACTCAACAGCGGCTCGCCCACAGAGAAACCGACAATCAGAGACCCCATCATGGTGGTTGTAAACAGCGCGTTTGCTGTCATTAAATTTTCGCGCTTGACCAATAGGGGAATCGCCGCCTGCTCTGCTGGGGCAAAAAATTGCGTAACTGTCGAGAGCAAAAACGTAATTACTAAGAGAACTAAAAACTGCTTTGGCAATATCGGAAGCAATAGTATCAATAAAGCGCGAATCCAATCAGAAGCCACCATAATTTGCTTCTTTGGAAAGCGATCTACAAAAATACCGGCAGCTGAGCCAAAGAAGATTGCAGGTAGTGTGAAAGCTACCATGATGGCGGAACGCATAGAATTTGCCCCCATCAGCGACGTCTGATAGTTTTCCAGCAACGCAATCAACAAAATGAAGAAGACCTTGTCTGCTACCTGAGACACGATCTGCCCTACCCAAAGAATGAGAAAAGGCCGATTCTTCATCAGAGCGCGAAAGCCACTACCAGAAGCCGGAGGTTCAGCTGGAAACATAAGAAGAGTTCAGGAGCCTCTTGAGTACATCTTTAAGTGTGCGCTGGCGAGAGTCACTTGTGCCAGTCGAGTAGCCACTTTTTGTCAAAGTTCTTAAAAGCCACATCTGCCATAATCGCTATCCCACTCTATATGCTAAGAAGCATCCAGTCTCGTAAAGATTCCAAAACCCATGACTTTTCCCGCATCCGTAGGGGTTAGAACCCCTGTATAGCTGTTGTTTTTACCTTGTGTATAAACCGCAATGCTTCGCAGAAAATTGTCACTCTTTAAATTACGAAATCATTCCCTTGACAAATTTCATATTGTTTTCCTTGATGGCGAATGCCTGAAGCCCGATCCTGTGCTAAGTTAATCACTGAGAATTTAATTCGGCTAAGTGAGTTGGTTGTCTACGTTGACAGGCGTCTCTCCGAATCTAAGTCTCTACACCATCTGCAGAAAGCGAGATACTTCCATGTCAATCTATGTAGGCAACCTATCCTACGACGTCACCCAAGAAGACCTCAGCCAAGTTTTTGCCGAATACGGAACTGTTAAGCGGGTTCAGCTACCCACTGACCGCGAGACAGGCCGCCCACGGGGTTTCGGTTTTGTAGAAATGGAAACTGAAGCTGAAGAAACGGCTGCCATTGAAGCTCTAGATGGAGCGGAGTGGATGGGTCGAGATTTGAAAGTTAACAAAGCCAAACCTCGTGAAGATAGAGGACCCTCTGGCGGCGGCGGTGGTAATCGCAGACCCAGTAGCGGTGGCTTTTCTCGGCGCTACTAAGTTTTAAGACAAAAACATTAACAAGTCTAGTCTCCAGCAGATTGACACTTCCACTGCTCCACGCTGTTTTTACTTTCTATATATAGAATGGGCGTTCTAGCAGTGGATTTTTATTTAAAAATGCTGACATTTCTAAAATCCTGAATTGTTAACCTTCCTTTACATTTTTGTTGGCATCAGGTATTAAGTAGTGCTGATTCAATAAAATTTTGACGGGTTTTAGAAACTTTTTAGTCGCAAATTCCCTACTCCTTTAATTAAGATTGACAGAGCCGTAAGGGGGAAAAGCTAATGAAATACATTGCTCCCAACCCCAAGACCTAGTCAGTAAGTAGGATTAATTATTTGTGGGATGGGCTAAGCGATCGCGTCACCCCTGTAAGTGTTGGGCTTGCTAGGTCAATCCCACCTCCAAAAATCTTCAATTGAATTACATTCGCTTACTTACCCAGCAGTTAATTCAGTCAGTCAGGACGGGGGGGTAATTCAGAGGGCGAGAGCGAACCTGGTTCGCTGGGGGTTGGTACGGTAGCAGGATTGGCAGGATTACCAGCGGCAGGAGTAGCAGTGGTAGTACCGGCAGCAGGAGTACCGGCAGCAGGGGCACCCGTGCCAGAAGCCTCTGGGGTACCAGGGGCAGAGGTTGCGGCGGGGGCACCCGCTGCTCCGGGAGGGGGCGCTGGGGGCAGCGGCGGTGGGACGATTGGAGCCGGGGCTAAGGTAGGTGGAGCGGGGACTAAGGTAGGTAGAGCCGGGGCTAAGGCAGCAGGTGGCGGTGGGGGTGGCGGTTCAAAAGTTTCAATGGTAACCGCTCTGCTAATTTGTTCGCCAGCTCCATTGGTGACTTGCAGCGTAATCGTTTCACTACCCGGTTTCTGACTGAGAGTGTAGGGGATACTGCCCTGAACGGGAACCGTACCGGGTGCCGGAAGCAGCTCAACTTTAATATTGCTGCCGCCTTCTACTTTCCAAGATATTTTAAGAATTTCACCAGGTTTTACCTGATTGACTGGAACAATATATTTGGGTAAAGCTTCTTGATTGTTGATTTTAAAATTAACAATTCTCGAAGGTTGGGCTGTAATTTTAATCGCATCCGTCTTCTTGGAATCTGATGGTTCCTGTTGTCCTGTATTGGGAACGACCATCATTTCAAAGATGTAGTCTCCTGGTTTGCGGGCATCTGTAGGCACATTTTTACAGATTAGCGCTGCTTCGGCAGTACAGTATTTTGCCAAACCCTTTGCAACACCTTTGCTGAAGTCAAACCGCTTCAATACACTATTTACCGTACCGTCAGGCGAGCGCCCGATCAACTGCAACTCTTTGATCTGCTCTGGATTCACGACTCTCCAATTGAGGTGAATTTTATTGGCATTGGTGGGCTTACCAGGAACTTCTGCATAAATCGGTCTTGTAGAGGAAAACTCGATAATTTTTGGGGGAGGCTCCGGTTCAATTTTGATCGGACTGGTCTTCAGCGTATCCGATGCGACATCTTTTCCTTTTTTGGAGAAGACTTTCAGTTCAAAAACATAGTCACCGGCTTTGCGGGCATCTGTCCGCACATTTTTGCAGATTAAAACCTGACGAATCGCGCAAAATGACTTGAGTTGCTCTGGAACACCCTGGCGGAAATCGTAAGAAATGGGTTCAACGGTAGCTGTACCGTCAGGCGATTGCCCGGTGAGCAAGAGCGACTGAATCTGATTTGGGTGGCGAATTTGCCAACTCAGACGAATTAAGTCATCTTCAGATGCTTGATAGAGAGCATCTGAAGAGCTAAATTGAAGAATTTTTGGCGACGGCTTTGGCTTAAAGAAGATCAACCAAATCAGGAAAGCGATCGCTACCAGAATTCCTAAAGAAAGCAGTAGTACCAACAGGAACTGCCACCAAGGACGGGGTTCCCAATACAACGTCCCTTGTGGGGCATCATTAATTAAGGGCAACTGCTGCGTATCTTCAACTTCAACGCCGAAGCCGATCAACCTCCCTCCCCCATACAGAGGGCGACGCCACCACTTGAGCGGTTTTACCTGAACTTCGGCGATGGCTAAGGAAAAAGGCGCTATCCGTATCAAGGAAGGCGAGACCGTGTAAGAACACACATCCTCCTCATCCAAACTTTTGGCTCGCAGGATAACCTCGCGCGAGGTGTTGCCCCCATTGTTTAATCTGAGTTCGTACAATCCGGATAGGCGTCTCACCTTACCGACCAGGGTGCGGAATTCTACGGTCAGAAGGTAAGTCGGGAGAATTTCTAGGTAAATGACATCCAGCAATACCAAGTCTGGATTGTTAACAGAATATAAGCGAACGGTAGGATAGTAAGTTCCTGCCAGCGCGTCCATTGGCGGGTTTAACACCAGCAGAATTTGCCCAGTATCTCCGGGGTTGAGGTCTAATCCTGTCGTCGTTGTCACCAGTCCCGGCGACTCTAGCCCTTCCGGATAACGCACGCTAAACCATTTCTCGTCCAAATCCGGGCACATCAGCCGAAACCGATCGACTCTGGCAGAGCGGTTGTGTACGTTCACCACAACTTGCAACAGCGAACCGGGTTGGAGACGAGCCGGAACCGCAGAACTGGTGATTGGCTGAAGACTAAAGGTAGGATCGCTAACCCGAATGGCAGTCTCAATCGGCGGTAAAACCTGAAGTCGCGCTTGATGGCGGATCGGGGTATCTTCCGGGTAGTGCTGCGGCGCATCGACGACCAACAGGTAGGGGTAGGTGCCCGGTTTCGTCTCGACTGGCACCTGAAACTGAAAGATGACCTCGCTGGTAGAGTTGGAACCTAACGCCAGTCGCTGATGGGGAGAAGTACACCACTGACGGAGCGGTTGGGATACTTCATCGATAAAAATATCAATTAAGGCGCTTTGATTGCCCTTGTTGCTGACCGTGATGCAGAGATCGAAGGTCGCTCCGGCGACGAGGGCGTAGTCTCCGGAAGGATTGAGGATCACCGCGAGGGGATTACCGGGAGCTAGCGCTTGGTGGATGGTTTTAGGCAACTGCTGAGCGCCTCGTTTGGCAGCAAGACGCATCCGATAGCGTAATTCGCCTGCTACTTCCGTCTCCTGTACAAAGCCTTGAGCAACCAGATCGTCCAACAGCGCGATCGCTACGTCTTCCCCTGAGCCTGTACGATCTGCCACCTCAGCCAGACTAACTTCGGATTTTTTACGCATCATCCATTGCACGATCTGTCGCTGGGACTCAGGCAGCGTCAGGACATCGACCATTGTCAGACCGCCGGCTTTTTCATCCTGTCTCTCTAAGGAACCAGCATCGAACGGTTGTCTCGTTGTCATTGTTTCCCTCCCCAGAAATAAGGACTGAGGAGACGCGATAAATCGGCGTCTCTACACGGCTGAAAACTCAGTGAGGCTTCTCGCTCAGTTCTCCATTTTTTCACCTCAGTTTTGTTGGTCGCACTGTAGTTGGGGTAGCCGATCCGCACGTTTTAACCTCACTTCAGTATCGTCACTACCACTCAGCACAAAGATAGAGTTTCCGACCGTCTTAATATCTACACTATTAATATGCCAAGACTGACCAAACGAGCCATCGATTTTTCTGCCTTTTAACTGAGAATCCCGCTTACCTTCAGCAGTCAGAGGCCAAAGCATCACTCGTCCGTCATCCCCTCCACTCACCAAGTAGCAACCATTTGCGCTCAATGCTACCGAGCGAACTGACTTGCCGCCATGACCATCCGACCATTCATCCAAAACTTCACAAGGTCCCTGCTCGGCAAGACATTTTTGCATATTCCATAAGGTAATGTACCCCTGGTTATCAGCAGTGACTAAAAGATTCGGCTTGTATTCAGCACTATCCAAGCTGACGATGTAATCTTCCTGACCTCCTTGGCGAGGATAGGATACGCGCCCCCACTTGTCTTTTGCCAAATTCCAGACGACAAATTGGTTGAAGCGTCCTGCGATCGCTAGGTTTTTATCCGCTTTTCCCACCAATGCCAGAGCATTCACGACAAAATCAAATTTCTTCCCTCGCAGCGGTTGATTGGTAGCGTTAGGATTGTCGAGGTCGCGTTCCACATCCCACACTGCAACTAAACCACTCCCGTGACCGCTTAATAGATAACGCGAGTCTTTGGTGAATTCTAGAGCTAAAACCCGATCGTCCTTTTGGAACGAGAAAGAATTTATCGGTTGCTTTCTTTCTCCCGATACATTCCATAGCTGGATCTCTCCATTCTCCAAGCCTGCGGCAACCACATCATTGTCTACTGGTTTATAGCGGATGACCCGCACAGCTTTACCCGCCTTTCCCACAACTCCCATTTGTTGATTAAGCAAGGGATTCAGAAAGCCTGAAGTGCGCCATCTAATTGCGGTTTGGTCATTCGAGCCAGTAATGAGTTGCTCTCCGAGTCCATTAAATTGCACCGACGTGACAGAAGCTTTGTGTCCCCAAAATGGGTTGTAAGGGTTTAACCACGACAGCGCCCAGAGCAAGAAAAGCAGCAAGATTAATCCAGTTAACTGCATCCAGATAGGGAGAACTGGCCGGACAAGCAGTTTCAAGATTTGGGTGTCATTTCGGACATCTAAGCGCTCATCCGACACAATCGCCTTAACTTCCAAAAGAAATCTTTGAACTGAACCCAACCACCGGCGTTTCCTCGTACAGACTAGCTGTAGTTGAGTCGTCTCACCTGGCTTCAGGTCTGCCACTTCAGGGATGATCTGCAAATGGAATCTCCGCCGATCTTCCGCATTGACTTCGCAACTTACTTGCTGAGTTAAATTGCTGGCATTCTCAAAATTGAGTTTGTAAGTTGCGGAGTTAGACTTCCATCTCGGCAGCCAATTTCGCGATGGAGGGATTTGCTGTAAGGCTGGGGTGCAACTGAAATCTATAAATCCCGCAGCAACAACCTTAATGGCTCCTGCATTCTTTGATGGAGGACCATTGTGCTGAGTACATTCAACGGAAAAAGGGTATACCTGGCTGGGAGCAAGGGTGGCAATGGGTATTTGGCATAAGAAACTTGTTTCTACCTTGCTACCGGGTGCAACTTGCAGCCGTCGTTCGGCACTCTCGGCTAGCCAAGTCGGCTCTATGCCCACAAAATGTAGCACGACGTTGGTGGACAGTTGGCTGGGATTGTATACCCAGACTGGTATCTCGATCAAATCTGTCGGATGAACAACAAATTCTCGGACTGGCAGCTCAACCTGCATGGGGATAGAGCCAGTTCCCTGCTCAATGGATATCCTCAGAAGTTGTCTTTCTTCTTCCCGCAGTTCCATCGAGAAGATGCGGACGGTGATATTCATTTTGCCGACAAACCCAGGAACGGGCGTGTCAGTAATCGCTACATAAAACTTTGTACTATCTCCAGGGGGTGTTTTGGCGCTAATTCCTGGAGATAGTTTATACCAGGAATTAGCTAAACTAGAGTCAGCACCAGCGGCTAGTAGTTCTACTTGAAAAGTTGCAAATTGATTGCTTTCATTCGTAACTGTTACTTCAAAGGCAGCTGGTATACCTCCTGGTTTGTATCGAAGTAACTGGGTGGATAATTTAGCGTAGATTAAACTTTTATTTACCATCGAAAATATACCTTTTTAGCGATAGCAGTCTTATTTAATTGAGGAGAGCTACCTTTTTTTATGAACCGAGAAGACACAAATAGCGCTAAGGAAGAAGGAAAGAAGAGAGAATTTTATGAGTTCATTAGAATTACTTTAGTACCTAGATATCTTAATAACTGTTAGCCGTTGCTAGCAAAAAATAAGAACACCGGAAAGATGCCTAGTTTGTGTTTGGAGTAGAGAATCTTTTAAAATTGTAGTTTGTCAAAAATCGCTTGTTTGACAGACGGTTTAGCAACGGTTGACACAGGATTGTCTGCCCTTAATAATTGGGTGAGTTGCCGCTTGCGCCATGCGAAATGCAGAAGGTTTATTCCTAATTCTTGGGCGGTACGAATCGTTTCTCGCGGTAGTAAAAGCTTGTCATCTAATCCCCATGCTGCTGAGAGATTGCCAACGACTAAGATAATTCCTCCTCCATAGCCGAGTTGAATGGGCTGTTGATTTAAACTAGGTAAGGCTGCAAACAAGAAAGGCTGTGTCCGCAAGGGATGATTTCGGCTCAAGCGTTTGATATCCTCTAAGGGAGTTCCGAGTTGTTGAGCGATCGCCATGATGCTCTCAATCAGCTCTATGGCATCGGTGGCAGCATCGACTAGCAGAACACCCCCTGTCTCTAAATAATTTTTCAGGGCTTCAAATTCTCGATCGTTCAGATAGAGTGCCTGACGACCCGTGAAGTAAAGTAGGTCATAGCCTAAAGCGGCAAGCGGCAAAGACTTTTCGGCACCCAAAAAGGGAACTTGTCCAATCTGATCCGCTCCCTGTAAGCTTGGGTAAAGCGCAGGAACCGAATTGAGTAAGTACGAAAGATTGGAAAAACTGCGCCCATCGGCAGGTTGTTGCTGCGTGACTTGGGCAACGCGGACAACTGCTTGAGGACGCGATCGCGCGATCGCTCGATAACGTAAATCTAAGCTATTAACTGTCGGAAAAAATACATCCTTGGGATTCTCTAATTCCTCTGACTCGGATTGCAGAAAAATTCGGCACAATTCCACTTCCATTTCACTCGGTGGAGTGGTCTTTTCATCTAACCGGAAGGTTTCCTTTTCAAATTCACGAGACTCTTTCCGGCGCAATTTCTCCGGATCTACATAACTAATCGCTAGATAAACCATCTGAGGATTTTCTGTCAGCGTCTCACCCGACACCCGAAATTCAATCGGTTCGGAAACAACAATCGGGTTTCCCGCTAAATCAATCGCAATTCCCGGCTGAATTTGTACCCAACGTCCATCCCGGAATTGCGGCGCGACTTCCGCTGGTGCTGCGATCAAGCGCACGCCCAAACCGCAGACAATTCCTGGCTGATTGAGCGACTGGTAATGGATATTCTGTCTCTGTCGGTGGTACTCATGTGCCCGACGCCAACGGTCGGCATTCATCAACAGACCATCAGTAACTTGGAGACGTTCTAAAGGATTCGTTGGGGGTGGTGGAAACATAATGATTAATGGCTAATTAATGATTGCTAATTATTAATGACTCATGGTTTTTTTACTCAGATTACCCACTACCGATTACCTCTGCGATATCCAGATCGTAAGTGCAGAAAGCCGGTTTTTCTTGGTCGATGATGTGCCGCACCAATCCTTCATCAACTTGACCAGGTCGCTCAGGTCGCAGGCGTACAATGAAGTGATAAGGACGCCCACCGCCCAACATGGAGTCTTCGCCAAGGCGGGTTTCCCCTAACAGGAAACCTTTACCAAAGATTTCTTCAATACTAATGTGCTTATCAGCTTCTTCAGGGAGATGCTCGTCGAGTGGCAAGTCTGTATAGAGATGTAGATAGAGCCGCAACCCCCGTCGCGTTCCTCGCCAGCGATAAAGTTCTACCGCCTGACGAATCAGATATCGCTGCCGATTTAGACTCCATCGAGGGTCCATCGGCCATGCTACCCAGTGGGCTAGAAAGGGTAGCATCGTCGTCGGCGCAGTCAAAGGATCTAAGTAAGCCCACAACAGATCCATCGACTGCACTGCGGGTTCAAAAGTCTCCTCAAAAATCTTTAAAAAGCGACCAATAAAGTCTACTTCCCGATAGAGACTGGGCAAAAAATCCAGGTAGAGACTGCGGGGACGTACATAAAGGTTGAAAGCTGCGGATTCAATTAGTTGCCGACCTGGTGTAGCAATCCCTCCAGTTCCTCCTAGCTCTGTGTAGTACACATAAAGGCGGCTATGATAATCAACGACTAGGGTTTCGCCCGACTCCAAAGACTGGTTATTCTCAAAGAAGTTGGTTGGGATTTGGAAATATAACACCGCATCCATCTGCTGACCTGGAGCAATTTCATGCCCCTCCATCCCAATGCGACACCATTGGCTTGGGAAGTTGCCCTCAAGTTGCAGGCTCACGTCTAGGATTCGGGTTCCCAAGTTTTTGAGCTGCACCACCATTTCACTCGGTTCGCCTGGATACACGAGCAATTGATTGCTCGTCATGCCTTCGGTACTGACACTGCCACTGAGTGCCAGGGCATTAGCCGTGTTACTCGCCCCCACTGGCTGAACTGCCTCGGCAAGCTGCATGGGGGTGAGTGTCAGGTGTAAGATTTTACCGTGCGACGTGCTTTGAGTCATGGTCTGTGGTGAGTGCTGAAAATCAGGAGTAAGGGATGAGGAGTGAGTGAGGAATCAGAAAGTGAAAAGCCAGAAGTCAGCAGTCAAAAAGCTAGAGGAACTGATACTACTTTCTCATTCTCTTCACGCTTGCACTTAATCCGGGCTTCGCACCGCTTCGTTAACAGTCCTGCACCCCTCAGTCCTTTATTGAATCAAGTTGACAACATGACCAGAGCGCAGGCGACTGTTCAGCCAGGAACAGACTAGCCCTAAAGGACCGGGATCGATGACGGGGTTTTGAGGCAGTGTCCGTATCCAGGTTTGTTCCTGCTGACGCAACTCAAACAGCTGCACCACACCTAAATAGCGAACGCCTGGAATTTGCTGGAATAAGGTGACAATGTCTGAAGGATAAACGGGGCGTCCAAAAGGCCAGCCTTTCCCATCCATTCCGCCAGTAAGTGGGTTGAGGAAGCGGTACAACGCTACCCGTAATTTCAGCAGGATTTCTTCTTGGGCGCGGGGGTTATTGTACTCTGGCTCCAGTGCCACTTCAGTCTGAACGGACACTCCGACATATTCGGGTGCTTGCAGACGCACTTGCACTCCCAACAGTCGTCGCTCGTTCAGGTAAGCGTGGATTTGCTCGCTCAGTTGAGGGCTGAGGGAAAATAGGTCTGGGTGAATGCCTTCGCCTCGCGCGATCGCATCCGTATTCGCCTGGGGCACCAGCATCAGTCGGACGGTTCCGGCTTCGCTACTATCGGTAGGGGTCAGACAACGGGCACGCGCCACGCCACCGCCTCCTGCCTGTAGTGCCAGTACCTCAAAATCTTCGGGCGTGACGGCGCGATCGCGGGTGCGGAGCATTGCTGGCACTCGGACGACGGCATCTTCCAAAGATTCGGCGTCGGCACCGTTGCGGGCGGGGGTATGGTTAATGACTCTGGCAACGTAGGGAACGGCTGACTTGGGGATAGTAATGGTTCCCCGTTGAACATTGCCTTTTCGACCTCCTCCCGTGCGGTAAGCGACCATGCGAATCGCGGAGCCTTTGGGCGGCACTGCACCATATTGACGCTCTAGCGATCGCACTTCTTCGGGACGGGCGCTAGCATTCAACAAGCGATCGCTCACCAGGTTCTGCATCTGCGTTCTCGCGCGCAACTGAGTCTGCTGCTGGAGTTGGGCGGGTTCTCGAATCAGGGGGCCAAACTGAACCATCCCAGTCCGCGAGTCAATCGTGTAGTGAAGATCCTGAGGGCCAGAATCAGCAAAGTCATTGACTTCTGTCCATATTTGAGGCAAGGCTCCAGGCGGACTTACCAAAATGTATTCATCTTCCCGCCGTGTCAAGACAGGAACGCCTTGCAATTGGAAAGTTTGACCGGGCGTACCCTCGCTTTCTCCCAAAAGTTCATTTCTAATCTGTTCGCATTGAGAAGCGAGGACGGTACCGCCAATCGCTCTCGCCGACAAACTCACAATCCGCGGGGAACTACTGTAACCCGGTTGCGTAGGATCGATGTGACTATAAACGCAGCGCAGCCAGCGACCCTGGTAGGTGAGGAAGTGGCTCACAGGCCAGCGTTGGGGCAGATGTAGCACGACGTCCCCACTTTGGAGGGGATTGCTTCCAGTCCGAGCGAATTCGCTGAAACTAAATCCTTTCGTGCCATCATCAGCTTCCTGCAACAAAACCGGCTGCCAGTACGCGCCATTCCAAGCTTCCCAGCGGCGAGGAGGCGCGTCGGGATTAATGCCAGTGGATGTCGCAACTTCTCCTTTGAATTTGACTGCCAGAACATTCCCTTCGCATTCGTCCTCCGGGTCGAATACCAGATAAAAGCAATTTCCCGACTGGGGTTGCTCATCAAAAAAGGCTAATTCTCTGCCCATCCACTCACCGTCAGGGCGCAGAGTCCAAAGGTTCGTGAAGCGATCGCGTAACATTTGGGGAGTATCTTCAACCGTCTGAGCGGTTAGAAAATGTCGGATACTGGGCTTGCCAATCACCAGCGGCTGGTTGGTACTGAAGACAATCGCTTGCTCAGTTTCTGTCCTGACGGTCGCAATTTCTACCCCAGATGGAATCGTATATGGTTCGGGCAAAGCAGCACTCAGATAAAAAGTCAGGTCTGTCTGAGCGGGAACCGGAGCTTGCAGGCGAACCCCTAGTAACTCTAAAAAAGCAACATAGTTGCGACGGGGAACTTGATTGAACCGCAGCAACATTTGATCGGTCAGCCACGCAAATAGCTCAATCAGCGTGATGCCAGGATCGCTAGGGTTATAATTCGTCCACTCCGGACAATAGCGAGGAATCCGTAGAATGCACTCATCTACTAAATCTTTGAATGTCCGATCATCTAAATCAGACTTCGGTAACTTGGGTAAAAAATCAAAGTCCATTATTAATAAATAATCGGTAACTAGGAATTGGTAATTAGTAATTGGGCAAAAGTTATAGAAATGCGATAAATGAGTAGGGATTTTGAATTAAAGAATTCTCTTGTTACTCAGAACCCTCATGAACCATCACTCCTCTTTGCCGTTCAGATAGAAAGGATAGACCAAGCTCCGAGCATCATAAGTGCCCTTAGGATGGTATTCCACAATAATATCCACTCGGCCTCGGATGGGATCGGGGTCAGTCCGCACCAAATCGATGACAATGCGCGGCTCCCACATTTCTAGAGCTTCTTGGACGTGCAAGCGCAACAGGAGAAGGGTTTGAGTATTCATGGGCGCAAAGACCATCTCCGATAAGCGCGACCCAAAATTGGGTCGATACACCCTTTCTCCGATTTCAGTCCGCAGGATAATCCGAATAGATTCTTCAATATTCCGTTCTGCCGAACTGAGTTGAAGCCCTCCCTGTACGTTCACCCGTAGTGGGAAAGACCATCCCGTACCCAAGTGGCTGCGCTGCTTATCCGATCCTTCTGGCATAAAAGTGACTCTGTGCCTAGTATCGCAGCTACTTTACTAAAGCTGAAAGTCCCCGACTATTCGCCAAAAGTCGAGTTATCCCAAGCTGGCTGTAGCCCTAGGTTCTAGGGGCGGTGCCCTTCCGCCTCAAAGCGGGTTGTAGCCGAAGGCAACAGTCGCCAAGCGCAGCACATACAACATTGCTTAAATGACCTGAATCAGTTTGACACTGCGGGGTCTACCCCGTGTTTAATGGCTGACTAATCGTTGACTCTCTACCCAGTATCCTGATTTTGATGGAAATGGAGGTTTTACAAAACCGGGATGCTCCTTGTATGCGAGGCATACTCCAAGAATTAGTAATGTAATAAGTCGTGCTTGGACAGCACCCCAGAGCAAGTGTTTAGAGCGAATTGGTTAGCAGTTGAAGACAGAGGTTATTGTAGATCGGGATGCTTTTGATCGCGCAGCGTTTAAGGTTTAGGACGGGAAACTTTAGCGACTGAACAAGATTTTTGAGAAGTGATTAGAAGAGATTCTGCTGAAAATTAACACTAGTCTTTGGGAAAGTGCAAGCTCAAATATGTGGTTTTCTTACAGATATGATTTAGACCTCGAATTTAAGGTTTTTTTATTGTTATGACAGAACAAATAAGGGAAAAATTCGTCTATAACGGAGAAACCTACTATTTAGCTGGCTTAGAGCCTTCTTTAGAATATCCGGTTGATAAAATTAATGCTACAGCAGAAGAATCTGTAGATTTCGATAAAATAAAAGATAAAATATTTGATTTGTTGAATGAGGAATCAGTTCCCTCAAACGTAATACAAGAAGGAGTTTTAATTAGACCACGCGACTATGGAATGAAAGAGATTCTATTTTCTACAGCTTGCCGGAGAGGATTTTATTCAACCTATGAAATTGTTAATGAAGAATTGTTTTTGAAGGAAATGACTGTCGGTGGTGTTACGGGCGGTCATAAACCTATAGAAGGAGTTATGCCAACCTACGATAACTGTAGTGGTTTTTGTTATCGGAATCTTAAAATTTTTACCCGTTTTACTGGGAGAATCACCTTAGGTAAAGACTTCATTGATGGAATCTTCTTAAAACCTCTTTTGGGGATGACATTTTATCAAGGCAAATTAGTTGCGATTCAAGACCTTTCATTAGACATTTCCATTAGTCTTGCTGTTATCTTTGGCGGGTTAGAAGCTGTTAAGAGACGCTTGGCTAGAGCAGTGTCAGCGCAAAGAATTCTTGCATTAAGCGGTGCCCTCTATTATGGCGAATCAGGCTTGGATTTGGTGATTCCTGCTTTGCTGGATGAATCGGCACAGGTAATGTGGGCTGCGTACTCGCTACTGCGGACAAGGACAGAAACGAAAGTCAAAATTGCCTTGCAAGAATTCAATCCTTATCAATTTTTTGAATGTCTTTGTACCTTTGAGGGGCATTCTGACTATGTTAGTTCGGTAGCGATCGCGCCGGATGGTGAAACCATTGTTAGTGGCAGTGGCGATATGAATATCAAAGTGTGGGATATTCTGACGGGCAAGTGTAGGGGCACCTTCGAGGGGCATTTAGCCTCGGTTGATTCCGTAGCAATCGCGCCAGATGGTAAGACTTTTGTCAGTGCTAGTAGGGACAACAACTTCTGTGGTAGAGGGGGCTTAAAGAGTATCAACGTATGGGATATTCTGACGGGCAAGTGTCAGCGCAGCCTACAAATACTAGGAATATTCCCAGATGGTAAAACTTTGATTCATGGTCGTCAGTACAAAACCATCAAAGCGTTGGATATAGAGACGAGGGAGTGCCTCCGCATGGTAAATAAGTTTTTATGGGATGTTTATTTCGTAGCAATAGCCCCGAACGATCAAACGATTGTTAGTAGCAATGACGACAACATCCTCAAAGTGTGGGATATCGAAGCAGGTAAGTGGAAGGGTTCGCTACAGGGGCATTCACGCCGAGTTTATTCCGTAGCAATAGCCCTGGATGGAAGGACGATTGTGAGTGGCAGTAAGGACAATACTATTAAAGTGTGGGATCTCGTGACGTGCGAGTGTAAGGGCACGCTAGAGGGACATTCAGACTATGTTCTTTGCGTAGCAATAGCGACGGATGGTAAAACTATTGTCAGTGGCAGTAAGGACAACACCATCAAAGTGTGGGATCTTGAGACGTGCGAGTGCAGAGGTACGCTAGAGGGGCATTCAAACGCAGTGAGTTCCGTAGCAATAACCCCAGATGGAAGGACGATTGTTAGTGGCAGTTACGACAACACCATCAAAGTGTGGGGAATTCGATAAGGAAGTTTAAAGTATTCCCTGTTGAGGATGATTTGGGCAATTCAGGGATGCGTTCGTCGGGATTTGCCGACACACCTTAAAGAATAAGCGATCGCTAACCCAAACTAGAAATAACGAATTCTACCTCTTATAGTTGCTCATTAAGGAGCAACTAATACAGTGACTCCTGTGGCAATCACAGGTAAAGAAATGGGAACTGGAGGCACAGTAGGAGTTGCTCCCACTGCCATTGTGCCCATATGCGCCACTGGACGCCCGCAAGCCAGAACGGTGACAGAACAAGGCATCGCGAGAGCGCCAGCAATTGACGGACCCGTGACAGCATCTCCCAGACAAGCGATAGGTCGCCCCATAACTAAAACGGTTGGTGCCCCCGGTCCGATAATGGGACTACCACTAGCGACATCGCCCAATACGGCTACTGGTAACATAAAACCTTCCTTAATCGTTAATCGAGAATGGCTAATTGTGTACCACGTTTCTATGGTTAGGCATTAGCCATTGGTCGCGATCGCAATTTCTTCTTTCCTGCTCCCCTCGATTGTTAGCAATTCAGCCGAATCAGCGGTGCAGTCATACTGGCTGTGGCAGCTGCCATAATCGCTACCGCAGCACCTGCTTGCAGGTTCAACGCTGCGCCAGACTGTACGCTTACAGCAGCAGCCGACTGCGCCGACAAAGCACCGCCAGATTGCAGCGACAATGCCGCACCAGCTTTCATAGTGGCAGCACCCCCAGACTTCAAGTCTAAAACTCCGCCTGCTTGAGCGCTTAACTTGGCCGCGGTTTGAAGTTCTATGCCAGCAGGTGCGAGTTTTATACTACTAGGGCCTGATTGCAGCAGAATTTCCATTGGTGCTGAAATACTCACTTTTTGCACTGCCTGCATCGTGATGGTATTGGTCATGTCATTCATCAGCAACTTCTGACCACCAGTTGTTGTGATATCCAGCTTCTTATTGAGATCGTCGATGAGGATCTTATGACCGCCTTTGGTTTTAATTTCGATCTTCTTATTTTGATCGTCTAGGCGCACATAATGACCGTCAGTGGTTTTAATTTCCACAAACTTTTCGCTGTCATTCATGTGACATTTATGAGCGCCTATCGTCTCAATGTAGACACCAGCCTTGCTAGTATCTTTATCCTCTTCCACAAACTGTAATTTATGCCCGGTACGGGTTTTAAATGTCCGCAGGCGGACTTTGCCTTCACCTGAAATTGTATTATCCACATCTTCCGGCGGTGCATCTGTACCGTTCCAGACACCGCCAATGACGTAGGGGCGATGAATATCGCCGTGTTCAAAGGCAACCAATACCTCGTCATTGACCTCCGGCAGACAGTCAAACCCGCGATTTACACCAGCTCCGGCTCCCACCACTCTTGCCCAGTTACTTTCGTGTTCCTCTGTTAAAGTGGGAAACTTTACTCTCACTCGACCCCATTTTTTGGGATCTTTGTTATTCGTGACAATTCCTACTAATAATGTTTGTCCTGCTTGGAGATGGGTTCGGGGAGACAGGGTTGCCAGAAGATCGTCTCCCCGCAATCCCCGCACGCTAAATTCGGTAGTGTAGAACCGTTCCTGATAAACGTGACGGGTTGTCGTGACGTAATACTTGCCGCTGTATTTGCCCATACTTGCCAAGTCCACGACCCGTCCCGGTCGAATTCGCGGATCGCCTTCAGCTTTGGCATCAGCGTAGACAAATTCCCCCGATAACTCGTTATACAAAGCTTGCGCGATCGCGTCTGATTCTTTCTGAGAAGAGACTGGCTGATCGACAACAATCATCTTGGGGGTACTGCTAAAGCTAGTGCTAGTTGCTTTGCCCTTGCCTTGTTTGGTATCGGTAATGACTTGTGTTGTTTGACTGCTTTTAGTAGATGCAATCACCTGTTTACTTTTATAATCCCAAGCTCTTACCTCAACAGAATCTACCTGCTCGGCACTTGTTACCCGAACTTGGAAACTATGTATTTCTTGTAACCACTTGAGAGCCAAAGAAGCACCCGCCACCGGCTTGCGGAAGTGCAGTTTCCCATCTTGCACAAACAACTCAAAACCGTTCCGGGCTGCCCGTTCTCGCAAGAATTCCATGTTGGTTTGATTTTCTTGGAAAATATAGCCAACGGGATCGCCAAAGCCATAAGGCCCGCCACTTTCGTCAATGGTGCCCGCTGTAATCCCCAATTCACCGATAATTTGCCGAACAATGTCGGTGTCGGTCATGTTTTGGAAAGAGCGGTTGTAGCGTCCCCGATGTAGGCGATGAGAAACGTCATACCCGCGAATCACGACCGGAGCTTGAGAACCACTGGTAAAGTGGGTTTCAATTGCTGTAATCTCGCCATTCAGAATGTTGCCCTGCTGTGGATCGTCAAAATCAGCATCTTCTGTAGTGCTGGATTTAAAGCCAATCTGGACGGGTTTACCAATTGTTAATAAGTTTTCGTAGCGCCAAAGTTCATCTCCTTCGCGCCCTGGGAAGTAGTCGTTCCGGATAACTAGGGTAAACATGGCTGGAAGATGGAGGCTTTCTTCTACGGAGATTTGAAGAATATCTTCCATCAAACTCGCAGGAGCATCATCTCCATCAATTTTTATTTGAGGATAGGATATATACTTTGGCATTTGTAGGCAACACGTAAATGATTTTAGCTTCTAAATTTTAGATTTTGGATGAAATCCTGACTGGCATTTTTTTTCAAATTTTTTATTCTTTGGTATTTGAACTATAGGGGTCTTTTGCCTTGTTGCCTGACAAATCTCGAATTTTTAGGCTAGATTTTGTAATCTCAAATTAGAACTGTGAGTTTAGTTGGGTAAAAAAACTCTCTGTCAAAACTAAGATTTTTTAAAATTATCAGGCGTTTTGTTAGTCAAGCAAGGTAATCTACACGCGGATAATTTCTCAATCACCGAGAGGATATTTAAACCCATGCAGACGTTCATCCAAATTCAAAATTTAGAACGCAAGTTTCAGCTAGTTTAGAAGAAACTCTACGCCCCCGCCCATTCTCCAAAGGTCGAACTACAATTTTTTCTAACCGTTCTGGTTCGGCGCAATCCAACAAATGATGACCGTTCATGTAGCTTTTCGAGTCTTGCTGCCTCGACTTTCCCCGACGCGATTCACACTAGAAGGAGCTTCTGGAGAGCCTGGGGGGATAAGTACATCTACTTCGTGGAGGGTCAGGCTAGCTGAAGCACGCACTGGAGTGCCATCAGGCAAAAACATGGTCAGTTCGTAGCTGAGTGATTGCACAAAGCAACGGAGGTATTCTTGGGCACCCCAAGTAAAGACATAGACGGGCGGGACATCTTGACCATCGGGAAACTCAACAGCTTTTTTTAGTTTGTTGATGTACCAGAGGACGCTGGTGCCTTCTTCATAGGTATCAAACAGAATTTCTGAGATAGTGAGTTTATAAGGATCTATACTTTGGAAGCTGACTTTCGGCAGTCCTCTAGCAGTACGTGCGCCTTGAGGGGCATTGATTTGAACACTCCGGCTGAAGGAAAGCTTGGTGGGGTTGAACATGAACTCAATCGTGTCCACACCCTGTGCTGGAACCTTTGGAATAAGTTTTGCTTTGACCAAACGAGTGGTTGACATATTATTCTCCTTAATAATGGCAGTGACTTTACCAGGGCAGGCGTCCAGAATAGTTATTTCCTCGACGCTCTCGCTCTATTTCCAACCGTTGCCGGATAAAACTATAGACTTCACGAGCTAGAAGCTCTAAGTTGTCGGTGGCTTCTTCACTAGAGAAATTATCAACGGTAGATACGCTTTGATCGATTGCTCCTACTTGGCTATCAGCGTCCCCCATTAACTGTATAAGAGCTTCCATTCCAGAGGCTGATGTGCGACGCGAGGGCATGGAATAGGTCTGAATAACATTGCCCAAACTATTGTTTTGTGGGGAATTTATCAGGGGCTGGGAAACATTTGATTGGGAGCTGTTAGAGTCGGATGGTTTGGAAATTATCGGCTTTTGCGGTGCCTCCCACGTCCTCTGTTCTGAGAGAGGTTGTACAACGATTGATTCGCTTGCTTTAGGCGTATTCTCCCCTATTAATTCAGAAATACTTGACCAAGATGTTGGTATCTCTCTGGTGTTTGTAGAACTGTTTAAGGAAGGTAGAGTTTCAGGGGAAGAGGAAAAGGAAGAAGGTGCCATTTGCACTTGTTCTACACTGCTTGAAAATGCTGTAGCTTCTTGGTTATTCTGCCCTGAATCTTCTGGCATTCTCTGGATAGGAATAGGCGGCTCCGAAGCAGACGAGAAGTTTGAGGAGAGTGGTGCAAGAAAGGATTCCTCAACCTTATTGCTGCCCATGTCTGGAAATGGGGAAGCGAGAAGACTGGATTGTTGAGCTAGAGGGCTGAGAATGGATAGATTAGTCAGCACTTGAGGCAATTGAGGCAGTTCTTCGCTCTCGTCAAGAGACTCTGTTTCCACCAAAGGTTGTATAACGGTGGGTTCTGTAATTTGTGTGCTTTGAGGCACCTCTACAGGGGGATTGGCAAAGGATGTAGAAGCGATCGCTTCTGGTGCCAAGCCAGCCAAATTTTTACGTGCTGGTTCGGTTTCTAATTTCGGTTGAATGAGTGTAGCGTCTGGCGTTGTTGTACTTTCAGGTACTTGTATGGAATCGGTAAAAGCGATCGCGTCTGGTGCCAATCCAGCCAAATTTTCACTTACCGATTCAGGTTCTAATTTCGGTTGAAGGACTGTAGCGTCTGGCGTTGTTGTACTTTCAGGTACTTGTCTGGAGTCGGTGGAAGCGATGCCTTGTTTTGTATCAACCGGAAAATCTTCACTTGCTGGTACGGTTTCTAATTTCGGTTGAAGGACTGTAGCGTCTGGCGTTGTTGTACTTCCAGGGACTTGTCTGGAGTCGGTAGAAGCGATCGCTTCTGGTGCCAAGCCAGCCAAATTTTCACGTGCTGGTACGGTTTCTAATTTCGGTTGAATGACTGTAGCTTCTGGCGTTGTTGTACTTTCAGGGACTTGTATGGAATCGGTGAAAGCGATCGCTTCTGGTGCCAATCCAGCTAAATTTTCACTTACTGGTTCGGGTTCTAATTTCGGTTGAATGACTGTAGCGTCTGGCGTTGTTGTACTTTCAGGTACTTGTCTGGAATCGGTGGAAGCGATCGCGTCTGGTGCCAATCCAGCCAAATTTCCACTTACTGGTTCGGGTTCTAATTTCGGTTGAATGACTGTAGCGTCTGGCGTTGTTGTACTTTCAGGTACTTGTCTGGAATCGGTGGAAGCGATCGCTTTTGGTGCTAACCGAGTCAAATCTTCACTTGCCGATACGGTTTCTAATTTCGGTTGAATGACTGTATCGCCTATAATCGGCGTACTTTCGGGCGTCTGTAGAGGAGAGTCGGTTGATTCAGTAGGTGAAAGCGCCAAGTTGAACGCTTCAGGCTCTTTTACCGATGATTCTATGGGGAGTGGTAATTCAGCGATGGGTGCCAAGAATTCTGGCAACACTTCTCCCTTTGTTTGTATAGATAACTCCCCAATCGGTTGTATTAGCGTGGATTCTGTAGGCGTCGTTTCTTCGCGTACAGATTTTGGAGCGATCGCAGAGGTAGGAATCGGGGGAGACGAGCTTACCTGCGATGGAAATTCAGCCCTTAACTGTACCGCAGGCTCAAATGGTTCCAGGACATCTGACACTGGTGATGTTGAGTCAGACGGCTGTGAATTTAAGCTGGCTTGTACAAGGGTTGATATGTTAGGTGTGGTTTCAGGTGGCGCAGTAGCTGGTGTGGAAAGCGAGGGTGTGGGGGCGAAGTTGTCAGTTACTTCTGAAGAGAAATTTTCCTCCATCCTTTGTACCAGTGGGGGTTCACCTGGTTCTGTGGCTGTTGAAAGCGCTGGTGCCTTTTGAACTAGGGATTCTACCTTTGTTACAGGCGCTGTGCTATCCGAACGGTCAACTGTTATATTCTCAGAAGCGATCGCTGGTATTTCAACTGATTCTGCCTCTGTCACCGCAGAAAATGACATTGGTGACTCAATCGATTCCGTAACCTTCGATAACGTAGTTTCTATGTGGTTTGCTGCTTTTGTTTCCGACAGAGGTTGTACAACAACTCGATCTGTAGTGACTTCTGGCACAGTCTTGGAAGTGGTCAAATTAGAGACTGTGGCTAAGTTTTCGTTTACTGCTGAAGTAACCTCTAACTCTGTCTCTGGTGGCACCGATGCCGCTTGCGGTGCAGTTAACGGAGGCATTTGTACCTTTTGAACTTGCAGTTCAGCTTGTAACAGCTGTTGTTCTACGGTTGGTGCTATGGCGGCTGTATCTGGCTGCACAGATGAAGGCATAGTGGGTGAGGACGAATCAGCCAGAGGGTTTTTCACCTGAGTCATCTGTTCTGGCGCTGGTGCTGTAATAGATGACGTGAATTCCTCAACCGCTGGTGCCCTTTGAACTTGTGGTTCTGTATGCGAAAGGGTTTGTCCCAAAGTTGGTTGGCTATCAATGGGATCTCGCTGGCTAGCAATGGTGTCTCGTGGTGCTGATGCTACATTTGGTGCTATTTGTTCGTTAATTGCTGGTGCTTTTTGAACTTGTGGTTCTGTATCCAAAAAGGCTTGTCCTAACCTTGCTTCGGTTGCGGCTGTCTTAGTTGGCACCGATGAAGGTGTGGTTGAAGAGGGTAAACTGATCTCGTTGCTTCTTTCAGTTCCTAGTGCTGCATCTGGTTCCGTGGCAACCTCAATCGCCACTGTCCTTTGAATTATGCTGGCTGAGGGTGAACTAGCGATCGCATTGCTTCTCTCAGTTGCTGGTGTTACACCCGGTGTAGAAGCCTCAATTGCTTCTACCCTTTGAATTGTGCTGGAAGAGGGCGAACTAGCGCTCTGATTGCTTATTTCAATTCCTGCTGCTTCAAGGGGTGCCGTGAGAGCATCTATTGGCGACTGAATTGTGCTAGATGAAGGCGAACTAGGGATCTCATTGTTGATTTCAGTTCCTGGTGATTCAATAGGTGCCGTTTGTTTGTCAATTTCTGCTGCCCTTTGAATTGTGCTCGGTGAGGGTGAACTAGTGCCCTGATTGGTTATTTCAGTTCCTGGTGATTCAATGGGTGCCGTTTGTTCGTCAATTGCTGCCGCCTCTTGAATTGTGCTGGAAGAGGGCGAATTAGCGATCTCATTGCTTATTTCAGTTGTTGGTGTTACACCCGGTGTGGAAGCCTCAATTGCTGGTGCCCTTTGAATTATGCTGGCTGAGGGCGAATTAGCGATCGCATTGCTTCTCTCAGTTGTTGGTGTTACATCCGGTGTGGAAGCCTCAATTTCTGCTGTCCGTTGAATTGGGCTGGATGAGGGCGAATTAGCGCTCTGATTGCTTATTTCAGTTGTTGGTGTTACACCCGGTGTGGAAGCCTCAATTGCTGCTGCCCTTTGAATTGTGCTAGGTGAGGGCGAATTAGCAATTTCATTGCTTATTTCGATTCCTGCTGCTTCAAGGGGTGCCGTCTGTTCGTCAATTGTTGCTGCCCTTTGAATTGTGCTAGGTGAGGGCGAATTAGCGCTATCGTTACTTCTCTCAGTTGTTGGTGTTACACCCGGTGTGGAAGCCTCAATTGCTGCTGCCCTTTGAATTGTGCTAGGTGAGGGCGAATTAGCAATTTCATTGCTTATTTCAGTGCCTGCTGCTTCAAGGGGTGCCGTGAGAGCATCTATTGGTGGCTGAATTGTGTTGGGTGAGGGCGAACTAGCGCTCTCATTGCTTATTTCAGTTCTTGGTGCTGCAATGGTTGCTGGTGTTGAATCTGGTGCCGTGGAAGCCTCAATCGCTACTGCCCTTTGAATTGTGCTGGGTGAGGGCGAACTAGCGATCGCATTGCTTATTTCAGTGCCTAGTGATTCAATAGGTGTCGTTTGTTCGTCAATTGCTGGTGCCTTTTGAATTGTGCTGGAAAAGGGCGAACTAGCGATCGCATTGCTTATTTCAGTGCCTGCTGCTTCAACGGGTGCCGTGAGAGCATCTATTGATGGCTCAATTGTGCTGAGTGAGGGCGAACTAGCGCTCTCATTACTTATTTCAGTTGCTGGTGTTACACCCGGTGTGGAAGCTTCAATCGCTGCTGCCCTTTGAATTGTGCTGGGTGACGGCGAACTAGCAATCGCATTGCTTATTTCAATTCCTGCTGCTTCAAGAGGTGCCGTGAGAGCAGCTATTGGTGGCTCAATTGTGCTGGGTGAGGGCGAACTAGCGATCGCATTGCTTATCTCAGTTACTGGTGCTGCAATGGGTGTCCTGATAGGACCAATCCTTACTGCTTTAGCTGGTGGTTCGGTAGCTAAAACGGGTTGCACTAATGTTGGATCGGTTGCCCGCATAACTGGCAAAGCAGCCTCTGCTGAGATCGGTGCCGTGTCAACATCGACCGATTCACTTGATTTTGAGCTTTGAGATTCTGCAAAAAAGGGTGAATTCTTGAAAGGATTATCTGGCGGAAATTCATCCGCCACTTCCTCAGAGAAAAAACCGGAAGGATTGAAAACGGTAATCGATCTTGCTCCCAGCGGGTGCAAAAATTTAGGATTTAGTAAGTTCTGCCCTAACGGATTAGGTGGAAGCAAGGGGTTTTTGATACCAAGGGGTTCCTGGGGTATCGTTTCTCCATCGGGAAAATTGTTCCTTGGTTCTGTGCCCTCATGTTCCGCCATATTTTTGTTGTGTTAATTTCTAGGCAAAGTATCCCAAACTATCGCGTCCACCGGAAATTGAAGATCCGCCATTGCGTGACTTATCAACCTGTAAACTCTCGTATGAAAGTGTTAACTCTTCAATTGCCACTGCATTAGAATCCGCGTTTAATGAGGCTGACTTCCAGGCAACAGGAACGGCACCAATTAGTGTCCAACACTGCATTGTTTCTCCTGCTGGGTTGAATACTAGAATATTAATGTTACGACGTTCTTTTTTCGGAAGATTATTGCCTTGATTGCGCCCAACATCGCTTAATATTTTACTAATCCAATCCCAAAAAACTAAATCATTAGTGATACCCCGCTTGAGGGTTACATCTGAAAATTCTGCCTGACCTAGAAAAATTCTCTGTTGATCGTTGACACCGCCTTCATAGTGTTTTTGAGCTTTGATAGTCACGCCCAAGCCTTGGCACTCGGTGAAACAGGCAGTAATATTACTTTGAATTTCTACATAAAAACGATTGGCAGTAACGTAGTTTAGTTCGCGGACGCTAGTACCATTTTTGTTCTGTCCATTATTGCGACTTGACGCAGACGACTGTGCTGGTGGCAGTGGGGCGGGCATCAGAAGTATCCTCCGTAGTTTCTACTGCGTTCCCTTTGACGACGTAAATCTTCAAGCATCAATTCATAAACGCGATCGCTCAATTGCCTCAGCAATAAAGGATCGCGCAGAACTTTAGCGGCTGTCTTTGATACCGCAGTTTGGTTATCTTTATCGTTACTGGGAACTAAACCCGGTGCTGCGTACCCAGCGGGACGAGTGCTACTCCCAATGGGTTGTAGATAAGATTGTGTCCCCAGATTAGCGATCGCGCCGGAAACCGCTTGTTGGGAAGAATACCTGTTCATAAAAAAACCAAAACTTCCTGTTATTTTAGGGCATCCGTTTTTGGCTGATTGCTAGACAAAGGTCTAAATTCAGCTAATAGCTATTCACCATTAACCTTTAGGAATCTAATCCACTCTAATCCAGCAGGTAATTATCTAAAAACTATTCTAGCGGTTGTAACGGGACCAGTCCTGCTTTGCTCAGCAATCGCTGTGCCTCAAGAGTTCTCAGCAGCTCCGCGAACTTTTGACCGGCAGGGATACGGCGGTTATCTCCAGAATAAATAACGGTTATCGGATATGCCAAGGGGTAGGTGCTATTTTTGAAAAATTCTATATTAGGATGATAACTTCCTTTATCATCACAGAGGTCTGTTGTTGGCTCTACAGGCTTCCCATTATCTTGAATTAACGCCTGGATTGCTGGTTTATTTCCGTCTTTTAAAGCTAAGGGATAAGCCGAACATTGACCGAAAACTTTGCTGATTGTGCCAAAGGCAATTCCCCCAACCTCATCATCCTCAAAATCCCGAATCACCTGTCGTAGAGTCTCGAAAGTTGACAAAGGCTTAATTTCTGGCTCGAAAGAGTTTTTAAACAAAGGAGGTGGTTGCTCGCTCTTTTGAATTAATTTTCTAAATAGAGCAATTTTTTGCTTATCTTTAAGAACTCGTTGCTCAAATATTCGTACCGCCTCAGTTTCTTTCGGAATATAGAGTTTTACAGGTAAATCAGGCCCTCCTAAAACTTGCCAATTAGTAATTTCGCCAGTGTAAAGCTGACGCAATTGCTCAAAAGTAATTTGACCCTTGAGAGACTGAGGAAGGCTTTTATCTCGTTTGGCGTAGCTGAAGGCAACAAACACGACCAGCCCATCGTAGGCAACTGGTTTATACTTCAATTCGCTGGTCAAATCACTCACCAAGCTAGAAATCGCAAAGTCTACTTGCTGCGAACTGACTTTCGCGATCGCGTCCTCTCCGGAAGGCTCAGCTTGATAATTCAACTCTAATTTTGGCTGACGTTCTCTGAGCTTGTCTTCTAAAGTTTTATTCTTTGAGATGAGATTGGACTGGCGCAGGATATAGCTCCATGTTCCGTCTTTTTCTGCTGTGTAAGTAAACTTACCCGCAGGAATACCAGGGATTTCCTTGATGCAACAAACCAGAAAATCATCATCGGCGGCACGATTACCCGCTTGGGACTTCGGAATCAAAAACCAAATGAGTATTCCCAACAAAGTCACTCCCAAAGCACCCAACAGCAGCCAGGGAGGACGGCGCAGCTTGGTTTTTTGCTCTTCTAGCGGCACTGTGTCTACAACTACCAGATCGACTAGTTTCTCCGGCGGCAACTTCAACAGTGCTTGTCGTGCTTCCTCAGCACTCTCAAAACTGACATCTAGCCCTAAAAGGCGAAAAATGAACATTTTGAGGTGAGGTTCCACTACAGGCCATTGCTGTTCATCCTTGGGGTCAAGCAGCTGACCGGAAACGGGGTCAGTAGAGCGTCCTACTAACAGGTAAAAAGCCACGTATCCCAAAGCGATTAAGTCTTGGGTAACTGTAGGGATAACGGTTTGGGCAGTTGGCAGGTCGAACAGACGTTCCCAAAGCGCCAAATCGCATACATGGATAAAAAATTTCTGGTCGTCTGTCACCATCAGCAGACTATCTAAACTAATATTGCCGTGAGCGATTCCCTGCTGCACCTGACCGGAGGGCAGACTGAACTTTTGACCGTGGAGAAACTCCAGGGTTTGCAGGACTTGGTTGAGAACTTGGCGCACTTGCCGACTGGTCATCGCACCATTGGCGGCAAGGCAGGCGTTTAGAGTTGGATGGGTATCTAAATTGCTCGTGGTAACAAGATAGCAGCGTTCCGCAATCGGGTCAGAAATAGCGTCCCAAGGGTGACGCAAGCGAACATCTTGGACTCTTCCATCTGCTAGAGTCAAACCGGCTGCTAACTCGAAGGTTTGCTGACGCAGGCGGATTTCTTCCTCGTTGAAACAACGGTCGGGAAGCAGGTACTCTTTAATCACAACTGGCTGCTGATCGGCAACCTGAATTCCCTTATACAGTCGCCCCATTCCCCGGCGTCCCAACAAGCCTTCGATCCGATATCTTCCCCGACGCCCCCGGATCTCACTTTTCTCGGCTAAGGTAGCTGGGAAACTACATTCTGAGCAATATTTGGCGGTTGGATCTTGCTGAACCGTTTGTAGCGGTAAGGTGCAGCTTAAGGCTTCACTATACTTGCAACGGTACTGTCTGTAGAGGTGGTCAACTCCCTGAACCTGCGGGGTAAATTGAGGCGGCGGTACTTCTGTTAGGTCTGATGGAGTCGTTGGTTCTTCTAGCGTTAGCGGATCGAGTTCGGTTTTGATTTCATCAACGACAGGCGCAATCCATTGGTATTGACTCAACCAACCGTATTGGTGGAGTCTGAAATGGGGGGGGTTCCGCCTTAGATACTCCCTCAGAACAATTTTGGGAATGTTTGTCAGTGCCACCGAAAATTCTCCGGATAAGCGATAGGTGGATGGTAAGTTAACATTGATTTAACGTACTGGGAATATAAACTTATGGCAAAAGAGGAAGTAATAAAACTTTTTAGAGCTGTTCAAACTGACTCCGGCTTACGGGAAAAGCTCAACTCTGCACCCGACTTGGAAACATTAGTCAAAATGGCTGAAGAATGTGGTTATCACTTTACAGTTGAAGAATGGAAAGATACAACCGGATTTAAGGTAGAAGAGTTGGAAGGGGAATTGTCAGAAATCCCTGGTTTATAAGTTTAATCAGCTGTAAAGAATAATTAGCGCGATAGCGTTAGCGAAGCGAGGCGTTAGCCTAGCGCCGACCTGTCGGTTCGCTTTCTTATTTCACACCCAGCCTTTCACTTCCGCATCGGTGAGAGGTCTTTCCAGTTTGACATATTCGCTTTTTGCTGCTTGCAAAATGTGTTGCATCCCGACCGGCTCATTGGCATCTGCGGCGATAAAGGCTGCATTGAGGGCAATATTGCGAATGTTTCCCCCGGCGACGTTTAGCCGTGCTAGCTTCACAGGATCTAGCCCTTCAGTCGGTGTTTTTCTGGGGAAGATGCGCTGCCAAATTTCAGCTCTTTGGGTGGCATCAGGGAAGGGAAACTGAACGATAAAACGAATCCGGCGCAGAAATGCCTGATCGAGAGAACCTTTTAAATTAGTCGTCAAAATCGCTAAGCCTCGGTAAGCTTCCATGCGTTGTAACAGGTAGGCAACTTCAATATTGGCATGACGGTCGTGACTGTCTTTCACTTCAGAACGCTTGCCAAACAGGGCGTCAGCTTCGTCAAACAGCAGAATTGCTCCCCCAGCTTCTGCGGCATCAAATACGCGCCGCAGGTTCTTTTCTGTCTCCCCGATATACTTACTGATGACGGAACTCAGGTCGATGCGATAAAGGTCTAGCTGCAATTCGCCAGCCAGTACATCTGCTGCCATTGTTTTGCCAGTACCGCTGCCTCCGGCAAATAAGGCGCTGATGCCCAAGCCGCGTCCGCTGCCGCCAAATCCCCAGTTTTCGTACACTTTGGCACGTTGCCGAACGTGAGCGGCAATGTCGCGCAACACCTGTCGCTGTGCCTCTGGCAATACCAGCTCATCCCAACTGGCTCCTGGGATAATGGGTTGAGCCAGGTCGTTGAGTCTCTGGCGAGCTTGTGAACGGCAGGTATCCCACAAGAGGGTGCTGAGCGTTTCTTGAGGACTGAGGGGTGAGGACTGAGGGATGAGGACTGAGGACTGAGGACTGAGTGAACAGAGAGATTCTTTATTATCTCCTCTACCTTTTGCCTCAGTACAAACAGCGTAAATAGAAGGGGCGCTAAGGCTGAAATGGGATACCAGCGTATCTAGATGTCCGTTCAAGCTTTCTGCTGCTTCACCCAAAGCATCTTGCCAGATAGCCCGTTGTTCGGGGGCAGTTGGCTTGCTAACATCAATCGTAATTGAGGGACGCTGCCGCGATCGCCTTCTTTCGGGACTAGTGACGATTATCGGGCTGGTGACTCCTTCTATCAACGTGGCGATAACATTTTCTCGCGCTGGATCGCTTGTCTCGACATCGTCACAGTCGAGTAACAGGACACTCTCACTTAAAATGGCTTCCCGATTCCATAGCCGCAGGATACTGTTAAAGTCGCTGGGACTGGTGGGAATGACTTGGGCGGACATCGCATTTAAGTTGAGCTGCAAAAGAGCGCAAGTTGCAGATGCGATCGCTCGTTTGCTGGCAGTCTCATCTCCACATAGCTGCACAACAGGTAACGCCGAACCTTGTTGCGATGCCTGCAACCACGTCCCTGCCAGTTGTTCTGCAACTTGTCGGTGCGATGGCACCAAACTTTGAACCGAGCGGTGCAATGGCTCGATAATGCCTATGAGCCGTTCATCTAGATGTTGCACGCCAGCGATGTAGTGCAATATTCGCTCGTCAATTCGCAAGGGACTGGAGGTGAGTGTAGTGCCTGTCCCAACTTCAATCAATTGCCAGCGACGCAAAGATGCCGTGGGGGTGAGTGCATCCCAATGGGAGGCAGGTAGAATCGCCAGCGCTAAGCTCATTGTCGGATATGCCTGCCGCTCGTTGCCTTGAGCGATCGCGCATAAAGAAGGAAAACTGGGGTCAAGTTCCATCCCCACGCACAACAGCAGGATATCCCGCTCAAAATCTGACAAACCGAAGGTTTTGCACAGTTGTTCTAGTGTTGCTGGAGGCGAAAGGTTCGAGGTCAGAGGTAGAAAATCTTCTTCCTGGACTTTTTCCTCTCCTTGCATCTTTGCCACTTGGCGTTCTAACGCCTGACGCACGCGAGCAATTTGTCCCATGAAGTAGCGCTGATTAGCTGCTTGCCAGCGATCGCTAGTCGTGGTCATCATACAATCGTTACCTTTGGGTCAATATACTGCTGGAAGGTCGGGCTGTCTTTGTCCGTATCCACGCTCAACATACTTTCCGCTCCATCTACGTGTACCCGCACCAAATACTCTCCTGGCTTCACATCTCGAACCGGAATGATTACCGAGGTTGTATCGGCTCGACGCGGTAAAGCATCAAACAGATAAGCGCCTGGGTTATTGATTGACCGTTCGTTCAGCGCCACCAAAACTCGCTGCTTGTTGCCGATAGTAAGATTTACTTGCAGCGTCAGGTTCGCCGAGCGCAGTTCATCTCCACTTCCCTGAATGTCGGTAATACTTACTTCTGTAATCGTTGGACGCAATACAAACGGTGCCACATTCGACTCAACACTGCGTTGGAGAGCAGGCTGGAGGCTTAACGCAGGGGTCGAGTTGCCTCTGGATGTTGCGCCGTTAGATTCGACTCCCCCGTTTGCTACAGGGGCGCTGGGGCTTGAGAGGTGATGAATCACCTGTAGACTTTGTACGCCTGCGCGGAGCGACTCGGCAGAGAAGGCACTTAGGGGCAATGTGACCTGGGTTTCGTGAACTTCTGAGGGCGTCGCTTCCACCTCACCAAGACGAACCCGCGTGATGTTGCTATTCAAATTTTTACCCCGAATCAGCAACGTACTGTCTGCCAAGATTGCCTGAAACCTGCCTGCTTGAGACACTACCTCCTGAATCACCGGCTGATTGGAAAACGGTACCACACCGCTGAACCTGTACTCGCGCACGGGTAAAGCTTTCTGGGCTGCTTCTTCCCCTTCTATCATGACTACGGTCGCTCGGTAAGCCACTGATAAGGTGTATGGGGTTTGGAAGAATACCGACCAAACTTTAGATAAATCTTCTAAAGATAAATCCATTGGCACGAAGCTAATTTCTTCGAGCTGTTCGGAGAGGTTAGAGTCAGCTAAGTAAGTAAAGTTAGAATCAGCGATCGTGTCCCAAATCATTTCCTGGGTTAGAGTTGAGCGTTCTTTAAGGGTACGAACGACGCTGCCTAAAAGTCGTTGCGGTTCTAACTCAACCTCATTGCCATAGAGACTGATCATGTAATGCAGATCGAGAGCATTGTGCGAGCGCTTTGCCATTTCGCCCTTACGATTGCGATTCCGCACATCTGCACTGCTGCGCCACACGGGATTGAGACTCACTTGATACAAGTAGATGTTCACTCCCGTCTCTGGGGTGCCACTCCCTAAGTTACTGGGTCGCACTGTTGTCACTCTTGCGCCATCCAGGTCTATTTGTACAACAGCTTGCAAAGTTCTTTGCAAGGCGGCGGTGACAGTTGCGATCGCTAAATAATTGCTCATAAAAAAAATTCAGCAATCAGCTTCGCAAAAAGCTGATTTATTCGTTTTCACAGTTTAGCTTGACAAAGGTTTCTTTTGATAATGACCAGATTCTGACCATTAAGCACTAACTAATCCCAGTTTTAAGGCTTTTACAATTGCTTGCGTGCGGCTGGTGACACTGAGTTTTTCAAAAATTGCTGTTAAGTGAGCTTTAACTGTAGCGACTGTGATGTAAAGGCGGCGGGCAATTTCTTCATTAGAAGATCCTTCAACGAGCCAGTGTAAGACTTCTCGCTCTCGTTCGGTTAAGTGAATGCTCCGACCGGAAAGATGCGATCGCCCTGCATAAAATTGAAACAATCGAAAGAAGCAAGCTGCAACTTCTGGCGATAAATACACTTCATTTTTCATGACGGTGTTAATTGCTTCGCACAGTTGAGTTGCCACCCGGTCTTTAAACACGTACCCGCTAGCACCCGCCTGCATCGCCCGAAACACCCATTCGTCTTCCCGGTGTCCTGAGAGAACTAACACTTTCCCCTTATAGGACATTTCTCCTAAACCGATCAAGGCGGTAATTCCATCTCCAGGGGGCAATTCCATATCCAGCAAAATCATCGCTGGCTTTTGCTCAGCGGTTAATTTTAACGCTTGCTCTACAGAAGCCGCCTCTCCGACAATCTCAAATCGAAAAGAGCCGTTATTACTCAAGAAGTCAAGTAGAGTCCGTATCCCTGCTCGAAAGCGTGGTTCATCATCCACGAGTAAAATCGAAATTGGCGCTGGTGCGGACATTTTAGAGAACCTCAAGGCGACTGTTCGTTTTAGAGGGTGAGTAACTCATTTATCATTCCCACTGACTCACTGAAAATTGCTATCGAGGTAGGGTGAAGGAAAACTGTGCCCCACCAGAAGGCAAGTTTTCTACCCAAATGGTTCCTCGATGGTCGAGGATAATTTTTTTTGCGATCGCCAAACCCAAACCAGTACCGCCTGGACGCTTAGAATAAAAAGGTGTGAATACTTGTTTCAAGTCTTCTTCAGAAAGCCCGGAACCGCAATCGGAAACTTCAACGATTACTTCAGATTGAAAGACTTGCCAATTACAAGTAATCATTCCCCCAGGGGGGCTAAAATGAACTGCATTACTCAACAGGTTGTCAAATACCTGTTTCATCTGCCATCGATCCCCTGCCAGCGTGACCGGCTTCTCCGGATAGCGGATATGCAGTCGTTTTTCTTCTAACCAAGGTTGCAGACCTTGGATACTTTCAGCCAATGTTTTCCGCAGCTCATAAGGTGCTACCTGTAGTTTTGCCTGCTGTCCGCAATAAACCAAATCCGTTAAGTTTTCAATTAACTCATTCACGGTTTCGCGAACAATCCCAGCCTGCTCTTGCAAGCAGCCAGATGGCAACCCTAAACATAAATTTTCGGCGTAAAGACTAATCAGTGCCAAGGGATTTCGCAGTTGATGTTCTGTACGACCTAGCACTTGCTCAAGTAATTGAATCTCAGCTTTTTGATGGGAACACTCGCGAGACATCACCAGGTAGTGACTCAGCAATTGAGCCTGTTTTTCTACGCCTTGTTGTTGCAGCGAAGAAAGGGGATTTTTACTCCATAACAGCAAATACCCAACTTCTTTGGCTTTCTGCTCGCTGAGAGGGCAAACATAAGTGTTGTAGCTACAAGCGGCGTCAGCAGATGCACTTTTAGCACACTTGGTTATTTCGCTCAACTTCAGCGCAGGTAGGGAATCTTCCCACCCCACCTCAGCAAAAAATTTGGGCAACTCTGCGTAATTTCCTTGGCGCTCGTCTGGATAATAGGCTACTAATTGACGCTTTTGGGTATCTGAATCTTGGTAAACAATCCAGGCGGCTACAACGGGTAGTTGTGCGCCTATCTGTTCGAGATGGAGCTTGCAAATACTCCTAAGATCGGGAGGGTACGGTGTACCTAGCGAACCGAGTGTGGAGGAAGGTGGATGCACCTGTACAGCAAACCGTTTTATTCCAACCTTCATCTGTAACTCCCCGCCATACAGGATATTTCAGTAACGTTGAATCGGATGTAAGCACCACTGAATTTTCATTTTGCGGAGCTTGTCATCTTCCGCAAGAAATAAATGACAAATCTAGCTTAGTCGGGGATTTCAGTCTTCATCCGTATTTACACACATTTTTTAAAGTTTCGACCAAAGTCTAATAAACACTCTGGGGTTGTCTTCCTAATCTAGACCTATACAGCCTAAACACCCAGTCTTATGATCCCTGCTGCTGCCCAGACTTTGGCAGAAATCCTGGCTGAAGGGACTTCCCTGCTCAGTACAGAGCAAATTGATTTCAACCACCCTAGTATGCGGCAGGATGTAAGACCAGCACTGAACCTGTTCTGCTACAACATCGGGGAAAACAGTCAGGTAGACCACAGGATTAACCAGGAAAAACCGCATCCACCCACTTTTGGGAAGTATTCCCCATTATGGTTTGACATTTCCTTCCTAGTCAGTGCCTGGGATCGTACCGTCCTGGGAGAACAGCGTCTGCTGTCAGAAGCCTTGATGCTGTTGTTACGTTACCGCTGGCTACCAGAAGAGCTGCTAGCGCCTTCACTACGGGGTTATGGCAACTTGTCAATGACCATTTCTGCCGTTGGGCTTATTGATGCCGTCGCTCTATGGCGTGCGCTGGGGGTTCCATTACGTCCAGCTTTATATGTAACCGTGACAGTTCCCTTTAACCAGCTAGGACAAGGAGAACCAATCACACCTATAGAAGTAGTAGGGAATGGGGTAGTAGGTAGTAGGTCGTAACAATTACCTACTACTCTAGGGGCGATCTAGCAGGTCGCCCCTACCAATTACCGATTACCAATTACCGATTACCCACCACTAATCAAGGAAGACTACGCTATGCCAATGGATTATTTTGCTCCTGGTGTCTACGTCGAAGAAGTAGACCGTGGTAGTCGCCCGATTGAAGGCGTAAGCATGAGTGTTGCTGGGTTTGTTGGCTTTACCGAGGATGTACGCGGTGATGCCGAACTGTTCAAACCCATGATGATTACCAACTGGAGCCAATACTTAGAGTATTTTGCCAAACAAGGCTCCGATGGTTACACAGACTTCAACGCCTACCTCCCTTTTGCCGTCAATGGCTGGTTTATGAACGGCGGTGGACGCTGTTGGGTGACTAGCATTGGTACCAAACTCCCCGGTTCGGAACCACCAGCACCAGAGGAAACAGCCACAAAGCTCAGAACCTCTGGAAATCGTCCCTCTTTGATGTTTGCGATTAAGGCATCCGAAGGCGAAGAGGATGGTAGCTCAGCTCTTGCCTTACCCGGTGGACGAGTCAATGTTTCAATCCTTCCCGATGAACCCAAAGCTCCTGAAGATCCAGAGGCAGAACCCCCACTCAACACGGGTGAATACTTTAAAGTCATCGTTAGTCACGGTGGAGAGAAACTCGAAGAGTACAGCCACCTGACCATGAACCCGGACGTCGAGGCGCAAGTGGGTACCTATGTCATCACTGCGATTAATGAGGGGATTGGCGACCAAGAGGCATCTCAATTTTTGTCCGTCACCGATATGTCCACCAGCGGACAACCCCTGTCTCGACGACCTGTCAACGGCACCTATGAAGTCAGCCCTCCACCCGTCATTTCTAGCCCTGAACGCTTTCCACGGGATGTAAATGGGGTGCGCGATGACCGCACGGGCGTCCAAGGGATTTTTGAAATTGACGAAGTGTCGATGATTGCCTGCCCCGACCTAATGCTGGCATACCAACGCGGTCTGCTGGATTTGGATCAGGTTCACGGCATCATGGAAATGATGGTTAGCATGTGCGAAAACAACGCACCCAGCCCCAACTACCGCATGGTTGTTCTTGACCCGCCACCTTGCAAGGGAGGCGGCGATCCTGTACCCCCTGAGCAACAAAAGCCTCAGCACGTAGCTCAGTGGTTAACTAACTTCAATCGTCGTTCTATGTTCGGGGCATTATATTATCCCTGGATTAAAGTGGCGAATCCACGCAATGCCGGACGACCGATTTTGGTTCCCCCTTGCGGTCACATGATGGGGATTTGGTGCCGCACTGATGAGACCCGTGGCGTTTTTAAAGCACCCGCTAACGAAGTTCCTCGCGGTGTCTTGGGTCTAGCCTACGAAACTAACTTCCGCGAACAGGAACTGTTGAACCCGGTGGGGATTAACTGTATCCGCAACTTCGCTAACTACAACCGAGGTTTCCAAGTTTGGGGCGCACGGACTCTGGTAGAACCGGCTAATGTCCAGTGGCGCTATATCAGCGTCCGCCGCCTGATTAGCTACATTGAGCGCTCGATTGAAATCGGTACCCAGTGGGTTGTGTTCGAGCCTAACGATCAAGATTTGTGGGCGCGAGTTACTCGCACGGTCAGCAATTTCCTCGAACGACTGTGGCGTGCAGGGGCGTTATTCGGTGGTTCGCCTGGTGAATCCTTCTACGTGAAGTGCGATGCCAGTATCAACACCCATGAGACGGTAATGCTGGGTCGTTTGTATGTCGAAATTGGAGTTTGCCCAGTCCGACCAGCGGAATTTGTGATCTTCCGCATCAGTCAGTGGTCTCCTAACCAGTAGGTTAAAACTCTCAGATATCAGCTCTTGATCAAGAGCTGATATCTGAGCTGATATTGAAAAATTTGTAAGGAGGTTTTGAATAATGGCGATTATTACCGTTGAGAATTTTGAATTAGAAATTAAGGGTGTAGGTGACGGTTTACAGTTTAAAAGTGTTGACTTACCAGCATATAAGACTGACGTTCAACACGGTGATGCTCTAATGTCTGGTGCCAAGGGAGCTGTACGGCAGACTCTTACTAAGAAAAGGGAAGCCGCGGTTCAAATTACTTTAGTAACCCTAGCGAGTGGAGATGCAAAAAGCACTAGCTCACTGATGCGAAAGTGGCTGCTACAGTGTATGCCAAAAGCAGAGGATGGTGGCGGTTTTCCAACGAGTGCCAGGATGGCAGAAGGCGTAATTAAATCTTATAACTCAGCCGGAGAAATGGTGGACTCTTGGAAGATGAGCGGAGTTTGGATTTGTAAATATCAAATCGGGAAACTCAGTGCAGATGGCGGGTTGCTTGAAGAAACCTTTACGCTACAGGTTGACCAATTTGATCCAGCTTGATCTATCTAAGTCTGGGTGTTTGAGACAATATTCTTAATTTTGTTCGCTTTAAGAAGCGATCGCAAAAATCATTCCTTTGCACTTTGTAATTGATTGGAAGGTTATTTATGGCTGATGCTGTTGAGTTACTATCTAGTGATAACTACGATGTAGCAATTGGTGATATCAAAGACATCATTATCAAAGAAGTCAGTGGGATGTCAGTAGATATGTCCCCAAAGGGTGCTGATAATGCCATCGGTTCTGGCCCGAAGGGAAAATCGCTGGTTCTCAGTGTTCCAAGTCAACCGAAGTATGGCGAGATAACGCTCGTTTTGGTGCCAGGAGCGCATCAAGGCGGGAATGACGATAAGCTGTGGGAGTGGTACAAGGATTGTGCCTCGAAAGCTAACCTTGGGGAAGCTGCAAAAGCGCGAACTTTACGCAAAGAAATGACAATTAATGTCTATTACTCCGGTTCAGAGGGGAAGGTGGGGTTAACGTACAGCTTTGTAGGCGTGCTTCCCAATAGTTTTGATGTTCCTAAGCGGGACGCAGGAAGTAGCGAACTGGAAACTTGGACGCTTAAGCTTAACTACGAGCGGATGAAGTTTACTGTATCGGCGTAGAAAGAATTTTAAAGTCAACTCCCTGTAAAACTGCGCTGGTGAGGTGAGATGTTACACAGTCTTATTCACCAGTCATTGATTTATCAGCTCGAAAGCTCATTAGTTGTAAGGCGGTATCAACTGTGACAGACTTCCCTGAAATTCTCACCACTTGCCGATTTTTTCTAGAACTAAAACTAAATGGCAGCAATGATGCAGTAGACGGCTACTTTATGGATTGTAGCGGTTTTAAGTCAACCCAACAGGTGATAGAAATCTCAGAGGTGACACCTCAAAAGTGGGGAAAAGATGGGGAATCTAAGGGTCGAATTGTCAGTACAAAAATTCCGGGTAAGGTGAGTTACAGCAATATCACTTTGCGCCGGGGGCTGACTTGTTCGATGACGTTATGGAACTGGATTCAAGCTGTCCAGGATGGAGATTGGGCTGAACAACGACGAGATGGTTCTTTGGTGATTTATAATCAAGCGGCGGAAGAACAGTTTAGATTTGAGTTTCAACGGGCGTGGCCTACTAGCTATAAAATTTCTGATGTGAATGCGGCTGGGGGTGAGCTGGAGATTGAAGAAATAGAAATGACAGTTGAACAGTTAAAACGGATTCAAGTAGCAAGGAATGATTCAAACTGAGTTTGAATTTACTTTACCTAAGGGATATCTCGATGCGGATGGCAATCTGCACCGCAAAGGTGTGATGCGTTTGTCGAGGGCGATGGATGAGATTGTTCCTTTGCGAGATCCGCGTGTTAAATCAAATCCTGCCTACGCTACAGTGATTATTTTGTCTCGCGTGATTGTCCGCTTGGGAGCGTTGGAGGAGGTCACGCCTTCAGTGGTTGAAGGCTTTTTTGCGTGTGATCTGAATTATCTCCAGAAATTTTATCGTCAAATTAATGACCTAGAACAGGAAAATGCAGGATTGAAAGAAGCCACAAACCCCCCTGCAAATTCTGCACTAGCTTCTGATTCCGAGTAACCCGACGAGATGGACAGCGATCGCATCCAAACAGAATTTGAATTTGTCCTCCCTAGAGGATTGGTCGATGCTCAAGGGGGCGTTCATCGCCAGGGGGTGATGCGTCTGGCAACGGCAAAAGATGAAATGTGCGTCCAAAAAGACCGGGGCGTTCAGGATAATCCAGCTTATGGAGTCTTGGTAATGCTCTCGCGGGTGATTACCTGTATCGGTACTGTAACCGAGGTAACGCCTACACTGTTAGAGGGTCTTTTCTCGCGAGATCTGGCATATTTGCGGGAGTTTTACAATCGCATTAACCAGGAGGGGGAAGCTTACATTCCGGTTCAGTGTCCCCAGTGCAATCGTCAATTTCAGGTGGAGCTTTCTCTATCGGGGGAATTCTAGGCTACCCTTCGGACGTACTACGCCAAGAGGTAGCCTTGATAGCTTTTCACTTTCACTGGTCTTTAGAGGATATCCTCAATCTGGAACATCGCGATCGCCGGGATTGGGTGACAGAAATTAGTCAGCTGGTGCAGCCAGAATAAAGTAGGAGTAAGGGCTTGACCCTTACCCCTAATTCGCTGCAATGCTTTCCTTTATCGGGTTGGCTTCTGAGTGATATCTACCACTAAGGGTTCTTCCGCCACTGTGCCGAGATTAACTAACTTTAACAAGTCTTTCCAATCGGTCTCTAAGGTGAAATCGCTAGGATTGGCGTTACGTAAGTCAGCTAGAGATGAGAGGGTGTCAAGCCACATCCCAGCTTCTGCATAAATGGCTGGGCGATCGCGCGGTGCTGCTTTCTTTAGATCATTCCTCAGGGCAACATTTGGTTGGACTCGTTGAATCCACCCTTCTACAGAAATATCTGCTCCCCGATCTTCAGCATCGCAAATCATTGATAACGACCAACGGTATTTTTTGCCAGCAACTAACGAGGGTGCATCCTTTTGAGGAAGGCTAACACTCACAACACCTCCTGTGCTAGGAATCGGCAATGTTGTTTCGTATATTACCTGCTGACTTGTTTCGCCGTCATACAGAATAAACTCTGCGTCTTGGGCGGAAGTTTTAGGAACAGCAACAAATAATGTCGGGCGAGCTGCTACAGTCAAACCTACATTTGTGCTGGGTAACAATGCCATGAGCGACTTTCCTTGGGCGGCGCAGCTGCTGCTACCACGCGATGCTCCCGGTTCTCTAGTTTTGGGTGCCCCAACCCTTGGCAGCCTAAATCTTAAGCGTCCTGCCACACGCATTTCCCTACGGTTCAGGCTGGGTTGTTGAATCGGTTTGCTTTTTGTGGTGGCGGTGGCTGGAAAGCTGGTAGCGATCGCACTAAGCCCCACAAACAAGGCTAAGGAGAGTGTTGTGAAATACACAGAAGACTTGTTCACCATAATCTTTAAGTTGTTGCAGTGGGTTTACCTAGCAAGCAGCAAGCGGAGTGCATACAAAGGGATCGAAACACTTTCCAAAGGGATCGCCTCCATGAGGCATCGTGCTTTGTAAATAAACTCGATCGCGACCGTAGTGGTTTTAGACAAAGACTCTTTGATCTTCAACAAAGTTTCCCACTTTTCCTGGCATATCTCTAGAAATTAGCGATTAATTTTGTCATGTTTCTTGCCTTAGTGGGTACTTAAAAGCGCTGGTTTTTGCTTATTACAAAATTTGATGTTATAACTACTATAAAATTATCTCTCAAGTTGGCACTTTTTCTTTTGTCGATCAAAAAAATATCTATTTGTCCGATTTCTTCTCGAAAGCTTCATAAAGTTTTGTAGTCAATTAATTTTTTTGTTCTTGACGGCTCAATTTGCGGCTTAAACAATTTTCAAGGACACAAGGATACATACAAATTCTTAATCTTAATTTCCTCTGTTTAAGCTACACATTGAGCGAAGATTAAAACTCTAGCCCCTAGAGAGGAGGCGGCAATTATATGGTTTCTCAGCTCAGTTCAAAGATTCGCTCCCTGCTATCAAACACAAACAACCTACGCACAGCAGCTTTAAATTTTGGTGGACAAGTTGTTCTCACCAGTGTGGTGGCGACAAGCTTGGTCGTGGGAGCTAGGCAACTAGGGATACTCCAAGGACAAGAGCTGGGTGCTTTTGACCAGCTGACTCGGATGCGTCGTGATGAAGGTCCAGATAATCGCCTGTTGCTGGTGGAGATTACTGAGGGAGATATCCAAACTGAGAAAGGGTGGCCTATCTCGGATGCCACAATTGCCAAAGCGTTAGAGAAACTAGAGCAGTATGAACCGAGAGCCATCGGTATAGATATTATTCGGGATGTTCCGGTCAAAGAGGGGAATGCCAATTTATTGAAGATCCTCAAAGGAAGCGATCGCATTATTACGATCTGCCAACTCAGTGATGGTAAACAGGCAGGATTTCCGCCACCGCCTGGAATCTCACCAGACCAAGTGGGATTTGCTGATTTTGTCAAAGAACCTGATGGATGGGTTCGCCGCAGTCTCTTAGTGGCAAATCCTCCAGTCCCGAACGCTCCCTTAGAGAACCCCCATCTTTGTAGCGATCCCGAAGAGCAACTCACCTCCTTGGATTTGACCCTAGCACTCATGTACCTGCAAGCTGAGGGAATCGAAGCAGAACCTTCAGATGACGGGAATCTGAAGATCGGTTCCACTCTCTTCAAAAGCCCCGATCCGAATGCTGGCGGATACCGGAAAGCCGACACGGAAGGGTTGCAGATGTTGATTAACTACCGTTCGGCAAATCTGCCTGCCCAAAAGATAACGCTTACAGATGTACTCAAAGGCAAGATAGATCCAGCTTTAGTCAAAGATCGGGTTGTTTTGGTTGGCTACACCGCAGTTAGCGTGAATGACGACTTCAACACGCCCTATAGTGCTGCTCAAGAAGGCACTCAGAAAATGCCCGGAGTGGTCATTCATGCTCAGGTTGTGAGTCAGATCCTCAGTGCAGTTCTGGATAAACGACCGCTATTTTGGTACTGGAATGAGTGGGGCGAAATTGGATGGATTTGGGCCTGGTCGTTGGTGGGAGGCTTAGTGGCATGGCGAATTCGGCGTCCCTTGCTCTTGGTGATTGCGGGAGGGGGAGCGATCGCCCTCTTGTTTGGAACTTGTTATGTTTTGTTTCTCAAAGCAGGATGGATACCCCTCGTGCCCCCAGCATTGGCACTGGTGACAACGGCAGTCGGCGTCGTTTTGATAGATAGAGGATACGCCAAAGCCATCTATCAAGGCGTCAAAGGGTTTTTAAAAATCGATATTGAGATTGACCAGGAAAAGAAAGAACGCCAAGTAGCGGAAATTACAGAAAGTGACTACTTCCAAGAGTTGCAAGAAAAGGCGAAAAATCTCAGGAGTCGAGAAAGCAATTCTTCTGAAAAAACAACTTCTAAATTAAAAGTCGAGAGGGCAGAAGCGGCTGAAACAACGGCAGAAACCGACTACTTACAACAGTTGCAGCAAAAGGGAAGAAGTTTCAGGAATCGCTCCAATGATGGGGAAGCAGAAGCTACCACTGAGTCAACAGTTGAAATCCCAGAAGCCGCTGAAACAACCACAGAAATCGACTATTTACAGCAGTTGCAGCAAAAGGGGCAAGAGTTAAGAAATCGATCCAATGATGGGGAAGCAGAAGCTACCACTGAGCCAACTGTTGAAATACCAGAAGCTACACAGGCAAGCCAAGCCACTGAAACAACAGCAGAAATCGACTACTTACAGCAGTTACAGAAAAAGGGTAAAAAGTTAAGAAATCGGCATCATGATGGGCAAGCAGAAGCTGTTGCGGAATCAAACGTTGAAATACCAGAAGTTGCATTGGCAAGCCAAATTACTTCTCCTGTCGAAGAATTAAGCAATCAGCAGGACGGACAGGGAGAAGCCGCAATTGAGTCCAATACCTCCACCCCAAAAGTCCTCCAGCCAAGCCAAGAAGTTGAAGAAACCGAAGAACTCGACTACTTCCAGCAGTTGCAGCAACGAGCAACCTTGAGAAATTGGGAGGAAGATAGGCAAACCCAAGCTGCCACTGAGTTAAATACCTCAATAGCAGATGTCACACCAGCAAGCCAAGAAACTGAAACCGAAGAACTCGATTACTTCCAGCAGTTGCAGCAACGAGCAAACTTGAGAAATTCGAGCAGCGACGGGCACGCAGAAACCACTACCGAGTCAAATTCCTCAACAATAGAAGCTCTAGAGACTAGCCAGGAAGCTGAAAGCGAAGAACTCGATTACTTCCAGCAGTTGCAGCAACGGGCAAAAACAGTGAGGAATACAGAGACTGAATCTACCTGATGGCGGCGAGATAAAGCGCTATTAGAGGACATCTATCGATACATCGAACTGAGGATGCTACGCCGGATGCGTAGGCTCGCGATTCACATCATTAGCTGAAGAACAAGGAAGGAAAAGATGAATCAGGATCGAATCGATCAATCACCCACCGATTCCAGCGGACACCAAACTGATATTGGTCTGAATATGCTTGATATGATGAATTTGCCCGATGACCTGCAAAAACTCGTCAACTGGATGATGCGTCAAAAAAACGTGACCTTGCCGGAAGTGGCAGCTCACACTGGCGAAAGTGAGGAAGTTGTCCGCACCCAGTTAGAAGCTCTAGTAGCTCAAGGCGTCGTGCAAGAACTAGAAGAGGGAGAAACACTCCGCTACCGACCTCGCCTTGCCTCTAAACAGCGAAGCAAGCTATCTACAAATATCTGGCAGAACCTGGAGTGAGTAAACGAAATAAGCGTCTATCAAGTTGTGGGAATTAGCCTAAACGCAAGTTTCTACTACCTTGATAAGGTTGTAATCCTATTGAGGTTGTGAAGTACTATATTAACCCTTCTTCCAGCCCCTCCCTAACGCTTGAAAAAAGGGCATCTGAGAATCTATATGTTGCAACCAAAAGACAAAATGGTATAGCGTATAAGCCGCACGGTTCATTCCCCGCGCCCTTGAGTGGGCTTTCTCGATTGTTTTCTGTTAAGGATGAAGAATCCTCTCACATATTGAGGTAAACCATGTCAAAAATTGTGTCCATCCACTCATTCCGGGGTGGCACCGGCAAATCAAATTCGACGGCGAATCTGGCAGCTTTAGTGGCTCGCTTTGGGTATCGCGTTGGTATCGTTGATACCGATATTCAATCGCCAGGAATTCACGTGCTTTTCGGTTTCGATGAGCAGAAGATGGAACACTCTCTCAATGACTACCTGTGGGGTCGCTGTTTAATTGAAGAAGCTGCTTATGATGTCACCTCAGTTTTAAGAAAAACTGGCGTTAAAGGCGGCAGCATTCATCTGATTCCTTCTAGTATCAAAGCGGGGGATATTACTAAAGTGCTGCGCGAGGGATTTGATTTTGGTCTCCTCAATGACGGTTTCCAAGAGATAATGGAAACCTTGAATCTGGATTACTTATTTATTGACACCCACCCAGGTCTTAACGAAGAAACTCTACTTTCTATTACTATCTCTGATATCTTGGTGCTAATTTTGCGTCCAGACCGCCAAGACTTTCAGGGAACTGCTGTGACGGTGGAAGTGGCTCGGAAATTACAAGTGCCTAAGATGTTGCTGCTAGTAAATAAGGCGCTACCCGTTTTGGATTTTGATGCCTTGAAGCAACAGGTAGAAAAAACCTACAATGCTCCGGTGGCTGGAATTTTGCCGCTTTCGGAAGAGATGATTCAAATGGCAAGTAGCGATCTTTTTTGCCTGCGGTTTCCAGATCATCCCTTGAGTAAGGTGATGGAAAAGGTTGCCAAGATGATTATGGCTTAATAGGTCATTATCAGTGCATCCGAAAAACAACTGATTTGTAGGGACGGGTTTAACAAAATATTGGCGATCGGACAAGCATATTGATAAACTCCCCTACACTATGAACTTTCGCCAATTTAATTAATTGCCCGTAACCATTCGTAAAATAGTTTGGGGAAGTTGGGTTATCTGCTGCCAAAGGTCTTGGGGGCCGATGCCAAAGAAGAGTTGTAAAACGAGAACAACTGCCGCAATGAAAATGGCTGTACTGATGCTGGCTTTCACTACCTTAATTAGTAAGGTGAAGACTAACCAGGATACGATGAGTGCGGCAATTAGAATGATTAAGTCTACTGGCATGGACGTTGCTCTCAAAGGTATTCATCAGGCTGGAGAATTTTGACAAGGTAACAGAATCTTTGCTGGCTCGAAAATACAGAGATAGTTTTTGTGAAGTCACCTTTGCGAACTTCATCGATCTCGCTTCAAGCTTAGTCTGTAGGAAACTTGCTTTTAATTCCCGATCGCCTGTCTAATTTTCCCCGAAATAGCGATACTTTTACCTTGATTTACTCTCCACCGGGCATATAAAGCAGACGCCATTGCCCTTTTACTGTGCCAAAGACGGCTTGATATTCCAGGGGAGAATAAGCGAAGCGATTGGAAATGTAGCCCGGTTTTGCATTTGGCAAAATCACCGCAGTCCACCCATTGATGGAACTGTAATCTTCGCCCCGTTGTGCGCGTTCTCTAGCACGTTGTTCTTCGATTTGACGATTGACTTTGACGACTTCGTTTGAGAGTAAGCCGACTACAGGACTCTCCACGCTGGGTTGCGATCGCACGTTCACATTTTCACCTACAACGATGACGCGGCTTAATTCGTAGGAAACGCCATCGGCAGAATTTGGTGCGGGATACTGTCGAGCAAAATCGCGCGGTACGGTGTTACAAATCCAACCTGGAGATTGGGGATCAACGTCCGGTTGCCCCTGGTTAGTGGTTTGAAAACAACCGGCAGCTAGGGCTTTTTCTAGCCATCCCCAGATTGGGGCATTGTGATTTTCTAGCTTTAAATCGGGGAGGGTGCTGATGCCGTGACCAATGCCAATTTGGTTGGGGGGCAAAATGGATTGCAGAAACTCAGCATCGCGCGATCGCACTGCTTCCCGCAACTGTTGCCGAAATTGAGCGAAGTCACTTTCTGGGTTTACTTCATCTACCAGAACGATGCGTTGATGGGGAAAGTCATCCAGCTTTGGCTGTATTGCCACATCCGTTTGAGTCTTTATCTGTGGCGTTGTGGCTTCAACTGCATCGTTGTTGGTTTTAACGGTGGAAGCGATCGCAGTTGCTTCTGGGATCGAAGTTGATTCCGGTATATTTGTTTCTATGCTTTGTTGGTTCTGTGCCCCAGTTTGGCGACCGGCTGTTGCTAGAGTGGCACCAGTAATTGCCGAAATCGCAACTGCCCCCATAATCAAAAAGTATATTTTTTTCATAACTAATGCCGATAACGTCTTTTTGTTACCTACAGTTGAGACGCTAGGATTTCAGGCAAAGTTATTAAATTTTTGTTTTTAAATATGTAAATATGCCGGGAGGCTGATGATTGGCACTCCCAGCAAAGGTCGTATATTATTTCTCTTCTACATACATTGGAGGCTCAATCGCAAAATTGTTTAGCTGCCCCGCTTCATCCAGGATGTAACCCTCGGTCGTATCTAAACCAGTTCCTTCTTCTTGTTCTCTAGCTGCTTCAACTTGGTGTTTATTCAGCTCTTTGTCCACATTAGATGGAATCACCGCATCTGCTGCATTCACGCCCAATACTGATTGCGATAATTGAACTCCAATGTGGTTGTTTCCTGGTGCCCCTCTTCCCGGTTCTGCTTCGCTGGGATCTTCTGGCAATACTGGATTTTGTTCGTCGCTCATGAATTTTTCTCCTATGTTATTTTAAGTTGAGCGTAGTCTGTTTATTACGATGTTTCTATTTATGAAGGTAGCTTAGTTAGTATCGCTCTTTACTCTTTCGCGGGTATTAAATTGGTAAAGGCAAAGGTAGAGAGCGCAGCGGCATTGTTTGATAGCCAGAGGCTTGGCTTAACGCTGGATAGGCGAGATTTCCTCTGACACGTAAAAGACGCGATCGCATTGAACTCCTCTCAGCACGTCGGTAATTATAGGGAAATCGCAGCCAGAACCAAGCTTAATCCTTTCACAGTAAAATAAGATTTAAAAAATCCATCTTAGTGCGGATATATCGGTAAGCACAATGAATAGGATTAGCAAATCTGATTGTTCTAAGAAATCGGGTTTGGGGTACTGTAACGCAATTTTCAGTTTATTTCGCTCGTTTTGCGGAAATTGTCTTTCAATTTTCCGGTTTTATAATAAACACGCTAGTAAACAACTCCTTTCATGGCATCAATCGCCCGCAAAAACCTATTTGAGGATATTCCCCGCTTCCTGGCAGCTCAGGCGGGGATTATGTTTGCAGTTAGCTTAGTCACTATTCAAACGGGTATTTTCAATGGATTTACTCGCGCTACGACTTTGCTAATCGACAATTCCAATGCTGATATCTGGGTATCCTCAGCGGATATGATTCACATGGAGCTGACACTACCCATACCCGCGCAGCGAGTTGTTGAGGCTCGACGGGTAGAAGGCGTAGAACAAGCTGAACCGCTGATTGTCCAAGCATCTTTGTGGCGAGATTCTCGGAACAAGATTTCACCGATGAGAATCATCGGATTCAATCCAGCCGGAGAATTATTTAGTCCAGGGAAAGTTATTCAAGGAAGTTTGAGTGCCTTAAAGCAGCCTTACACGGTAATGCTGGATAAATCTAATTTGCGTCCTTTGAACATCAAACAAATTGGCGATGTTGCTGAAGTTGGCTCATTTAAGGCACAGTTAGTTGCTCTGACGCAAGACACTCAATCAATTACATCGAATACTTTTTTGTTCACCTCGTTGGAGACTGCCAACGCTTACGCAAATTCCCGCGTAACGACGAGTTTAAACTGCAAGCTCCAATCGGGTGACATAAAATGTACCAGTGCTTCCGCCAGTTTTAATAACCCACCCGCTGCGAATAATCTATCTGCTCCTGCACCCCAGAAATTAACTCCTACTGATTTAATCACCTATGTATTGGTGCAGGCAAAGCCCGGTCAAGATTTACAGCAACTCAAGAAAAAGTTAGAAGCAGCACTACCAGATACCCGCGCTTATACGAAGGCCGAAATGGCATCGCAGACGCGGGTTTTCTGGCAGCAGCGCACGGGAATTGGGTTTATTTTGGGCTTGGGTGCCGTTGTTGGCATTATTATCGGGATGGCGATCGCAGGTCAGATCCTCTACGCTTCTGTATCTGACCACTTAAAGGAGTATGGTACGCTCAAGGCGATGGGAGCTTCTGATTGGAAAATTTACGGTGTGATTGTCGAGCAGGCTCTCTGGATGGCGGTTCTGGGCTATATTCCCAGCATGGTTCTTTGCCAGGGGTTGGGAGCTTGGACGTTTGCTACTCAGGGAATCATCATTTTAATCACGCCTGGAAGTGCGATCGCCATCTTTGGGATTACGACTCTGATGTGTGTTGGTTCAGCTATCTTTGCTATCCAAAGAGTGACTCGTGTCGATCCGGCTATTGTTTTTAAGGCATGATTTTAGAATTTTGCCGCTTTATGATAATAGTCGATGGTTTTCAGGAACCTGATATACTCAATGACCATCAATAATAAATGTAGATGTCTGTTTTATCCTAACTGATAGTGAGTTGAACTTTATATTGGCAACAGGGCGGAACAATTAGAAATTAAAACATTATACAAACCTATTTTGGAGAGTATGCGTACTTTAAGTAGGTGAGTGTAATTCAATCTCACTTGAAACGGTGAGGAGAGCAGGGTTCGTACTACCTAAAGTCACACCTACTATTTAGTCCCTAATGTCAATCTCTATCAAATAGATTGATTCCTGCTCGCTATTCAATAGTCGAACAGCTTTTATCTAGAGCCGGAGACATTAATGTTCGGTTTCTTCTTAAAGCCTGCATCTGATTCTTTCCTTCGATGCTTCCGTTGAAATTTTGTCCGGAGTATGGTTACTTAAGACAGATTGCATTTAGTAACTCGTTGTAGTTTAGACCTAACGAATAGAAATTTTGATGATTCTTTCCCAAAGCAACCGTACTCAATTTGCCAGTGTCCGAAATCTAGATGCTATTCCTTCTATGAGTTCGCTTCAGGCTCACAGAAAAGCCATTATCGGCATCGGAGTAGAAATGGTATTCCAGTCGGGAGGATCGCGTTTCCAAGCCCTTAAAAGAGTCAATCTGGAAATCTTCAAGGGCGATATTCAACTATTGATGGGGCCATCTGGATCGGGTAAAACGACCTTACTCTCAATTTTGGCTGGGATTTTGACGCCGACTGCTGGCAGCGTACACTTGCTGGGGGAAGAGATTACAAGGATGTCTCGGAGCCAGTTAGCAAAGTTCAGACTGGAAAATATTGGCTTTATTTTTCAAGGATTTAACTTGTTTCCGGCGCTGACTGCGGCTGAGAATATAGAAGTAGCGCTGAATCTGAAAGGGATTCGGGGACGAATGGCACGGCAACAAGCACAAATTTTGCTAGAACAGGTGGGATTGGCGGATAAGGCGAAAAATTTACCCCGCGATTTATCTGGGGGACAAAAACAACGGGTAGCGATCGCTCGTGCTTTAGCTGGCAATCCTCAGTTGATTATGGCAGATGAGCCTACGGCGGCTTTAGATTCTCACTCCGGACACGCTGTGATTGAGTTACTGCGTCAGCTCGCGAAGGAAGGCGGTTGCACGGTTCTGATGGTGACACACGATAGTCGAATTATGGATGTTGCCGATCGAGTGTTGCATCTAGAAGATGGAAGGTTGAAGGCATAACATCTAATTTGTGAATCGGGTCATTGATAGTTTGTTGCTGTTTGGGAATGGAGAAGTGGAAATGAAATTAGGCGTGCCTTCTTTCCAATTTCCCATTCCTTTTAAGAATTATGAGAGCGATCGCAACTTTAGATGAGAAGGCGGCTGAGGTTGGATGCGATCGCTTCAACCGAGTAGTGTCCCTGATGCGATCGCCTTAAATATTATTTCCTGGGAAAAACTCTTTGACGACTGCGGCAACTCCCAACGCCGCAGCTGCTACAGCGCCCCATTTAACCGGCGGATTCTTATCCAGCCAGTCAGTAAAGGAGGGAATCGTTAGATTGCCAAAATCTCCTTCTACTTTGTCATGGCTGAGAATCGGCTCGTAAAGATTATCTGGCGCATCTTCAGACTTTGGCTCGTTGGTTTTCTGAAAATTGAAGCCGATGAGAACCAAAATTTGATCCACCAGTCCCGGTGAGATGCGCTGAACCACATCTAACAGCTTGCCCACATCCCCCACAATAAAGTCACGAGTGGGGTGTTCGGCTACGTAGAGGATCGCATCAGCAACAAGGTTCGGCTCATAGTACGGCGGTATTCCCGTCGGCTTGACGCCTAATTTTGTGCGACCGTTGTTGTAGAAGGGCGTGTTGATCACGGATGGCTTCACACTCGTCACACTGATGGGGATTCCCTCATGTTGCAGCTCGACGCGCAGAGATTCTAGAAAGCCCTCAACCCCGTGCTTTGCTGAGGAGTAGGCACTCTGGAGGGGTAATGAACGCCTGCCTTCCATTGAAGAGATGTGGATCAGCGCCCCGCGTCCTTCACGCTTGAGATGAGGTAGCGCCGCCATTGCTCCGTATACCTGCCCCATCAGGCTGATATCGATAATCCGCTTAAACTCTTCCGGTGTTGTATTGTCGAAAGTGGCAAAAACGCCCGTGGCGGGGCAATGCACCCAGGTATCGAGTCGCCCGTATACCTGCACAGCTTTATCTGCGATCGCTTTTACTTGCTCGAAATCCGTGACATCAGCAACGACTGCGACTGCTTCACCGCCTTGTTGCTGTATCTCATCCACCAAAGACTTTAACCCTGGTGCGCTGCGAGCTGAGACGACTACTTTTGCGCCTCGGTGGGCAAACTGCAAAGCTGTCTCGCGCCCGATGCCGCTAGAAGCGCCAACGACGGCGACGACTTGCTCTGTGATTGGCTTTAATTGCATTGTTGCTCATCCTTTTATTAAAGTTGCTGACGACAAACCATTCACCTTTGCAGCTCAATTGCATCCAGGAACGTTGCCTTAGTTGTCGAATGTTAAGTTCTATTAACTAAATTAATCGACTCACGGCGGGTTACATCAGTCTCAGGGTTGACCTCAAGGTTGACAATGGGGATGGGAGTAGCGCCCTTTGCCTAGATTTTGCGATCGCTGGATAGCTGACTTTTACAGAAGTCAGCTCCGAATTCGTGCAGGTAGTCCACGACTAAATTTTCCAGAATGAGAAAAAAAGAAAACAATTTATTTAGCGCCAATACAGAAGCAAGAAGAAGCGAACAAATTTTATAACAGAGCGATAATAGACTAAAAAATATAAGCAAGTGAATACTTTAATAACTTTATGAACACAGCAACAATTACTTTACCTTCTACCCTCAAATTAACAATTGACTTGACAGACGAGCAGTTTTTCCAGTTATGTCAGAACAATCGGGATTTAAGATTTGAGCGCACAGCATCGGGCGAATTAATCATTATGCCCCCTACAGGTAGCGAAACTGGAAATCGTAATATCGATTTATCGTATCAACTCCAAGCTTGGAGCCGACAAAACAATTTAGGGCTTGCCTTCGACTCTTCGAGTGGCTTCAAACTGCCGAATGGTGCAGATCGTTCACCTGATGCGTCTTGGGTAAGACGCGTTAGCGAAGCGGCTCCGGAGGAGCGTCGCTGGGATGCTTTGACCCCCGAAGAACAACAGGGATTTGCACCGCTATGTCCTGATTTTGTGGTTGAGTTACTCTCTCCTAGCGATTCGCTGAAAATCGCACAGGCGAAAATGAGAGAGTATATGGAAAATGGCGCTCGTTTGGGTTGGTTGATCAACCGGAAAAACCAGCGAGTAGAAATCTATCGTCAAGGGCAGGATGTGGAAATTTTAGAAAATCCGGCAACTTTATCAGGAGAAGATGTGTTACCTGGGTTTTTATTAGATTTAAAACAAATTATGTAGTTTTAGACGAGATCGTGCAGTTTTGGTGGGAAAGCGATCGCAGTCGTATGTGAATAAATGTGATCAACAGCCGTGAGTGCTTACAGGCGATCGCAAAAAGTCTTGTAAAATCTTGCCATTCGATATAATGAACAGATGTTGGACTTTAATTCCCTCTCTGAGTTTTCACGCGCCCACTGTATCGCCATTTGCGCGTTTCTGGTTCCAGCCAACTTGGGTGCTACCATCTGGACAATGATTCTGGCTGCACTCTGTCGCCCTCAAGTTCAGGTGTGGCGGAGTGCTGGAGTGGCAACCGTCTTTGCTCTGGTGATGGTGCTACACGTCTTTACTTGGTTCCAGGTTGGGGTAGTGCTGCCTCCCACCTATATCCTGCTATGTTTGGGAAGCACCTGCCTGGTCACAAATATTCTAGCAATCGCCTACAACTACAATACAGTTGTCCTCCGCAAACGCTACCCTAATGCTTCTAGCGCTATCAACCACCCCTGAAACAGCTTCATGTCGTCAGTATTGCCTCGCCTTTGGTTTGATGCTTGTAGTAACAACGTTAGGCAATGCTGGCTTCTGATGGATGTGCGTTCACACAGATATCATCCCAGGTTTTGTTAACAAAGATATTTTGTAGCTTGCTAGCCAAACTCCAGGTACTCATCAAAGATTAGTTTATACCTGTGGATTGAATGGCGATCTTAACCAACTGGCAGTAGTTGCTTAACTTTTTATAGCTCCATTTATTACTTAATGATGACTCATGGCTAATTGCTAAGTGTTGAAAAGCAATTAGCCATTTGTTGTTTTTTGTTCAAAAAAACAGTGTTTTTTAAAAGTCTGTAAAAACACCTTAGAAAATTATAAATAAATGTAAATGCTTGTCAATGCCTTTGGGTATAATTCTCTTGATAGATCACAAAAGCATAGAGGATGAATTAGCTTTGTTATAGTTATCACCGAGAAAACTATGCTAATTTCATCCAGGCCAGTAAAAGATGTATTCTATTGCCCAGAAGAATCTAATTTTTATTCTCAATGTTTAGAAAGTTTAGTTTTAAATGAGGGCGCTCATGGTAAAACTATTATCGAATTTGGTTCAGGAGATGGAACCCCAGTCATTAACTCCTTAATGAGAACCAGATTTGATGGAATTATACATGGCTTTGAACTCAATGACTTAGCCTGGAAAACTGCTAAATCAAATATTCAGGAATACGAACTTAGCGCCCAATATATCATCCACAATACTTCTTTCTTTGAGGCATCTCTTCCCAAGGCCGATTATCTGATTTCAAATCCACCATACCTTCCAGCGCCAGATGAGAATATTTATCAACCCCTGTTACATGGGGGTACAGATGGGTCTAAAATTGCCAAACGGCTTTTATCTTTAGATTATGAAAACGTCTTACTAATGCTCTCTAGTTATTCTAATCCGGAGGGCTTTATTAATTATGCAATCATGCAAGGCTACTCGATTGCTAATTTTATCGTCTCCCCTCTAAACTTTGGTTATTACAGTTGTGAGCCAAAGGTTAAAAACACAATTAGAGAGTTGCGAGAAAAGAATATGGCTTTTTACTCAGCGAACATCTATCTTTTAGCTGGTGTTTTGTTTAGGAAGCAGCAGAAATGTCAAGTGGATTTATCTACTGAGCTGATTCAGATCATGACATCTTTGTAAAAGTTTAAACAGGGAGGGGGAGAGCGATCGCTAAAGAATCTTTCCCTAAACCCAAAAGCCACTTTAGACGGGAACGAATCAAGGGTACTGAGAAGTTAACAGTTCTCAGTGCCCTATTCTTATTGTTTAACTTCTAACTAAAACTAGAAAAATTCAAATTTATTCTCGTTCTCAGGGTTCAACCATGAGAACGAGAATGGAAGACGACTGACTGTTAACAAGTCGGCAAGTATTTTAGGCAAAATGTATTTTATTGATTGGCCTCTCGATCCGCTTCTCTTGCCGAACGCGCGATCGCTACACCAGCGCGATCGCCCATTAGCTTCTCTTGGTCATATCCCAGGACAATTTCCCAAGCATCATTCGGGTACTTGTCAACCAACGGCATCGCCACATCATCTAACATCCATTGACCGTGACGTTCGTCTTCCCGAATGTGCAGTTCCCAGTAACCCATTGCTGCATCAGAAAGTTTCAACCGTTGCGCTGCGGCTAGATAGGTTTTGTATGCCGCAGGACCTGCCACTTCAAAATAAGTCAATCCACCGCAGTAACGCAAGAAATAAATTTTGCGCTCGGTGACGAGAAAGTTATGATTGGCGCAGGCTAGCACTTCCCAAGGTACTAAATCGAAGTAGCCCTCTGGCTCTGTGTTCATGCCAAACTCGTCAAGCATCTGGGCAAAAAAGGTAGAGTGCTTGCGGGAAAGGCGACCGTTGCCGTACTCTTCCAACAACACTTTGACGAGGGTACATTGTACTGCGTTGGCGGTGCCTCCCAGAATGCGCGACAGGCGGCTGCCTTCAACTAAGCCATCAAAGGAACCAATTGCCAAGATTCGGCGATAACCAGCCTCTGTTGTCTGCTCCCGCAAGTAGCGACTACCTTCCGATAGGGGAGGATCTAAGTCGGCTGCACCCCGCTCGCTCAGCGCTTGCTTGACATCGGTTGGGGAAAGTTTTTGGAGTGCTTCTACATCAAAGTGTGCCAATTCCCACTGCTGCCAAGCGGATTCAATTTGGTTGCGAACTTTTTGCAACCAAATTGAGCGCTCGTTGGTGTAATGGCGCAGATCGTCATACCAAAACAGCTTGAGCCGATTGATGCGATACAGCACGCGCTGCAAAAAGAGGTGTGCGGCTTCAACTAGCTCATCACCACTTCCTACCTTGTAAGCCGCCTCAATTGCGGTAGCGATCGCACTTTCAACGTCGCTTGCTAGTTCAGGTTGTGCAGCTAGCTTGTTGTCTAAATCTTCCATTTCGAGCAATTTTATAAATTGCTGCTCAGATTCGTTGTAGCTTGTGGCTGTTTCTTGACTCGTTGCCGTATTCGTTGGTTGAAAATCAGTAATCGCGACCATAATTGCCCATGAATTCCGTCTTTGCACTTTTTTGATGCTAGTGCTGTCTGCTTGGAACAATTGTCGGTCTGTGGGGGGAACTTGCGACAGCCAAACGTATTTCTACCTAAATATATAGGTGCTTGAAGATTAAGCACAAACACGCGAAGACACCAAGAAAGCACAAATTCTATCTTGGTGTCTTTGTGGTTCAACAAAGCACTTTTCGCCGGACTTTTTGCCAGGACACTACGCGCTCGCTGCCACCGCAGACAGTAATCCTTGGAACAACCCAATGCCATCCGTACCGCCTAAAATCGGATCTGAGGCGCGTTCTGGATGAGGCATCATTCCTAGCACGTTGCCTTTTTTATTGCAAATACCCGCAATATTATTTAAAGAGCCGTTATGATTCTCGCCGTGATAACGGAAGAGAATTTGCTGGTTGTCTTCCAGCTTTGCCAAAGTAGCGGCATCGGCGTAGTAGCGCCCCTCACCGTGGGCAATCGGGAGGGTAATGACTTGTCCGGTAGAATAAGCTTGTGTCCAAGGGAGATGGGTGCGTTCGACTTTCAGGGGAATGCGATCGCAAATAAAATGCAACTCTTGATTGCGGGTAAGCGCCCCTGGCAAGAGTCCCGCCTCTGTTAGCACCTGAAACCCGTTGCAGATACCCAAGACAAACTTCCCTTGCTGGGCGTGTTTAATCGTTGCTTGCATCACCGGAGAGAAACGAGCGATCGCGCCACATCGCAGATAATCGCCGTAGCTGAAGCCACCCGGAATCACTACCACATCGAGATCGGAAATATCCGTGTCTTCATGCCAAACCATCCGCGTTGGCTGATGTAGCAAATCGCGAGTCACATAGGCGACATCGCGATCGCAATTAGAACCCGGAAACACAACAACCCCAAATTTCATATTGCTAATCGCTAATGGAAGACTGGCTAGCCAGAAGTCATCAGTAGCGATTGGTTCTTCACAAATGACCCATCGCTACTAACTACCAACTACCTAGCCCCTATTATCCTAAAAGAATATCTCCGTCTCTATCTGACCCGACATCTCAGTTAGGTCAAACCGATAGTTTTCGGTTACCGGATTCGTCAACAACTGATCGCACATCCGATCTAATTGATGCCGCGCCTCATCCTCACTCTCTGCCATCAGAGTCAGTTCAATATACTTTCCGATTCGCACCTGCTCAACATTGGCATATCCCATATGCCCCAACCCAGACTGTACCGCCGTGCCTGCTGGGTCTAAAACTGAAGGGCGCAGAGTCACGTAGATTTTCGCTTGATATTTCCGATTCACAGCCATTCCTATAAATTATTCCCTTAGATAGGTGATATTTGTTTTATTCTAAGGGGGGAAGGGTGTGAGCTGCGTGAAGTTCTCGCAATTTAAGCTGGAAAGAGATAAAGGTATCAGCGACAACCTGAAACATATTAAGGATATCTAGCAAAACTGAAGACCATGAAAGCCCAACGCACCCGCAGTCAGGAGCGTATTTTGAATCTGCTCAAGACGATGAACCGAGCTGTCTCAGCTCAAGATATTTATGTAGAACTTCGCAATCGTAGCCAAAGCATGGGACTAGCAACCGTCTATCGTTCCCTGGAAGCCTTAAAACTGGATGGTGTCGTCCAGGTACGGACATTGGCAAGTGGCGAATCGCTCTACAGTTCCGTGCAACAAGACAAGCACCACCTAACTTGTTTGCAGTGCGGAGACTCGATTCCCATCAATCAATGTCCAGTCCATGAGTTGGAGAGCCAGCTGCAACAATCGCACTCGTTTAAAATTTTCTACCATACTCTGGAGTTTTTTGGACTGTGCGATCGCTGCTGTGTTGCTCAAGTTGCTAGCGATGCCTTAGATTAACTATCGTCGCCTAAATCTAAAAATTGAGCTTGGTTCGTGTCTCCGACAATCGAGCGAATGCCTTCCAACGTAGCTGGGATAGTGCGCGGGTCCATAAACATCACCTTGCTGCTACCGCTCTTGCCAATCGCCATCCCCATTTCTAGATAATTCTGAGCGAGTAGGTACTGAAGAGCTTCCTGGGCGTTGGGGTCGGTTTTGAGCGTTTTAGAAATCACTTGGAGCGCTTCAGCAGTAGCCTGAGCCTTGAGAACTTGCTGCTGCCGTTCCGCCTGCGCTTTGAGAACAATCGTCTTTTGTTGCCCTTCTGCCTCCAGAATCGCGGATTTTTGACGGGCTTCTGCCTCCAGAACTTGCGCCTCAGCCTTCCCTTTCGCAGAGTTCACAGCTGATTCGCGTTCGCCCTCAGAGGTAAGAATTGCCGCCCGCTTGCGACGTTCCGCCGACATTTGCAATTCCATCGATTCTTGTACAGCCTTGGAAGGAACGATATCTCGCAGTTCTACCCGCGTCACCTTCACTCCCCAAGGATCGGTAGATTCGTCCAGTTCTCTAAGCAAAAGTTCGTTAATTTGAGTCCGGGCAGTAAAGGTTTCATCCAGTTCCAGTTTGCCCATTTCCGAGCGAATCTGCGTCAGCACCAAATTCACCATTGCTGACTGGAGATTTTCCACTTTGTAGTAGGCTTTCTCCAAATCCAGAATGCGCCAGTACACGACAGCATCAGCGGTAATCGAAACGTTGTCGCGGGTAATACATTGTTGGGGAGGAATATCGAGAACTCTTTCCCGGACGGTTGCTTGGTAAGCGACTCTTTCGTAAACCGGGATCACGAAATTCAGACCGGGTTTTAGTTTTTTGCCGCTATATTTACCTAAAGTTTCGACTAAAGCTTCGTTTCCTTGAGTAACCACTTTGACGCCTGAGAGGGCAGATCCGCCTAAAACTAAAGCAATTAGTAACCCAAAAAATCCTTCCATTGTGAACCTCGTTTTTACAATATCGCAGATTGATAAACCCTAAAATTAGGATTTCAATAGGTGTTCTGGAAGCACGATGAGAGTTGTGCCTTCCCGTCTGACGACGTACACTCTTTGATTGGGAGCGATCGCCAGTTTCTCATCTTCACAGCGTGCCTTCCAAGAATTTCCTTCGTAGAGTACCCGCCCCATCTCTCCTGGCAAAATCTCTGTTAAAGTCTGACCCTCGGTTGCATCTTCCATCGAAGATACCTTTCGTCTTGGCATCAAGCGATGACCCAGGTAAACGAAAGCAATTGAAAACACTAACCAAAGCACCACCTGTAAAGCCGCCGGTAATGGGAGCAGCATGACTAACAGTGCCACCACGAAGGCGCTGATTCCCATCATGAAAGCAGTAAAAGCTGTTGGTACAACTAGCTCTATCGAGCAAAGGATCGCTCCTACCAGTAACCACAACAAAGTTGGGCTGAATCCCAAAGGCTGGAGCGCCAGCTGGATGAGAAAAAGAGAATCCAACAACCCTGCTAGAAACCAAATCGTCATAAAACTCAATCCCTTCTTGATATCCCGGTAAGGATAGTTATCAAGGTAAGATGAACTATTCCAATGAAAGCCAGTTAGGATTGGGAAGGCATCTTGCCTGTTTGTTTACTACAACATTTCAGCTATAAATTTCCCAGAAACCAGTGGAATTTTTCCTTAAGAATCTCTTGGAAGCTTTTTTATAAAAATTTCGGTTTATGAACAGTTCCCAGTTGAAGAGCGATCGCTATCTTTGGGCAACTGGCTCAGTTGCTGCAACGATCCCGGTCGGAGAATTCGTGCAAGACAGATATCAAGTTGTTGCACCTCAAGTTTGGCTCGATACTCAACCGACACAGCCGCCTCAGATCCCCGAACAGTTCCCGGAAAATCTTTACCCTTACCTGCGCTTATATCCCCAGCGGTTTCATCTCCCCGAAGTCTATGGATATGCAGCAGTGGGAAATTCTCCATCCCCGACTGAGATTCTGTTGCTAGAAAATGTCCCGATGGATGCCACAGGCAAGCTATTTCCTTCCATTTTGGACGCTTTGCCCCAAGCATCGGCAGTCCGCCAGATTTACTGGCTCTGGCAAATTCTGGAACTTTGGACGCCGCTGGCGGAATTTGGGGTAGCTTCTAGCCTTTTAGTTGCGGACAATCTCCGAGTTGAAGGGTGGCGGTTGCGGCTGTTAGAACTTTACGCAGACCCAGTCACCGACCCAGAGATGGAAGTTGCCCATACAAACAATGGGAATGGGATCTCCGACCACAAGCACGTCGGAGGAAGTCGGCGGGAAGAGAAAAAATTTCTGCCTCTCACCTTGAGCCTTGAACCTTTTGCCGCTCACGCCTTAGCGGAACCGACCGGGGATCAAATGGTCGCGGGGTTTGGCCCAAGTCTCCGGGATCTGGGTCTTGTTATCGCGAGTTGGTGCCGATTAATCCAGGCATCAGCGGTGACGCCACTTTTAGAAATTTGCGAACTGATGCAAGCCGAAGATGCGACCGAAAGCGCGATCGCCGAACGGCTAAATCAGCTATTACTGGAGCAGGCAGCGGAACTCCCCTTGCGCTTGCGGGTTGCCGGTGCCACAGATACGGGTCCTCAACATGACCACAACGAAGACACCTGCTATCCCACGGCGCGGGATTTGCTAGCCGCAGACTTCACCCAAACAACTGACCCGCTGATTCCCCACTTGAGCATCGTTTGCGATGGGATTGGTGGTCATGAAGGTGGAGAAGTTGCCAGCCAGCTAGCAGTACAATCCCTGAAACTGCAAGTGCGGGCGCTTTTGGCGGAAGTGGCAGAGCAAACGGAAATCGTGCCCCCAGAACTGGTGAAAGAGCAACTCGCAGCAAGTATCCGGGTAGTCAATAACCTCATTTGTGCCCGCAATGACGAACAAGGACGAGAGTCTAGGCGGCGGATGGGAACGACGCTGGTGATGGCTCTCCAGCTGCCCCAGAAGGTGACGACGGCTAACTCTGGTGTGGGGAATGCCCACGAACTCTATATCGCCCATGTTGGGGATAGCCGCGCCTACTGGATTACCCCCCATTCTTGCCAGCTGTTGACCGTAGACGATGACGTTGCTGCTAGGGAAGTACGAATGGGGCGCAGTCTCTACCGGGAGGCGTTACAGCGACCCGATGCCGGGGCACTCACCCAAGCGCTAGGCACGCGGGATGCCGAGTTTCTTCGTCCGAATGTGCAACGCTTCATTGTGGAAGAAGACGGACTGCTGCTGCTGTGTTCTGATGGTCTGAGCGACAATAACTGGGTTGAGCGTTCCTGGGTAGATTATGTGGAGCCGGTGCTTCAGGCTAAAATTCCCCTGGAGGCGGCAGTCCAGTCCTGGATTGACTTAGCGAATCAGAAGAACGGTCACGATAATACTTCAGTCGTGATTACTTACTGCCGCGTTTCCCCAGAGTATCCGGTGCTACTCAATTTTGGCGAGATCGGGAATCTCACCTTGATGCCGAAAGCTACTCTGCAAGCTGAAGCTGAAGACGTGAAGTATGCTGAAGCGGTGCCGGTAGAGATCGTTCCGGCAAAGCCAAACCGACTGCGCCGAGGGAAAGGGTTGGTCGTCGCACTGGGAGTCTTCCTCCTACTGCTGGGGGGCAGTGCTGCTGGGTTATATGCTTGGTGGAAATACAATCCTCAAGGGTTCCAGCAAATACGCGATCGCTTGTTCAACCCCGCACCGTTGCCCGTTCCAGTTCCCGAAACGCCATCTCCCGCGTCGAGTGTGCCACCATCGCCGCAGAACTCTCCTTCTCCATCCACACAAGTGCCGCCCCCTCCTGAAAATTCAGCGTCACCAGTTCCCTCAGTACCCCCTCCCGAAGATTCAGCATCGCCAGTTCCGTCAGCACCCCCTCCAAGTCCATAAAGAGGAAGTTACCGTCCTGTGCAAGAATATTAAGGTTGTTCACAATAGCACAATGCTTGGGTACTGGTAAGAGCCAAGCGTCTTGATAGGCAACGCTCCCAGCTCACCACGCTTGGTGGAAGCAGTTATTCCTCAAAAGAAGGCTGCACCAGTTTGACTCAGATACCCAACCGGAGATCAAGAAATGAAAGTAGGCGATCGCGTCCGCGTTATCAAATCTGTGATTGTTTACCACCATCCTGAAAATAAGGGTAAGCCTTTTGATGTCAAGGATCGGGAAGGAGAAGTGGTCTCAATCATTCACGAATGGCAAGGCAGACCCGTCAGCGCCAACCTTCCAGTTTTTGTCCAGTTTGACAAAAAATTTAAAGGTCACTTCCGCGAGGATGAGCTAGAAACTCTAAATTAGGCTCATGGTCAATGGCTCATATTCGCGATTAGCTATGAGCCATTGACCATGAGCCATTGACTATCATCGCCTACCGCGATTAAACCAGCCGAATATATTGATGTCACCCCGCATTCTCTGCAACTCTTGCCGGTTAGCTTCCGCTGTCATGTGATACCACTGGCAGTAACGCTCAAGTTCCTTTCGGTACTCGGCTTCCCGGTAAAAGTCATGAGTCATTTGGTAGGTGGCAAAGATGTCCGCTACGGGGGGAGGTGCTGGAATAAAGTGTGGGAATTCTTTTGGCATTTTTGAAGGTTGGAAGGTTGAAGGTTGGAAAAATAATCGCTTCAAACTACTGTCTAAACTTTTTAAAGCCAGCCTTTAAGGCGATAGATCCCTGTTCCAATGTATTCTTTTAACGCTCTGGTTGACCTGTGTAACCGCTCGGCATCTGGTAAAACATTCAGGATTCGAGCTTGCAGACTCCGGTTGGATTCGAGAAAGTCGGCTTCTGTCACCAAAAAGTCGGTGGGTGCGGGGATGGCTTGAATTCCCTGACGCTTGAAAATCAGAAGCGATCGCGGCATATGCATTGCCGAAGTCACTAATAATACTCGGCGAATCCCCTGCTTTTCTAAAATTTGCCGCACATTCACCGCATTTTCATAAGTGTTTAAAGAGCTAGGATCTTGAAGAATGGCAGATTTAGGGACGCCTAATGTTTCTAAAATTACAGCCATATCCGCAGATTCCGGTGCCCCACTGCCCCGCCAGTCGATGCGTCCGCCGCTAGCAATCACGACAGGAGCTTTGCCTTCGCGGTATAACTGGGCACCATAGAAGACGCGATCGCCTTCTTCGCTCAAATCTACACTCGGTCGAGGCGGCGAAGCCGATTTCGTGGCACCGCCCAAGATAACAATCGCCTCGGCAGTTGGGAGTTCGGCTGGTGGGAGATTTTGCCATTCTAGCGATCGCAATAACGAGTTTTCCACCCAGCCATTACTCCCCACCAGCAAGGCAATCAATGCCAAAACAATCGGCACCGCCGCCCAACGAGGTCGTTTCCACAGCAATACCAGTGCCACAATCATTAGCACGCAGGCAATTCCCAAGGGATAGATAAATAGCGGTAGCAGTTTTGAGAGAAACAAAAACATAGAACAAGGTAATTAGTAATTGCTATACCATTTCACCTTAAAGCCACTAAAAATCAATGCCTCAGCGTGTCTACGGACAAGACTTGTACGAGCCAAAATCTAAAATCCAGAATCTGAAGTCCAAAATCTAAAAGAGGATAACTTCCTGTCCCCCTTTTGCGCCTCTGCTTTTCATCCCCAGCAGAATTATTCTTCCCGGTTATCTTCTGTGTTGTCTTCCCGGCTATCTTCTGTGTTGTAAGCTGTATTGTTTTGTTGGTTATTTCCTAGGTTGCCCCGGTCGCGACGACCACTTAAGCCACGATATTGTTTTTTGGGTTTACCATAGCGTTTTCGGTTTGCCGAATTATTCCGATTCCGCCCATTGGAACCTTCTTTCGTCTCCTCTGAGCGTACCTGCCGGGGTTCATCTTTGGCTTTTGACCAGGCAACTACCCATGCCCCTGCAAAACCCCCAACCGCCCCTAGAAAGATGCTCAAGGGCACCCGATACCCCAGCATTACAAAGCAAATCAGAAAAAACAACCAGTACTTCAACCCAGCAGAGAACCCACTTGAGAGTCCCAGGGATCTGAACCCATTGCCTTTGTTCGTCATAAGTGTCTGGCTAATCCAAGAGTGGCTAATCGAAGAGTGGTTGAATCCTTCAATTAGCCACTTTTCGATTAGCTATTTAATTGTGACTCCCAATCCTGAGTCGTGTCTAAAGTTTTCACGTAGGCTTGTTCGGATTGAGTAAAAGGTTCAGCAGTGGCTTGTTGCTTCGCCAATAGGTCAACGGTAGCATCAGAAACATCACCAGTACGGGAGGCGAGACGATCCTGGCAAACTTCCATTGGTGCCGTGCAGTGGAGGATTTGCAAAGGGATTTGGTGAGCAGTGGCTTGAGCGATCGCATCTTCTCTCAACTTCTGCCGATCGTACTTCGCATCCAAAATCACCGACCAACCTTGGCTTGTCAGCATTATCCCCAATTCCAACAACCGGCTGTAAGTCTTCTGAGTCATCTCATCTGAATAAAGGTCGGCTCCTCCTGGTTGTTCCAAGGGAACGCCTCCTAAATGCTTCCGCAGCGCATCCGAACGGATGTGAATTGCCCCCAAGCGCCGCGCCTGGAGCCGCGCTACCGTACTCTTTCCAGAACCCGATAGACCAGACATCAAAAACAGCTTTCCTTGGCGAGAGGAGCCACTAACATTGGCATAAGCCGGAGACGGCGATCGCGTGTATTCCCACGCTAGTTGGTAATATTGGGCAGCAGTGGCGGCGGCTTTTTCCTTATCGGCTGCGGGAACAGCCGGATCGTTCAACAAGAAAGAAGTCACCTTCGCCCGTACATAAGCTTGACGGCTCAAGTACAAAGGCAACACCTGCAACCCCTCCCAATCTCCCATCTGCTCGACATAAGTATTCAAATAGGCATTGCCGAGGTCTGGACGCGATCGCGCATCCATATCCATCACTGCATAGGCAATGTCGAACATGACATCGACAAAGCGAAACGGCTCGTTAAATTCAATGCAATCAAATAGCAGAATCTTGTCTTGCCAGAGACAAATATTTCTCAGATGCAAATCTCCGTGGCATTCCCGAATCCAATTATTTTGAATTCTGCTTTTAAATAACTTCTCTCGCTCAGCAAAGAACGAGTCTGTATACTGCCTGGTTTCCTCGTAATGTTCCTGAGTTTGCGGCCCACCAATATAGTTTTCAGTTTGCCGATAATTTTCATCAATGGCATCCCGAACTTGAGTTACTTCTCCAAATTTACGAATATAGTCATCTGTGTGCGCTTTTTCATGGAATTTGGCAACAACCCGTCCCAAATCCTCCATAAGTTTTTCCGTCAGCAAGTCTTGCTCAAACAGATTGCTGAATAAGCCATCTTGGGGAAACTGGCGCATTTTCAGCACATATTCCACCGGCTCACCCGTGCCATTTAGATGAAATTGGTCGTCTGTCTGAGTAATCGGCAAAATTTCTAAATAAATTTCCGATGCACCGCGCTGATTCAGCCGGATTTCTTCATTACAAAAATGCTGCCTTAGCTCTAAGGTTGAATAGTTTAAAAAGCCAAAATTCATCGGCTTTTTAACTTTATAAACCAAATCACCCGTCAACAACACATAAGAAACGTGTGTTTGAATCAGCTCAATTGGTTGCGTCACCGGATGAGGATAAAAACTCGGCTGCAACATCTGCTGAATTAAAGGGGGAAAAGAAGCTTCTGTCATATTTTTTGCGTTCTATAGCGCGATCGCGCATGGCTTCACTAATGTGTCTTTACGGTTAAAAAAAAGCCAGGGGCTTAACCCCTGGTTTTCAAGGCAATGAGAAACAAACTGGCAAAAAGCCATCGTCTCATGCTTCAGATTTAGTTTCCGACTCAGTTTCTTGATCTTCAGCTTGGACTTGAGGTTGGAGGACACTTACAGTCACTTGATCTGGCTCACCAAGCGCTGTCACCCCAGGTGGCAAAACGAGTTCGCTGATATGCAATTTATCTCCAATATGCAAATTAGAGACATCAATCTCAATCGAATCAGGGATACTTTCAGGCGCACACCGCACCTGAAGTTCGTTGAGTACGGGGTCTAATACGCCGCCTTCTTGCTTAACACCATAGGCTTCTCCTACATAATGCAGGGGCACTTGCACATCCAGATCGCCATGAGCCGCGACCGCAAAAAAGCTGAGGTGATACAGGGAGGTTCTTTTCCAAGGATGCGTCTGCACTTCTTTGAGCAGTGTTTTACCACTCCAAGAAATCTCAGGAATGTTGAGCTGAATCAAGGTGTTATTAACAGAGGCACCTTTGAGTAAGGTTTCAGCCTTTTTGGCTTCCAAAGTCAACTCAATAGATTCAGTTCCTTTGTGCCCGTATAGGACGGCTGGGACTAATCCACTGCGACGAAGGGCATTCGGCTTGCTCCCTTCAGGGCGCTTTTGACATTCAACTGTATGTTCCATCTTCGTTGTTTGTGAGTTGCTAATAGTGACTTGGTAATTGGCATCTTCATGAAAAATTAGAAATTAAAAATTAGAAAATCGTCTTTCTTCAATTTTTAATTTCTAACTTTTAATTTTTTCGCCTATTACCGATGTGATGTTACCGGCGTGCCATTGGCGTGCAATAGCGCCCGCTTGGGTCCGTGGATCGGATCTTCTACTATAATCGTTTGATCGCGGCTAGCACCGAGGGAGACGATCGCAATTGGGACATCCATCAGCTCTGCCAGGAACTTGAGATAATCCAACGCCTGCTGGGGTAAGTCTTCCAGGGTACGGCAGTCAGCAGTGGATTGTTTCCATCCGGGCAGAGTTTTGTAAACCGGCTGACAGCGGGAAAATTGACGAGAGTTGGTGGGGAAGTCTTCGGTGCGATCGCCATCAATTTCGTAGGCGACGCAGACGTTAATTTCCTCTAGTTCGTCGAGAACATCTAGTTTGGTGATCGCGAGACAGTCGAGACCGTTAATTCGCACAGCATAACGACCGATCACCGCATCAAACCATCCACAGCGGCGCTTGCGCCCTGTGGTGGTGCCAAATTCCGCCCCGCGATCGCACAACATTTCTCCGACGCTGCCATTCTGTTCGGTGGGAAATGGCCCTTCACCTACCCGCGTCGTGTACGCTTTCGCGACCCCAATCACGCGGTCGATCATCGTTGGTCCAACCCCAGCACCCACGCAAGCTCCCCCGGCGACTGGGTTTGAGGAGGTAACGTAAGGATAGGTTCCGTGATCTAAGTCTAAGAGCGTTCCTTGGGCACCCTCAAACAAAACATTGCGCCGTCGCCCAATCGCGTCGTAAATCTTTAGGGAACTATCCACGATATGCGGACGCAAACGCTCGGCGTACCCCAGGTACTGCTCGATCACGATTTCTGCATCCAGGGGCGGTAAGTTGTAAAGCTTTTCTAAAATGACGTTTTTATAATCGATCGTCCATCGCACCTGTTCGCGCAACCCTTCGGTATCCATCAAGTCTAAAACCCGAATGCCGGTTCGCTCTGACTTATCTGCATAAGTGGGGCCAATCCCACGTCCGGTGGTACCGATTTTATAGCTACCGCGTCGCTCCTCGGATGCCTGGTCAATTAACCTGTGGTAAGGCATCGTGACGTGGGCATTCTGAGAAATCAGTAGATTACGGGTAGATATCTTCAGAGCTTCTAATTGATCCAGTTCTTCAATCAGAACCTGCGGATCGATGACCGTCCCACAACCAATAATGCACTCGGTGTCCGGATATAAAATTCCAGAGGGAATCAGGTGCAGTTTAAAGGTCTGATCCTCCACCACGACGGTGTGCCCAGCGTTGACACCCCCTTGGTAACGTACTACGACATCTGCTGATTTACTCAGTAAATCAGTTATCTTACCTTTGCCTTCATCGCCCCACTGGGCACCGATCACAACTACGTTAGCCAAGGGTTTATTAAAAGAGCTAGAGTTTTCACAAATTACAATTATTAACAGATGGTGCTACCGCTGTCAACTTCAAATTAACAATTCGCAGCTTCACATCTACAAGGGGCGCATAGCCTACCCCTAGCAACTAACAAGATAACAACTCCACAACTACGGCAAGAGGTTCCTGTGTCTTTATATGCTGAATTACATCGCCATCTTGGCGGTTCTGTTGTGCCTCGTATTCTTTGGCGGTATTTCCATCGCAGCGATTCTGAGCTGGCTCAACGATTTCCGAATTATCCAGAGTTTGAAGAATTTTACACGCGACCCCGCAACACGCTGGATGAGTATCTAGAACTACATACACTGGTGGAAAGTACGCAAACGGCCGAAACTTTGCCCTATTTCATCTATCGGCTGATTCGGGGTGCTTATATCTTTGAGAATTTGGCTTATTTGGAATTGCGATATACACCGTATCTGCGAACGTCCGAGCATTTAAGCCAATCAGAACGAATTGGCCAAATGGCGACAATTGTGGATATTGTCGGCAAAGCCAGTCGGGTGCCTGAGTATCCGATTGTGACCAGCCAAATTCTGTGTATGCACTCGCGGCTCCCTTATGAGGTGAACCGGGCGATTGTTGATTTGGCAGCACAGAAGAAGGAGTATGTCTGCGCGGTGGACATGGCGGGAGGAGATGCCCAAATTTCCGAGCGTCTAGATGAGTTTGTCCAATTGTATAAGGATGCGCGATCGCTCGGTGTTAAAACCACGGGTCATCTCTACGAAACCCCTTCTGGCTGTTATCCGGAACTGCTGCCGCATTTGATGCGAATCGGTCACGGCATCCAAATCCCCCTGCAATACCCAGAATTATTACCACAATTGGCTCAACAAAATCAGTGTTTGGAAGTATGTCCTACCACGTACTTAAAAACAGGCACGTTGGAGGATATGCGTCAACTCAAACTGGTGTTTGACCGCTGTTTTGAAGCGGGTGTAGATATTGCCATCTGTACTGATAACGCTGGGTTACACAATGTGCGTCTGCCCTTTGAGTATGAGAATCTGCTGACACTGGATATTATTGATTTTGAACAGTTGCAAGCTTGTCAGGAGGCAGCATTTCGTCATGCCTTTGCTTGGCCTTACAGCCAACGTCCGGCATCACTTTTGACAGGATTGCTGCACCCTGCATCCACGAATGTTTTAGCAGCCAGTAGTTAGGACATTAATCGAGAAATCGATAGCAATTCTCATTTGAATTAAATACGGCACAAGAACCTAATTTATTCTTCTTCTCGATGCTGACTTATCTCCAAATCGCTAAAGTCGAGTTGTCAGAAATGAGTGAATTCAATACTTGCGAGTTGGAGGAATCAATGAGTGTTTGAGCTGGCAATGAGCGATCGCGCAGTGTCAGCATCGACCGGCTTCGAGAAGAAATATCCTTGGGCGTATTCGCATTGAAGCGATCGCAGTTGAGCCAGTTGCTCTACGGTTTCCACACCCTCTGCGATCGCATTCATTCCCAGATTGTGAGCCAGCATCACGATTGTCCGGACAATCTCCAGACTCTCATTATCCCCTGCCATCTGGGTGACGAAAGATCGGTCAATTTTCAGCTTATCGATCGGAAAACGACGCAAGTAACTTAAGGATGAATAACCCGTCCCGAAGTCATCCATATACAACTGAACGCCCAGCTTTCTCAGTCGCCAAAGCATCGCTGATGCAGATTCAACATTTTCCATAATGGCGCTTTCAGTAATTTCTAGTTTTAAACTGCTAGCATCCACACCAGTTTCCGCGAAAATTTCAGCGATGCGTTCCACTAAATCAGGTTGAGAAAACTGTTTACCTGAAAGATTTACGCTGATACTCAAAGGGATAGAACTCGGAAATTGAGTCTGCCATTCGCGCAATTTGGTACAAGCTTCGCGCAGTACCCACCAGCCAATCCGAGTAATCAATCCGGTTTCTTCTGCAACCGGAATAAACTCTCCCGGAGAAACAAGACCGCGTTCTGGATGTTGCCAACGTAACAGGGCTTCAAAACTAACAACCTGGTTAGTTTGCAGAGATACAATCGGTTGATAGTGAAGAAGAAATTCTCCCCGTTCAGTCGCTCTTTGCAAATCAGTTTCTAACTGAAGCAGCGCCACTGCACGGGCGTGCATATTTTTATCAAAGACCTCATAACGAGCCTTCCCCAGTGCCTTCGCTCGATACATGGCGATATCGGCATCGCGCAGGAGATCCTCTGGATGCTCATAACCCCCATAGTCGGGGTAAGAAGACCCTGCCCCTACAGCAATGCCAATACTGGCGGTGGTAAATACTTCATGCCCGTTTAAATTTAACGGCAAAGTCAGTTCCTGATGGATGCGATCGGCAACATGGGTAGCATCGCCGATCCCATTGATATTTTCCAGCAGAATCGCAAACTCATCTCCACCCAGACGCGCTACCGTATCGCCGTGGCGAAGGCTTTTTTCTAGGCGTTTAGCGATCGCAATCAGCATTTGATCGCCGACAATATGCCCAAGGCTGTCGTTGACATTTTTAAATCGGTCAAGATCCAAAAACAGGACGGCAAATAAATAATTCTCGGAATGCTTTGCTCGCTCAAGCGCCCGATGCAAGCGCTCCATGAACAAAGCTCGATTGGGCAAATCGGTAAGAACATCATAAAACGCATTGTGCAGCAGTTGCTCTTCCGCTTGTTTGCGCTCCGTAATATCCATTTGAATGCCAACAAAATGAGTCACAACGCCCTCGCTGTTGTAAATCGGCGAGACATTTAACTCATTCCAAAAATGGGTGCCATCTTTACGGAAGTTGCGTAAAACAACAGTCGCAGCTTTACCTAACCGCAGCGCTGTTCGCAGTTCCTGTAACCCCGATTGATTGGTTTCTTCTCCTTGCAGAAAACGGCAATTTCGTCCGGTGACTTCCGCCGCCGTATAACCTGTAATCCGCTCAAATGCCGGATTCACATAGATAACAGGTAAATCGGGCAGTCTGGCGTCAACGATAACAATCCCATTACTACTGGCAGCGATCGCGCGATCGCGCAATCGGGAAGTTTCCTCGACCCGCTGGCGTTCTGTCACATCCCGAATCACCAACACCCAATTGCTCGTTCCTAAACCCGCCTTGGCGATCAACGGTTGAGCGACGACTTCAAAAACCTGGCGCTGTACTCCCTCCAGCACCACCTCATGGCAAAACTTTCCCTCGCTCGGTGGCTGTAGCAGCATCTCCAAAGACTGCTCTCCTAAAAAAGTCACAATATTGCTCGGAGTAGAACTCTGGTTTTGTAAGAGCGCCAGATACTTCCAAGCCGCCTGGTTTGCCAGAACAATCCGCTGGTTGGCATCCAGTAGCAGCACTCCCTCCGGCAAATTTTCTACCAAGCTCTCTAAATGTTGTTGTTCAGCAGCCAGCAGCGTCCGCAACCGCTGAATAGAGGCAGAAGCCTGGTTCGCCACCGTGTACAGCAATCGTACCTGCTCTTCAGTAAATGCTCCCTCCGCTTGAGCTGCCACGAATAGCAGTCCCACCACTTGGTTGCCTTCAGCATTAATAATCGGCACTTGGAAAGACGAACCCAAACTGCGAATGGGCGATCGCGTTCCATCAAATCCCTGTGGCTCTATCGTTGTAATTGGGCATTGCGCCGCCTCTAGTTGGGTATTTTTCCCCCTCATGCGGACAAAAGTTTTGAGCAGCCGCTGTTGGATTTCCTCCTGAACTTCCGGCGCGAGGGTGCAATTCGGTTGGATGAAAACATGGCACAAGTCTTCAGTCATCAAGATGCTCGCTGAGACATCATGGGGCACGGCACGATGCAGGTGTGCCAACATCAGTCGCACCAATTCTTCGTAGTTTAAGGTGTAACCCAGTTGCCAAAAAAGCTCGTACAGCATCTCCAAAGTGCGGAAGCGCATCTGACTCGCCTCCAACTCTCGTGCCTGCTGTTCCAAAGCACTGACCAAACGCTGTCGCTCCATCACGGACTCTATATACTTCAACTCGGAGCCATCCACGGGTTGCAAGACCCGATAATCCTGAATTTCTATTGGATCTATCTTTAGGAGGAGGTCTTCCTCATCGATTTTTTTCAACATAATACGAGGCTTTTTATAATTCAGCAAAAATTTTAAGGAAAGCAGCAAAGCTACAAGCAGTTAGTCCTCAAGGAAGTAAGAAACAGCATCAAGGGCGCTCTTCACTAGATGCGAAGAAAGCGATCGCCAGTCCGCAAACGTGCGGCAAATCATGGCTAGCAATAGATGCAGCCAAAAATCCCAGAATTTAGCAGACACCCTTGGCGTTGTCTTTACGGAATAACTCCCCAATCGCGGTATTTATCCTGGCAGGTACTCCCTTAGCGCTTTCCGGGAGAGCCTACCAAAGGCTTTTTATTGATTTTGGCGCTTCAACAATCTGACCACGGTCAATTTGTCTAATGATATTGTTCCCTGTTTTGTAGTATTCGTCGATACACTATGTCAAAGATGGGGGGTTTTACCCATACCAGAGGTTGATCGATTTGGTGGAGTAGGATACAGCTTTCCAGCCTTCTTTCTCGTTATCCGTAGGAAGGCTCTTTTTAGTAAAAGCAACCAGATATAAATTTAAATTTCTCCGTAAAAGCCTTCTTGGACGCTAATGCCCTTGCCTTGGCGAATCGTGTAAGGATAGGGGCGGGTGTCAGAGTGAGTCCCTCTAGATTTACGGACTTGAAGTACCCGAAAACCTTGCCCCGTCTGACCCATCTCACCCCAGTTCGGAACGTACACGTCCAGAACGACATCGTAACTATTGAGCAGGCTGTAAAGAATGCTCTCATTAAGTGTTTTGGGGAGAATCGTGTCAAATAATGCCACATCCAGTTGCCGCAGCAGACGGTTCTTGCGTTCGATGAAGGTGATGAACTCATCCGGAGCATACTGGACAGCAAGCGGGGTGAGAGAATCTGTAATCAACCGACAGGGTTTGGGCATTGCCCGCAGGTGACGCTCGATATCGTAGAGAAAGCGTTCCATATCAGTCAGGTCGATATATTCTTGGCTAGAGAAAGGATGAGTGTCTAAAATACGCAGGTGTTGAGATCGCAAATAAGACTCGATCTCGACTCCGAACACTTCCATTTGTTGGCGTAGCAAGTAGCTAGGAGCCTCTGTAGCAATAAACAGAGCGCTTTCCCCCCGTTGCAATCCTTCAATCGCAAACTGCTGGGCAAGCGTCGTCTTGCCAACTCCCTGTTCCCCCCGCACCAACCAAGCAGAACCGTAGAAAACTCCCTCCCGTGCGATCGCGTTTAACGGCGAGAAAGCCAGTAGGGGCGGTGTCTTCATTCCGCTAGTTTTTTGCTCAGTCGGTGCCAGATATAACACCTCAATGCCCTGATGACCGATTTCCATGCGGTGGCGACCTGGCACATGGTCGGCGGCTCGCATTTTGTAAACTTCTATGTAGCGTCGGCGCTGAAGACCATTGACATCTGTGGAAAGGACAATCGTCCCATCCACCACGGTTTCTTCCACCCCAAAGCGAGAAAGGCGGTTCACTTCGCCTGCGGGAATATTCGAGATCAGGAAACCCACCGCACCAACCCGCTGCACCAGCGTAGACAATTGGAAAGTTTTTTCCCGCTGCACTGCCAAATCTTTCACTTTGTGCAGGAAGACAGAAAAGGAATCGATGACAAAGCGCGAAGGCTGGAAACTTGCGATTTCCTGTGCCATGTACTCTAAGTGTTCCTCGACCCGAATCTCCGTCTGGGGAATAAAAATGATCCGTAACAAGCCTTTGGCTTCCAAATCTTGAGGGTTCCAGCCGAAACCCTCTGCCATTCGGAACAAGCGATCGCGCGTTTCTTCAAAAGAAAACAGCAGTCCCTTCTCTCCCTGAAGAGCGCCATTAACTAGAAACTGCATGGCAAGCGTCGTCTTACCCGTTCCAGAGACGCCGGAAAGGAGGATAGACCGCCCCTGAGGGATGCCGCCCCGAAGAATGCTATCTAGTCCAGTAATTCCTGTCGATGCCGTCTCGCTCTCCTCCTCCAAACTTGTCTCCCGACGTTTGAGCGTCAGCATTGAACCCAAAACCTGAACCCCCCCATCTGTGAGCGCAAACGGGTAAGGCACCATCTCCGTCGCTCGACCGCGCATTTTATATACCTGGAGAAAACGCTGCTGTTCCCCCTCTTGGAGTGCAATGTTCAGATAAACAATGCCATCAGCTACCGCAAACTCTGCCCCTTCGCCAATATCCGAGCGGTCATACTCCCCTAATAAAAAGGCGGTACACCGCGCACTCGCTAGACGAACGGAGAGGTCATAACAGAAACGACGAAAATCACTCACGTCGTCAGACAAATCGCGGATGGCTTTAAAGGAATCAATCGCCAGAATTTCCGGTTGGTGTTTTTCTACCCTGGCGAGAATCTCGTCAGCTAATTCGGTCAGGGAATGCTCGCGGATAAAAGGCCCGATATCCTGAAAAAGTACCTGTTCGCCAAAAACTTCTACATCAAAGAAGCTGAAGCACTGCATATAGCGCACCACCTTCAACGTCGGCTCCGAAAGGGTTGTCAGGTAAAGAACTTTGGCAGTGCTGTGATTCCGGATGTGGTTAAAGAGCATTTGCTGCACCAGGATTGTCTTACCTGTCCCCGGTTGTCCAGCAACAATATTCAGTGAATAAACAGGGATGCCTCCGCCCATTACGGCGTCTAAGTTGGGAACACCTGTCGGCATTAGTTTAATATTGCTCATCCCTCAGCCCTTTTCCAGTTGTTGTTTTAACTGCTGCACGAGGGGTTCCACCTTCCGCAACAGGATTCCACCCGTTAAATCGATTAGTAGAGCCATTACGTTATCAGTAAAAGCCATCAGTCCGGCTCGGACGGCTGTACGCTCGAAGGCATCCAAATTGTTCTTCAGTTGCTTAAGGCAAATTCCATCGCTATCGATATTAATTTCTTGGCATAGCGGATGGTCGCGACTTGCTTCTAAGAGGGCACTCCGAAAAACAGCAACCGTCGCCGTCTCGCCAATTAAACCGACAATGCGTTCCCACAGCCGCTCTAAAAGTTCGCTAAAGATGTCTAAAGTCTCCTGTTTGCCTGCTTCTAGCATCTCTGCTTGGGCTTGACGCAGTGTTGTCTTTTGGCTATCTTCATCCGTGGATTCTGTCATCTCCAACCTTCTCACGGCTCCTGTTCGCCGACGCCAGACTCTCAAGTAGACTCCTGTTCAGTCTGCTTGAGAGTCTACAGAACCTTAGCCTGGTGGCGTTTTTGTAAAACTTACCGTGCTTGTTATTACTGGTTTCTACCATAGTCCTCACCGCTAGGGTTAATTTAACGGTGATTTCTTTATTTTATGCTCAAAATTCTATCGGAAATGGCAACTGGCGGTGGTTGTGGGGCTGGCTTTGCCTGAGTAAGGAGAGGTAGAAACCCCTCAATTTCCTACTTCTCAGGAGAATTGAAGAGCTTCTCAGTAAATCTGCTCAATTGAGATGCGCTTGATTGGTGGAATTAGAGGGCTTGAATCCACTCTTTGACATCGTATTCAGTCCAGATGCCGTTTTGCCAGTAGGGGTCAGCTTCAATTAACTGGCGCACGGCGGCTTCATCTTCCGCCTCATAGATGCCGAAGACTTTAGTGATGTCCTTCGTCGGGCCAATCGTCATCAGAATACCCGCTTCTTTTTGGGCAGCAAGACCGTCTAGATGCGCTTGCCGGTAAGGCGATCGCTTTTCTAAAACATCTTCGCAATAGCTTCCCCACATTACGTATTTAGGCATGGTTAATAGCAGTAAAGTTTTGAGTTTTGAGTTTTGAGGGTTAAATCAACATTCAACCCTCAAAACTTTATTTAACTTCTCAGATTAACGCCGAATTTTTCGACGAGCGCGTCGCGGACTTTTTGATGCACTGGCTCGACATCTTCATCGGTAAGCGTGCGATCGCTTGCTCGGTAAACTAAGCGAAACGCTAAGCTGCGCTGTCCTTCCGGGACATTTTTCCCTTGATATTCATCAAACAACTCGACCGATTCTAGTAGGGATGTCCCCTTGTGTTTGTCTGCAATGGCAGCTTTCGCGATCGCTCGTTTCAAGTCTGAGACAGAAACCTGAACCGAGGCGAACAAAGCCAAATCCCGGCTGGATGCTGGGAAGGTGGAGTAAGGCTTGAATAAGGGTGTCCGATTTTCCTCTGCATCCAGGTAATCTAAAACCACATCCAAATCCAGCTCAAACACGTAGACTTCATCCGGCAAGTCTCGTTCTTGCCGGAGTTGGGGATGGAGTTGCCCAAACGTTCCTAATCGGTTTCCCTGCACCCATAAAGACGCCGTGCGTCCGGGATGCAGCCGTGGATCGCGGCGGTCTGGTTGATATTCGACTGGCAGGCTGAGTTGCTCAAATACACTTTGCAACACTCCTTTGGCTTCAAACCAAGTCATCGGTTGTGGCTTGCCTCCTCGCGTCCAAGTGCCTTGGGTAGAGGAGTCGCCGCCTAAAATTCCAGCAACCGAGTCAGCTTCGATCAGTCCATCCTCTTCCCGCCAGAAGATCCGTCCCATCTCAAACCCGTTCAAGGGGCCGTTACCTTGTTCTAAGTTGTACTGGAAGGAGTCAATCAAAGCGGAGATTAGCTCAGTTCGCAGAGACGAATATTCTGCAAACATGGGATTTGCGATCGCGACTTCTGTATCGTTCTTAGTTTTCGCCACTGAGTAAGAGTAATGCATGACTTCTGTCAATCCGGCTGCGCGGAAAGCTTCCCTCATCTGACGCATCAGCATCTGATCGACAGAAAGGTACCCCGGTTCAGTCTTATCTGGTAGGGTGTCGCAGAATTTGTTGTAGCCGTAGAGGCGAGCAACTTCTTCAATTAAATCGATTTCTCGCTCCAAATCTCGGTAGCGATAAGGCGGTACTTTCACCGTCCACTTCAGGGATTCCGAAGGATGAAGCTTAGAATCTTCTTCATTCGTCCTGGTTCCGCCTTCATCTTTTTTCGTCACTTGCTGTAGCTGACACCCTAGTGCCGTTAGGATGCGCTCAACATCTTCAGCGTGAACTTCCCCTGTAGTTTCAGTGTCTCCCATCTCTACTGGGCCTAAAACGTGATTTACCCGGTCTAGACGCAGTTCAATCGAACGACTCCAAGTTGAGGGGTCGGGTTTGGTGTCGGCAATTTCTTGTGCTACGGGAGTGCCCCCTGCAAACTCCGAGAGCAGCGCGATCGCTCGTTGACAAGCAATTCCCAATTCTGCCTGATTGACGCCCCGCTCGTAGCGCCCAGAGGCTTCTGTCCTTAAGTTTTGGCTGCGTGCCGACCGGCGGATTGCCACCGGGTCAAACAAAGCGGCTTCTAAAATTAAATTTTCAGTCCCTTCATACACTTCGGTTTCTTCACCGCCCATGACCCCAGCCAGTGCCACCGGGTGGTCGTTGGCAGTAATCAGCAGATTTTGCGGTTGCAAGGTACGGGTTTGACCGTCCAGGGTTTTGAGGGATTCCCCTGTATTGGCAAAGCGTACCCCGATCTGGAGCGGTGAAGTTCCCCCACCACCACTTGCCACGGATTGCAAGCGATCGCGGTCAAAGGCGTGGAGCGGCTGACCCCATTCCAGCAAAATATAGTTGGTAATATCTACCACGTTATTGATGGGTCGGACTCCAGCGGCTTGTAATCGCCCTTGCAACCATGCGGGAGAAGGGGCAATTTTGACCTTTTCGATGACCGTCCCGATGTAAGCCGGACACGCTTGACCCGAAGCAATTCGCAACTTCAGACCGCCATTCCCCTTCGGGATTGACACTTCTGGGGCTTGTGGAAGTCGCAGGGCGGCACCCGTCAGCGCCGAGACTTCCCGTGCAACGCCAACCATACTCAAAGCATCAGCACGATTCGCGGTAGATGTCAAGTCTAAAATTACATCATCTAAGCCTAGGAGCGATCGCACATCGCTACCCAGTTGAAGATTTTCTTGCCCAAAAATATGAATTCCTGCGGACTCTTTTGCTAAACCTAATTCCGCTAAAGAGCAAATCATCCCCTCGGAAGGAACCCCCCGGAGTTTAGCCGGTTTAATTTTCAGGTCAACAGCAGGCAAATAAGTCCCGATGGTGGCGATAGGCACATAAATATCTGCTCTGGCATTGGATGCCCCACAGACAATATTCAAGGGAGACGCTGCCCCTACATCGACCGTACACACCCTGAGTTTATCTGCATTCGGATGGGGTTGAATCTCTAGAACTTTCCCGACCACCACCCCATCCGCCCAAGTGCGGCGGTCTTCAATATCTTCTACTTCAAACCCAGCCATTGTTAGCGTGTGCGCCAACTCCGCCGGAGTCATCGTCAAGTCAACCAATTCTTGTAGCCAGTTCAGAGAAATACGCATTTACGCTTAAGCTTTTACTTACCTCAGCCCGATCATTTTACCGTTTTGTACAGCTGAAGCATTCCGGCGACGAGTGGGGAAAGCCAAAGATAGAAATGCCCGCAGACGCAGCCTTCTAGGAGGGCCTTCGGGGAGGGTGAGTGCGATCGCTTCTCCAGGTGAGCGTGTTGCTTAGCACCATCCCCCTCAGCTTCTTTGTTCCTTTGTTCTGCCAAAATTTTGCCCTCACTTCCAGATGGCATGAGTGTTTTAGGGGTAACACCAATCACATCTAGCGCTTCCGGATGTGCTATCAAAGATATGGAAACAATTTTTGTGCTTAATCCCGATCCGCTTCTTCTGTTCGCTAGTTGTTTGATTACAATTTAATACCGTCTCTAACTGCAATGTTTGAGAAAAATCTTGGCAGTTGCAGGAGTACATCGTTTTTCAATTCTTTAAGCAAAGATTAATCGTCTTTAGCAACTCTTTAAAGAATTGTCCGTAAATGTACCATGCTTATTGTTTATTAATGCCTCGATAATTTAAGTTAGGGTAGCAATATCCGGTTTCAGCATCCCGGTGAGTCTGAATGAGCTACTGCCTCAATCCCGCCTGTCCAAATCCGCAAAACCACGACCACGCCGAAGTTTGTCGGTCCTGTGGCTCAGAACTCCTATTACGAAAGCGCTATCGAGTCAGTCAAGCGCTGGGGCAAGGAGGTTTTGGAGCGACATTTTTAGCTGAGGATGAGTCTTTGCCTGGGGAGCCAAGTTGCGTAATCAAGCAACTGAGACCAGCAACGACTGTAGCCCACGTTTTACAAATGGCACGCGAGCTATTTGAACGAGAAGCCAGAACCTTGGGGAAAATTGGCAATCATCCCCAAGTGCCACGGCTGCTGGATTACTTTGAAGACAACCAGCAGTTTTACTTAGTGCAGGAATATATTAGCGGCTTGACGCTACAGCAGGAGGTTAAAGGATCGGGACCTCTAAGCGAAGCTGGTGTCAAGCAATTCTTAAGCGAAATTTTGCCCGTCCTGCACTACATCCACAGCCAGCAGGTGATTCACCGGGATATCAAACCCGCCAACTTGATTCGCCGCGAACAAGACCGCAAACTGGTTCTGATTGACTTTGGAGCAGTGAAAAACCAAGTCAGTCCGACAACGGCAAACAGTAGCTCCGAGCAAACCGCTTTGACGGCTTACGCAATTGGGACACCTGGATTTGCCCCGCCCGAACAGATGGCAATGCGCCCGGTTTATGCGAGCGACCTGTATGCATTGGGAGTCACTTGCGTTTATCTGCTGACTGGAAAATCGCCAAAAGACTTAGATTACAACCCGTCAACGGGCGAAATGCTCTGGCGAAAGCAGCTTCAGATCAGCGATCATTTTGCCGATGTTCTCAAGAAATTGCTAGAGGTTTCGGTTCGTCATCGCTATCAGTCTGCTGAGGAAGTGTTGAGAGCGCTTGACCTGGAACCGTATCTCGACAGCTTGGAGCAAGGCTTAACGACTAAACCCAATAGCTCTCAGCGACAACCACAAACAGGCAATCGCTACACCAACTCTGGAGACTTAAGCAGTCCAACGCTTTCCTCAGCCCCTTCGACTGGCACTTCCGCCTCAGAACGTCTGGCGATGGCAATTCGAGCACGTCGAGAAAAGTTAGGCATGACCGGACCGCAAACCGGGGGAAGTATGTATAAACCAAGTCCTGCTACCGGCTCTGGTTATCCGCCGACGATGCTCAAAAATAGCGGTTCTAACGGCAATGCTAAGTCAAAACTTCCTGCCAAGTTGGATGCTGTTGGCGTGTTAACTGCCTACACCAAAGGTAGACGAGACTTTGCCTCTCAAGATTTAAGCGCGCTGAACCTGCAACGGGTTAACCTATCAGGAGGCATTTTTCATCAGGCTAAGTTAGCTAAAACCAACCTTCAGGGCGCTGACTTGTCAAGTGCTGATTTTGGCAGGGCGAATTTAGTTGGGGCAATTCTGAAGGAGGCAAATTTGGGCAGGGCTTACTTCAGCACGGCAAATTTGGAAGGAGCTGACCTACGCGGTGCAGATTTGAGCTTTGCCTATCTCAATCATGCGAATCTCCGAGGTGCAAATTTGTGTGGCGCTAATCTCACGGGGGCAAAAGTTAGCGAGGAACAGCTATCGCAGGCAAAAACGAATTGGGCAACCGTTTTACCCACTGGCAAAAGAGGTTTTTGGTAATTGGAAGGAACTAAGCGCAATAAGTTTTGAGTACGAAGAGAGTTCTGTAATTCAAAACTCAAAACTTTAAAGTTTTTACCAATGACTCTTTGGGTTAACCAATTGGTAAAACTTGCACCGGATCTCCAGATGCAATGAAGGTTTGACCTGCTGGTAAAACAGCCAGACCATTAGTTTGAGCAAGATTAATTAAATTACCGGAACTGTGACTACCGCCAGCCAAATGAAATTCATAAGCACCGTTTGCTAAATTCATGTTGCCCCAGAGGTAGCTTTCTCGTTTGCCGTCTGAACGCAAATCGTGATGCGATCGCGCTTGTACAAACTTTGGCTCCCAACCCTCAGCTAGACCGGCAAGTTTTCTCACGGCTGGCTGCACAAATCGCCAAAAACTCACCAAGGAAGAAACTGGATTTCCCGGGAGACCAAAGTATAGAATCGGACGCTGGGCGTTGGGAAATCTGGCGACGGTTAAAGGTTTACCGGGTTTAACCGCAACAGCACGGATATGAATCTCAGCACCGAGTTGGGCAAGAATTTCATCCACATAATCGTAGTCGCCTACGGAAACGCCACCGGAAGAAATGACCACGTCAGCGGTAGCGACAGCTTGCGCGATCGCTTTCTTGAGTGCCTCTGGTTCATCCCTGACAATCCCCAGCATCTGAGGTTCTGCGCCCGTCTGTGCCACTAATGCAGCGAGGGCGTATTGATTGGAGTCCACGATCTGACCGGGCTTCAGGGGTCGCTCCGGTTTCACCAATTCGTCGCCAGTGGACAGAATTGCCACGCGAGGGCGTCGGTAAACGGGCAATTGAGTACACTGAGCCGCTGCTAAAATAGCGATTTCCGGAGCATTGAGTCTAATTCCCCCTGGCAAAAGGGTAGTTCCCGCCTGGTAAAAAGCTGCCCGGTGACGCACAAAGGCTCCTAATTCTGCTGGAGCAGCGAAGATAAACACTTGCTTCTCCTCCCGCCGCGTTACTTCCTGGATCACTACAGTATCAGCGCTCTCTGGCATCACCGCACCTGTCAAAATGCGGGCGGTTTGCCCAGTTTGGAGCGATCGCTGCGGTTGATATCCGGCTGGAATCTCTTCTACAATTTCCAGCACCACTGGCTGTTCGGCGCTAGCTCCCTGCACATCGGAAAATTGCACCGCATACCCATCCATTGCTGAATTCGTCCAGTGGGGAAAATCCAACTCGCTCGTCACCGCAGCCGCTAGAATCCGACTATTGGCACGAGAGAGGTCTACAACCTCAGCATCCATCTGGTTATCTAGAGGTTGCACTAAATCGAAAATGATTGCCTCTGCTTCTTTAACCAACAGCATCGCCATCAATCCAGCCTCTTCTCAAGAATTGTCTAAAAAATTGTCAGTTAGTAGAGACGCTGATTCATCGCATCTACAGGTTAGTTGCATTGCCTAGCGGCTCTTTTAACCAAGATATCGGTGAGTCGCTTTTGTCTATCCAATGAAACCCGCCGATGCCAGTTAGTTGGTGGGCACTGTTTGGAGAGCCGTACCCCTAGAGTCGTCGCTATCAACACATTCACGGACAACAGACAAAAAGCGGTTAGGTGAAAGCTTAATATGGAAATAGACCGTCGGAAAAGCTATTTTTCATGCGTAACGAACTGACCAACCGCCGATTACCTAAGGTGCCAATTGAGCGACGGTGTATTGCTTTTGCGATTGATTTTCTAATTATTTGGCTCTTTAGCTTGCCCTTTGGGGCAAATACTCCGGGTATCCCGATTGCACAAATCTTGGTTTTCATTATCGCATGGCTAGCTGGGCGAGTGCTTCTGGTTGCGCGAAATCAGGGACAGAGTGTGGGCCGCTGGGCTTTGGATATGAAAGTCGTCGATCCCAAATACCGCAAAACTCCTGGGCTTTTTGAGTTATGCAAGCGCGAAGGGATTCTGGGATTCGCTGCTGTTTTGGCGATGGTGGGACTGACCATTGGGGTGTCGAACGGGGTCTCTTTACTGCTGCTGATCAGCCCTCTAGCAGTGGATTGTGGAGTGGCTTTTGCAGATGCTGAGTGGCAACAAGCTTTTCACGATCGCGTTGGGCGAACTTGTATCGTGCAGACGCGCCGAGGTTATTCTTTAGATATCCGCGTCAAAAAATTACTTGCTCAAGTGACTCGTCGTATGAAATAATATTGGTTTGTGTTTAATTTTGTCCTCTTGAATTTTGTAGAAATAGCATTATGGCAAGTAAGAAGGGGGCGCGCCTGATTGTGACGTTGGAATGCACCGACTGTCGCACCAACATCGCCAAGCGATCGCCGGGTGTTTCCCGATACACAACCACCAAGAACCGCCGGAACACGACGGCGCGGATTGAACTGAAAAAGTTTTGCACCCACTGCAACCAACATACCGTCCACAAAGAAATTAAGTAATCATCAGTCCTGAGTCATTAGTTTTTGATTAATGACCAATGACTGCTGAGTGCTGAGTGCTGACAATTAACAACGAATCACCAACGATGACTTACTTCCGTCGCCGCCTTTCCCCAATTAAACCTGACGAACCTATCGACTACAAAGATGTCGATTTGTTGCGGAAATTTATTACAGAGCGGGGTAAAATACTGCCTCGCCGAATTACAGGTTTAACAGCAAAGCAACAACGAGATTTAACCGTAGCAATTAAGCGGGCACGCCTTTTAGCTCTGTTGCCCTTTATTAACCCTGAAGGTTAACTCAATTTTGGATTGGGGATGGGTGGATTTTGGACTTAGATCGAAAATCTACAATTTACAATCGCCACGCCGCTAAACTGGTAGATAGATGGGCTGTCCAATGAATGCTACTGCGTAAGCCAAAAACTTGTGGAGAAAGGAACGTTAATTGAGTTTCGGCTGCATGGAGAGCGGCGTCTTGCTGTTGCAGAACGTCAAGAAGGCAAAACGCACTGGATTGTGGTAGACGAGAAAGGTCAATCCCACACCATCCATCCCCGACAAATGACCTATAAGATTGCAGGTGAAAGCTATAAACCTGCACAAATTTCCAGCTTCCTCCAAGAGGTACAGCGCTATCTGGACCCAACTGGCTTGGAGGTAGCATGGGAATTATTGGTAGAGGATGGAACGAGCGTTACAGATGTGGAAATGGCGTCAGTGCTGTTTTCTGACAAAAGTGCCCCCCTATGTTACGCAGCGTACTATTTGCTATCTGAAGATAGACTTTATTTCAAGCAAAAAGGCGATCGCTACGAGCCGCGTCCTGCTACTCAGGTAGCAGAACTAAAACATCAGATAGAAGTCGAAAAAGAACGGCTCTTGCGGCGACAAGAATTTGTAGAGCGCGTGCAAAAGGCGCTCTCTGGCGAACAGGTAGAGTGGGAACGCCGCGAACGTCAACGCCTGGAAGCCATTGAAAAATATGCGGCTCTGTTGACAGATGTCGTTCGTGCTGGACTCAATCAAGAATCTCTGAATCGCGCCTATCCCCCTCCAGCACCTGTTTTGGAAACAATGAGCGAGCTTGGACGCCCCGGAACTCCCCAAGCTGCGTTTCAACTGCTGGTGGATTTGGGATTGTGGAGTCCTCACGAAAATCTATATCTGCGGCGCAGTCAGATCCCCGTTCACTTTCCAGACAAGGTGATAGAAGTGGCTAAGCAGTATGCTGAGTTCGCGCCGAACGATTCGGATGAGCACCGATTAGATCTGACTCATTTGAAGGTGTACACGATTGATGATGAAAGTACAAAGGAAATAGACGATGGATTGAGTATGGAAACCCTCGCCGATGGGCGTCAGCGGCTTTGGATACACATTGCCGACCCCTCGCGCTTGGTTTCCCCAGGAGATGAATTAGACTTAGAAGCTAGACGGCGTACCACAACGTTGTATTTACCGACGGGGATGATTCCGATGTTCCCGCCGAGTTTGGCAACCGGGCCGATGAGCTTAGTGCAAGGAAAAATTTGTTGGGCGCTGAGCTTTGGCGTGCTTTTGGATGAAAAAGGTGCCGTAGAGGACTATTGCATCAGTGCCAGCTTAATTAAGCCGACCTATCGCCTGACTTACGACGATGTGGATGAGATGCTGCAACTGGGTATCCAGGCAGAACCAGAGATAACAGCGATCGCTTCTTGGGCGAAACGTCGCCAATCATGGCGGCAGTCCCAAGGATCGATTAACATCCATATGCCAGAGGCGATGATTAAAGTCAATGGTGACGAAATCATCATTGAAATTTTGGAAGACTCACCCGCACGCCAATTGGTGGCAGAGATGATGATTCTCACGGGTGAAGTGGCTGCCCACTACGGCAAAACTCACAATATTCCTCTGCCCTTTCGCAGTCAACCCCAACCCGAACTTCCCTCAGAAGAGGAACTATTGCAGCTGCCCGCGGGACCTGTGAGATTTTGTGCAATGCGGGGATGTATGCCTCGTAGCGAAATGAGCCTCACGCCGGGACGACACGCCGGTTTGGGGCTGGAAACCTACGCTCAGGTAACATCTCCAATCCGCCGCTACAGCGACTTGCTGGCGCATTTCCAAATAAAGGCGCATTTACGCGGCGAACCCACGCCATTCTCAGCGCAAGAGTTACAAGAAGTTATGCTGGGTATCGGCACCGCCTCCCAAGAAGCAAGGTTAGTGGAACGCCAGACAAATCGTTATTGGGGGTTAGAGTACCTGCGGCGTCATGGCGATCAGGTTTGGCAAGCGCTGATGCTGCGATGGTTGCGAGAAGATGACCGATTAGGATTAATTTTGTTAGAAGATTTGGGATTAGAGTTGGCGATGCGGTTCACCCACTCAGTGGCACTTGGCGATCGCTTAGAAGTCCGAGTCAGCCATGCCGATCCCCGGCAAGATGTCATTCAGTTCCGCCAGCTTATCGATCAGGAAGCTCAGCCAGCTGGCACGTAAAAAAATAGTGCAAAGGATTGATTCGACAGGACTGAGTGAGAAAATAGTGCTGAGGACTACCTCAAGAGGAAGAAACAGAAAATAGATTTCACGTTTCCCCTGATGTTTATTTTTTACCTCAGCGATCGGTCTTCAGCTTTCAGTCCTCAGTCCTTTCCAGCGGGGCGAGAAAAGACAAGCTATGAATAACATTCGCAAAACTATCGCCATTGTCGGAATCACCACAGTAATTGGTGGAATTCCTACTGCTGTCTACGCTCAGTTGCCGCCCAGCCAGTTACTGAGTGCTGCTGATAATAATAAGGCAACGATGAGCGCGGTTGATTTATACAACCGGGGCGTTGATAAACTAGACGCCGGTGATTATGAGGGGGCGATCGCAGACTTTAACGAAGCGATTCGTCTTGCTCCCCAGGATGCAGAGTCTTATTACAATCGGGGGTATGCCCGTCACATCCTCGGAGCTTACCAGCAAGCGATCGCAGATTACACTGAGGCGATTCGGATTAATCCTGAGTACGGAAATGCTTACGGCAACCGGGGATATTCCTACTATCTTCTCGAAAATTATCAACAAGCGATCGCTGATTCTACGGAGGCGATCCGACTCAATCCCAAAGATGCAAGTGTCTATATTAACCGAGGCAATGCTCGCGACGATCTAGGAGAAACTCAAGCCGCAATTGCCGATTTTAACCAAGCTTTACAAATCGACCCCAAGAATGCCAGAGCTTATTACAATCGGGGTTTAGCTTTCAACCGGCTAGGACAACATGCCAAAGCGCTTGACGATTATACTCAGACGGTAAATTTAGATTCTAAATTTGCTGAAGCCTATTACAACCGCGCAATCACCTACTTACGATTGAATAATCGTCAAGCGGCAGTTGCAGATTTTCAGAAATCCGCAGACCTTTTCAAGTCCCAAGGAAGAACAGAAAGTTACCAAGACGCCCTAGAAGCGACAAAAAACCTTCAACGGTAAACCTACGTTCAATTCAAAGTAGAAGGCAAAAGACAAAAAACGAAACTCTGTTTCTTTTTACGTTTAACTTTTTACTTTTGCCTTATTTCACCCGTTCCTGAAAAGTATCAGGTGGAGGCTTAGCCTACATTGGATGCCGAAATAGCAACAAATATTAAGCTGCTAAGCAAAACGATCGCGCCAATTCCCATGAAGAGATAGTTACGCTTTTGATCCTGGGTTGGCGGTTCTGCTTTGTAAACTTTTGGTTCTACTGCAAAATTGTTCAAACGTCCGCCGTCTTCGGTTGTATATCGCATGAATGATATCCTTATTTAGGATTTATTTTGTAAATAATTGTAACAAAGAATCGGGTCAATGTACTCTATCTTTTGCATGAATTATTTACACTACTTCCGCCAGAGGAGAGAATCTTGGTACCGACTAAGTGCAGGGGTGCCAAGGAGAGGTTGAACTTACATTCTCCTCAGCCCCTTTAGCCTTTAACTGGTAATCGTGCCAGTCAGGGGAGAACTGGGGTTGGCGTAGACTTTTACAGGGATTCGTCCGGCTTGATAGGCGAGACGCCCAGCCTCAACACCCAGAGCCATTGCGCGACCCATCGCGGCTGGATTTTTTGCCCCAGCGATCGCACTATTGATCAACACGGCATCAGCCCCCATCTCCATTGCCTGCGCTGCCTCACTGGGCGTAGCCAGTCCGGCATCCACCACCACCGGCACCCCAGCATTCTCAATAATGATTTCAATATTCGCTGCATTCTTGATGCCCTGTCCGGAACCAATCGGAGAACCCAAAGGCATCACCGTCGCACAGCCAACCTCTTCCAATCGTTTAGCCAGTAGGGGGTCAGCATTGATATAAGGCAGAACTGCAAAGCCTTCCTTCACCAGTTGCTCTGCCGCTTCCAAAGTGCCAATTGGGTCGGGCAGCAGATACTTTAAGTCAGGAATCACCTCTAACTTGACAAAGTTATTGTCTTCTTGACCCAAAAGTTTTGCCATCTCCCGCCCCAGACGTGCCACTCGAATCGCCTCTTCAGCCGTTTTACAGCCAGCCGTGTTGGGTAGCATCCAGATTTTTGTCCAATCCAACGCTTCAGCCAGCCCTTCATGTCCGGGCGCTTTTGTTTGTACCCGGCGCACCGCCACAGTAACAATTTCGCAACCGCTAGTCACAATACTTTGCTGCATTTCTTCGATGCTGCGATACTTGCCGGTACCAGTCATCAGGCGAGAGCGAAAAGTCCGACCCGCAATAATTAAAGGATCGGATGGCAGGGTTTCCAAGGAATGATTCATCTGTAGGGACGAGCCTTGAATTCTCCCGGATTCAGAAGGATGGCTTATTTGAAGCATTTTGGGGGTTGCATTGATGGGTTTAGATCCAGCGTAGAACCTGGAGTAGTGAAAATGGTCTAACAGGGGATCGGACTTTTGCTCCCAAATCAGGTCTGCCACTAAGGAAGCCGTCACGGGTGCCAGCAAAATTCCGTTGCGGTAATGACCCGTTGCCAGCGTTAAATTCTCGCAGGCGCTAGAACCGAGAATCGGCAACTCATCGGGTGTCTCCGGTCGAAATCCCCACCAAAATTCTTGGATGGGAAAGTTCTGCAAGGTGGGATAAAGGCGAATCGCGCTTTCCAATAAGGTTCTGATTCCGGCTGGAGTGTTATGGGGTGTGAATCCCACATCCTCGCTAGTGGCTCCCACGATCAGTTGTCCATTCCGACGCGGCACGATGTAGATTTCCTCACCAAACAGCACCCGCTTTAGAGGCAATCCCTCCTGACTACCCCCAGGCGCTTGCACGGATAACATTTGACCCTTTTTCGGGCTGACCGGAATTGGCAAAAATTCATTTGACCAAGCGCCGGTGGCTAAGACATAGTGTTGAGCGCGAAAATCCCCAGATGCTGTTCTGACGCAGTTGATTCTCCGGTTCTGTTGTTGGAGTGCTTCAGCTGCCACGCCTTCACGGATATCTACACCTAATTCCCTCACTGCCACCCGCAAGGCTTGAACTAAAGCCCGATTGTCTACTTGACCATCTTCGGGATACCACCAACCACCAACAACATCTGAACCCAGTCCGGGTTGAATTTGATGGATTGCATCTTTATCTAACCAATGTGCTGAGGAGTGAGGACTGAGGGCTGAGGACTGAGGATTGAGATAAACGGGTGCCAAGATGCCACTAGGCCAGTAGCCGATAGATACCCCTGCGATCGCTTCCAGTTTGCTTGCCCAGTCCGGATACAAATCCCGACTCCGCAGACATAAATCCAGCATTGCGCCGGTCGGAATCCCTTCTGCTTGGGGTGCTAGCATTCCAGCAGCAGCATGAGCCGCTGCGGAGTTGAAGTCGCGGCACAAGACGGTGACGGTTGCCCCCCGTAAGCGAAGTTCGAGGGCGATCGCTAAGCCAATCGCACCGCCGCCGATGATGAGAATGTCAGTTTCTGTATTCATATAGATATAGCCGCTTTCACTTAAATCCGACTCTAAGGCTTTCCATAAATCAACGCATACGCCTTAGAAAAAATGGCGTCCTAATTTAAGCCTAGTCAAGAAGCGTTGCCAATGAGCGGTAGCGATCGCTTTAGTCTTGGTCATGGCGACGGATTGCTTCGGAACACCAGGCGCTCCGCAAAACCATCCCTCCTCCCCTTTCGGTGATTGATGTTAGCCTCTTCCCGCCCCTCTGCGATCTTCTCCCTGACTGTGAACTCAACTCGGATTCCTAGAAAACAGTCTCTCAAAAATTAATAATTATTCATCAAAATCCCCACTTTACTTGCAGATGCCTCTGTGACCCTTTTGATTAGCCATCTGCTTCAGGCAGTGTAGCCGATTAGGCGAAGTCAATCCGAGTTATAGGTACAGTTTAAGACTTTCTCGACGAGCGCCGTTGTTCGCAGAGTCCTAAATAGCCTCAAATTATCGGTTTCACGTTGTAGCGTGAGCGTCTTCTCTTGGCCCCGAGCTTTTTGTCTTTTGTTCCACATTCTTAATTAAAAGAGTACAAAACCTCTTAAAAATTTAAATTGCAGCTTTATCAGCATTTTTAGCAAAATAAAAACATTAAAGAATTATCTATTTTCTCAATAATCGCGATTAGTACCTAATCCATTCCTCCATCCCCTTTATTTTCTGCGGCAGTTGGACAATAATGCAGTTCATACCCAGATAAAAAGCAATCTACGGCTGGCTTTCTTCGGCAGCGACTTTATTCATGCCCTGCCTAACACCAAAGACAACCATCCTGGTTTGAAATGAAACTATAGGAGACGAAGCGCGTGAAACTGTCAGTATACGGAAAAGGCGGAATCGGCAAATCCACAACCAGCTGCAATATCTCTGTGGCTCTAGCCAAGCGCGGCAAGAAAGTCCTGCAAATTGGCTGTGACCCCAAGCACGACAGCACCTTCACCCTGACCGGCTTCCTGATTCCCACAATTATCGACACGCTTCAAGAAAAGGACTACCACTACGAAGATGTCTGGGCTGAAGATGTCATCTACAAAGGCTATGGCGGCGTTGATTGCGTAGAAGCAGGGGGTCCCCCAGCCGGTGCCGGTTGCGGCGGTTACGTGGTAGGCGAAACCGTGAAGTTACTCAAGGAACTGAACGCCTTCGATGAGTACGATATTATTCTGTTTGACGTACTCGGTGACGTGGTATGCGGTGGCTTTGCAGCTCCCCTCAACTATTCGGACTACTGCTTGATTGTCACTGACAATGGCTTTGACGCCTTGTTTGCAGCCAACCGGATTGCCGCTTCTGTCCGTGAAAAAGCTCGGACTCACCCCCTGCGTCTCGCCGGATTGATTGGCAACCGCACTGCTAAGCGCGACCTGATCGAAAAATACATTTCTGCGGTACCAATGCCAGTGCTGGAAGTGTTGCCGCTGATTGAAGACATTCGCGTTTCCCGTGTTAAGGGCAAAACTCTGTTTGAAATGGCAGAGACTGACCCCTCGCTCAACTACGTCTGCGATTACTACCTCAACATTGCCGACCAAATTCTGGCGCGTCCAGAGGGTGTTGTGCCGAACGATGCTCCAGACCGCGAGTTGTTCTCCTTGCTGTCTGATTTCTACCTCAATCCCACCAAGCCAGAGGTGAAGACTGAAGAACAAGAGCTAGATATGATGATGGTTTAGGGAGCTAAGGATGGAGAATGGATCAATGCTTTTAGTGTCAATCTTGACGTGCGTATTGTTATGCACCATTCTCCAAACCAAATTATTTTCACCAGCATCAGCATCAAGTCCAACTGTGAACACCGAGCAGCTATGTCCTGAGCAGCTACGTCCTGAGCAACTACGTCCTGAGCAGCTACGGGAATCGGTCAGAGCCAAATGGCTAGACTACTATCGAAAAAATCACTACTGGCTCAATCGTCTGCAAGTCTGGGTGACATCTGAAGGACAAAGACGCCCTACCTCCAGCTTCATTTTGGCGACGCTATCGACTCTAGACCCGCAATTTAATGAAATGCTTCCCCTGATTGTGGATCTCAATGCAGATCCCGACCGAATTGTGGCGAGCTTTGGGCTAGACTTCGATCCCGACGATGAGCTAGAGGCATTACCGGCGGCTCCCGACGATGAGCTAGAGGCACTATCGGCTGAAAAAACAGATACAGAGGAAGTCAGAATGCTACCTCCATCTGCTGTCAATGTTGCTCAATCAGCCAGTCGTATCGCTGCTAAGGTGGATGAATCTTGCGAGGGAGTTTACAAAAAGCATCGCTTTCCTTGGCAGCGTTAAAAGTTAACACCAGTATTGGCAGGATGAGCTAACAGAAAGTATGGCTTTTTTTGAAAACTTTACATCTGCTTTGAAGCAGAAGTTGTTGGAATATTTTCAAGCGAATCGTTCCTGGAGCGCTCTGTAAATGAAGCTTAAGGATGCAGAGATTGTCGCTCGAATCCCAAATCCTGAGTAATTTGTCAATAGTTATGAGTCATTAAATCAGAATTTTTTTGTCTCTGGAATGACTAATAACTAATCACCTTTTGACTAACAATCAATTAAAAATTTGAGAGGAAACCTTTACTATGACCCTTGCGAATACAGAACCGGAAGCGCTTAATTTTGAGTGTGAAACTGGAAATTATCATACATTTTGTCCGATTAGCTGTGTAGCTTGGTTGTACCAAAAGATAGAAGATAGTTTCTTCCTAGTTATTGGTACAAAAACCTGTGGCTACTTCTTACAAAACGCGATGGGGGTGATGATTTTTGCGGAACCCCGCTACGCGATGGCTGAATTGGAAGAAGGAGATATCTCCGCTCAGTTGAATGACTATGAAGAGTTGAAGCGGCTGTGTTTGCAAATTAAGCGCGATCGCAACCCCAGCGTCATTGTTTGGATTGGCACCTGCACCACCGAAATCATCAAAATGGATTTGGAAGGCTTGGCACCCAAGCTAGAATCCGAAATTGGCATCCCCATTGTGACGGCTCGCGCCAATGGTTTAGACTACGCCTTTACTCAAGGGGAAGACACCGTACTGGCGGCGATGGCTGCCCGGTGTCCCGATAAAGCGCCCGTGGTAGAAACTGAGAAGAAAGAAAGGAATGCGATCGCTTCTCTGCTCAACTTCGGCAAGAAAAAAGAAGATGTTGCCGCCGATGAATCGGAATATGTCAAGCATCCGCCACTGGTTCTCTTCGGTTCTCTCCCCGATCCAGTTGTTACCAATCTGACACTGGAACTGAAAAAGCAAGGCATTAAAGTTTCTGGTTGGTTACCATCCAAGCGTTACACCGAATTGCCAGTTCTGGAAGAAGGCTACTACGTCTCTGGCATGAACCCCTTTCTCAGCCGCACCGCCACTACGCTGATGCGTCGCCGCAAGTGCAAACTCATCGGCGCACCCTTCCCCATTGGTCCCGATGGCACCCGCGCCTGGATTGAGAAAATTTGCTCGGTGTTTGGGATTGAACCCAAAGGGCTAGATGAGCGGGAAGCGCAAATCTGGGAAAATCTGGAAGACTACGTCCAGTTGATTCGCGGCAAATCTGTCTTCTTCATGGGCGATAACTTGTTGGAAATCTCTTTAGCTCGTTTCCTGGTGCGCTGTGGCATGACTTGCCCGGAAATCGGCATCCCCTACATGGATAAGCGCTATCAAGCCGCTGAATTGGCGCTGCTAGAGAAAACTTGCCACGAAATGGGTGTACCAACGCCTAGAATTGTGGAGAAGCCGGACAACTATAACCAAATTCAGCGTATTTACGAACTGAAGCCAGATTTGGTGATTACTGGTATGGCGCACGCCAACCCACTGGAAGCACGTGGTATCAATACTAAGTGGTCTGTTGAGTTCACTTTTGCTCAGATTCACGGCTTTACAAATGCTCGTGACATTCTGGAGTTGGTGACTCGTCCGCTGCGCCGGAATAACAACCTTAAAGATTTGGGTTGGGATAAGTTAGTGAGAGAAGAAGCGAAGATTTAAGAACCTCGCCCCTTGTCCCTTTCCGCTTTTCGGTGAGGGGCGTAATAGATAATAAATAGTAGGAGCGATCTAGATGCGATCGCTCCTATTACTTTTATTAGTAAAGTTAGGTCATCTTGATAGAAGGGTCGAATTGCGATCGCTTTTTTACCCAACTACAGAAGACGCGAAGGAAGAGAGGAAGCACTCGCAAACACAGGATAACTATATGAGTTCTTTAACTAATAACTACACCAAACTTCAGTAATATTCTGGGCAGGCAATCATCCAAATTCTTGATATGTTCATCCGATAATTCGATTAAGTTGAGCTGGTACTTCTGATATAGCTCCTGCTTAACTCGCTTACGTGCCGCATACTCTTGATCGTTGTCGTATCCCCAATACTCGATATACACTCTCCCTGATGGAAGATAAAAGTCACAGTACGCTTCTTCCTCAATGGGTAGTCGTCGTTCGTAAGCATGAACGATTCCCGAAACATACAACCAATTATCAATCAGAGCTTCAGCCTTTGATCGAACCCAATGCCCATCAGTGGTGCGATGCTGTGCGCTAGCCCGAAACTTCTCGCGAAACCCTTGTTCGCTGGTTGCTTCCTTGGTACTTGCTTCTAAACTATCACCATTGATACTTTGGATAGTCGTGAGGAACGCTTGATTCGTCAGAATCGACTCAGACCAGAGAACGTATAGCATGCCGTCTTGCGAATAAGTTTTTTGCACCGCACCGAAGTTAATTCCTAACTTGGTAGCAACCCAGCCGTTCTGGTCTTTGCTCAACAATCCTAATTCAGCCAAAATGGGGTTAACTTTGTGCTTGGGTATTGCCAGTTTCTCGCTGATGCTGGTAGCGGACAACAGCGATGGGGAAGACGATGGCTGAGGCTTCGGTTTAGGTTTTGGTGTGGGTGACGCTTGAGTGTTGTTAGCCTTCCAATGCTCGTAACACAATTTATGACCTGGTTTAGAAACTTGTTTAGTACATTTTGGTTCAGTACAAATTTCCATTGATGAAAGTTCATTAAGCTTAGATACGGCATTGGCTAGCTTCATGAGCGATCGCTCTAAGTTCATATCAATATACACAGCTAAACTGCTGGGTATTTTAACAGTCCTCAAAGACGCTCCGATTCAGGAGTAATACTGAATTTCAACCTAATTGTATGGCACCATCAATAAATGCTTTCCAAGTTTTTGTTAGTTCTTCAGTTTTCAGTTGGTAGTTTGACTGTGCGAATTAGATAGGAAAAGGCATTTTTGTCAGAAAACGTACTGGCTTGAAATGCTACAAAGGCTTCCGGAAGGGTTGTGCAGTTACAAAAACCACTTTAGTTTTAGCTTGTCTGAGTTAGAGCGATCGCACTCCCCTTTTTTTGCACTTGCGTAGCATTCCACCCCAGTTTAGTCAGAGGCAGCTAGAATTAAATGAAACTTTGCGCGATCGCTCAGGATCGTTCCCTGCACTAAAACGCGGTAGGAGAAAAAACTGTATGAAAACAAAATTATCTTTGGTTACGATCGCTTCTAGCACTGCGATCGCTAGTAGCATTTTGTTGGGTTCAGTCAGTTCCGCTCAACCCTGTTCGCTTAGGTCTACTTATTATCGAGAACGGTACGAGCAAGCGAGTTGGTTACGTTCTCCATTAGCAGCAGTCATTACATTACCTGGAATCGCCCTCGCAGCAGCACTCTATCTTGGCGGTCGTTCCCACCAGCGCTAGGCAAATTTGAACTGTACCGCAGGCATCTGGCGTTGGGTTTTTCGGAGCAAAATTGCTTGAGAAACAAAAGACGCGATCGCTATCCTAGCTCCAACCCAAACCCCGATAAGAACAGCGTTAGAAGCAAGCGATCGCCCCAAGCCCTAACTAAAGACGGCTTTCTCTATGCCGTTGTCAGATAGCACGTTATACTGTGTCGTGTTATTCCTGCTCCACCTGACGCAGCGAGGCTGTCATGGGCGCTACTTTACGACAGATTGCCACGTATCTAGACAATCAAGGTTGGAAATATCATATTGACGAAGAAGCGTACCGGATTCTGACGGGTGTACAAGCTGAAAACGTAGACGAATTCTTGATTGTTGTCCAGCTGGATGAGGATGGGGAATTTTTCAAGGTATTTGCGCCCCAAGTTATATCTGGAGTTAAAGATCATCCTTACAAAGAAGCGATCCTCCAGACAATGCTGTGCATTTCCTGGGAAACCAAAATGCTGCAATGGGAATATGACCCAAACGATGGCGAAATTCGTGCCATCATTGAGTTTCCCTTAGAAGATTCAAGTCTTACCGAAAAACAATTCAACCGTTGTTTGTCAGGTTTAATTCAAATTATTGATAATGTAGCGATGCCTCGACTGAAAGAGGTGATGGAAACCGGCAAAGATCCAGGCGATCGAGAATTGGGAGAAAGGCTACTGCTTACCCTTCAAGAAGAAGCTCCTGGATTACTGCAAATGTTGGAGAGAGCGATGGAAGCGCGTAAGAAGCGGGGACTATTCCCATCTGAGTGAATCTGAATCCGGGCACGAAGATCGCTATACTCCAAAGTAATAACCTTACGATTGAAAAGCGAATTTCCTGGGGCTGGACGACTATGACATCCTATGCAACCTCTTCTGCTAGAGCTGAGATGAGCGAACTCCGGCGGTTAAAAACCTTACTGCCGCCAGAATTGCAAAGCTGGGTAACAGTCGAAGGAACGACTGAAGTGAATCCACCCCTGATCCGCTGTGAAGAAATTGGCAAGGATCAAATTGAGGTTCAAATTGATCTAGTGAAATGGGATCAGCTAGCACTCGATCAGCGGAATTTACTGTTTTGGCACGAAGTCGCCCGAATTCAAAACGACACCATCCCTAGAGATGGCTGGGAAATGGCAGCGCTTGCAATTGGTTTAGGCGGTGCTGTCGGCGAACTGTGGGTGCAGGATGGCTTGCTGTTGATATTAGCCTTAGCCTTGTGTGGTGTCTCAGGCTGGAGATTGTATCAAAAAAACAGTGGGGAGAAGCAGGTAAAAGAGATGATTGAAGCGGATGAAAAAGCGATCGCGCTTGCTACCCGCTTTGGTTATTCCCTCCCCAACGCCTACAAAAGTTTGGGTAGCGCTTTGAAAGCTTTGCTAGAGCTAACCCCAAACAAACGGCAACGGAGCAAATACGAAACGCGGCTTTCTGCCCTCAAGCGTAGTGCTGCCAAAGCCAAAGCTAAAGTCAAAGGCGCACGCGAGGACTCAATATAAAGACTCTTCGGATGCGATCGCATCCAAATCTTCGTTACCAGGCGTAAGCTGAGTAACGAGATTGAAGAATTGTTCTGTTTTACATGAGTGCCTGTCTTTCCCCAAGTTCGGGTGTACCAAAGCTACACCCGAATTTGGGCACCGTTTATATTGCCATTGCCTTTTTATTGCCGCCGCTTAAGCAATAAACCGCCAAAACCCAGTAGCATTAATCCAGCCGTTGCCGCTGGTTCTGGCACTTTTTCCGGAGGTACAAACCCCTCTAACTCTGTAGCACTAGCTTTGAACGAGTAGAGGTAGCCTGGAAGTAATTTTTGTCCGGCGGGACAGCCGCTATCAATAGATACGAGAGTAAAGGCTGTACCATCTGTGCAAACATCCTGCTGACCAGCATTCCCCTGAGTCACACTAAAGTCGTTATCCGTGCCAAGGATAATTGCGTAGGAACCATCCGTTAGCTTAGGCCCGATTGTCAAACCTTCCAACTTCTCAGGGATTACTTGACCACTCGCCTTCAGCTGCGCTGCAACATCTAAAAACAGAGACTTGCTAACAGGTATTACGCCAGATGGTAAAGTATTTGTACCTATCAAGCTGATGTTGCTGACATCTGTGGCACCTGTGAGATCAATTTTGTAAACCCGCTTACTGGCGACTGGGGCTTTACTTAGAGGATCGGCTTCGCCCACGCCGCGATTATCGCGTTCCAGTACTAGGAACTCATTGTTATTAAGGGCGGTAATGGCGCTAATGCCAATATTACGACCTTGAGAATTCTGCCCAAAATCGTCATCAGTTCCGGGAATGCGATCGTTAATAGCGGCAAGACTTTCTAGCTGGTAAATATATTGGGCAACGCTATCACCTGTTGCCGTATTAAACTCCACAATTCTCAAGTTCTGGCTGCGTCGTCCATCGGGACTTCCCTCAGTTACGAGCGGGTCTTGCAGCATCGCATACAGTTTTTTACCGTCTGGGCTAAGAGTCACTCCCTCAAAGCCTCGGTTATCCTGGCGACCGCTAGTAAGGATTGGGCGACCATCGACATAGTTGGGAACACTTCCAGCTAGAGGAAGTATGTTGCTTGGAGTGGCAAAGGCCCGGATGAACGAACCAGTCGAAGTGAACTCATAAACAGAGGGGCCATACTCGTCTGAAACGTAGAAGTTGCCGTTGGGTGCAACTGCAAAGCCTTCTGGATCGAAGCTAAGACCCAGAATTCCGGTATCGCCGTTGAGTAACTGGGGGTTCAACCCGTTAAAGTTCTCACCGTCCTTAGTAAATAAAATGGTCTTCAGCAGCTTGAAGTTGCTAATCGTCCCCGTGTTTGGGTCAACATCCAGCGAAAATTTCTGAACTCGCGTTTCGTAGGAAAGTACACCGCCTCCTGCACCACGATCGCCCAAACCGTAGTACACATTCTCGTAGCGATCGTAATATAGATCCGAGAAAAAACCTAAGCGATTGATGTTAGCACCACCATTGCCGCCATTAGTCGGGAATAGATCCGTACTTTCCCCCGGAATCGCCAGAGTATTAACTAGGGAAGCGGCATAAGTAGAGGTGGTATTTGCCGCGATAGAGAGCGTAGAGAGCGCCAGCGAGCAACTAACCGTCCAAAGCCAATGCTTTGCTTTCATAATGTCTTAGCCTCAGAACTTTTACTATCACGAGCATCAGACGGTTACTTTAAAAGCTGGTTAAAGATAACTTTAAAGCGGTCTTCCACACCGTAATTTCACATAAGTATTCCGGTTCTTCATCAATTCTTTATTCAACTACACAAATTTACTAATCAGGATTCGTGGTTCCTGAGAATTCCTGATGAACCATGAACAATTCTAAAGTTGACCCAGCATTTTGTGAGTCTGTGGCACAACTCGCACTTGTTTGAGACTTCGCTTCATTAATGCCTGCCACTCCAGAACCTGCGCGGGGGTTGGAGCAAACACTGGCAGATGATGGGGCATTTGTAGGGGTGTCACTGGCTGTAAAAACACCGGGATAGCAGGGCTAACTGCTGCCACCAATTCAGCTGCCTGTTCCAGCTCAGATGGCTCAGTTTGGCTAGAAATAATTAATTTGACAAAACTATCAACCCGTGAGTCATGGCAAAGCTGGAGAAATTCCCTGTGCGCTTCCCACCTTTGTTCTCCACTGACGCTAGGCAGCTTCATATCCATGCCTACAGAGTCCAGGAAGGGCAAAATCGGGGCTAGTTGTTCTGGACGATGACCGCCAGTTTCTAGGTAGAGTGGCAACCCTGTGGAGTGGCGCAAAACAGGCAGAAATTTAGCTAGGAAGGGAGCATGAAGCAGCGGTTCGCCACCCGTGAGGCTGATGCTGTCGTGCAAACCGGGTTGATTTTGCCGTTCAATCCATTCTAGTAACACCGAGCTAGACACTGGATTGGAGTGGGTTTCAAAGTCTCTTTGCCCAGGTGTTCGCTCCACATTACACTTATCTGGCGCTAACCAGGTGTGGGCACTGTCGCAAAAATGGCAGCGCAGGTCGCAGATGGCAAAGCGGATAAATATTTGGCGGGTGCCTACATTCAGTCCTTCCCCTTGAATGGCGGAGAAGACTTCAATTAGCCGCGCAGTGGGATAGTCGGCAGTTTTAGGGGTCATTGTTGCTCTGACTTGAGATGCGACTGGTTCGCTCCGGACTCGGTTTACTTTAAGGTTTCTACTAATCTCATTATCTGCCTTGAGTTCCTAGATTAACCACGCGGGAAGGATGCTTGAATCTCCGCGTGCTGCCAACAGCGATCGCTGTTGGCAGGGGGTTCCCCAGTCAGCCTTCTCACCGCTTGATAATTCTGTCAATATTGATGATTCCGGTCGATCCCTGAGGATAACTCACGATAACTACAATTTTTAACCACCGCCAAGCTGTTTGCTCTTTGGTACCCTTAGAAGCAGTTTAAAAAATTCTTGGTACAATTCGCTATTTCAGTGCTACTATGGACACTCGATGAATTTGATTTAGGTTGAATTATATCAAAACAATAAAATAATTCTTTACAAAAACTTTTAATGAAGTTGAATTGACTAATCTCAAATATTTTTCAAAATATAAGATGGCACCTTAGCACTAGGTTTACATGGTTGGACCGATCCCCGATGCAGATTTTCGGATTACGTTCTTCAACGACACTCCTGTAGTCCAGCTACCCCCTCGCCTTACTGTTCTTGAGGCCGTGGCTTTTAAGAAAAGCTGTCAGCAATTCTTACAAGAGAGTGCCGTTACCCAGCAATTAGTTTTTGATTTGAGTCAGACCACATTTATTGATAGCAGTGGTATTGGTGCGCTGGTCAGTAATGTAAAGCTAGCGCGGGAAAAACAAGTCGAATTAGTGCTTCGGGGTGTCCATCCTCAAGTGATGGCAGTGTTATCGATGACGGGGCTGGATCAAGTTTTAACGATCGAGCCGCCAAGCCAAAGCACAACCACAACCCCTGGGAAAAAATCAGAGATTCAGCTACCAACGACTCATCCTTCCGTCCGCTCGTGGATTAAACGTGGTATTGATGTGGTGGGATCGCTGGTGGGTTTAGGGATTACGGCAATTTTGTTTATTCCCATCGTCATTGTGATTAAGCTCGACGATCCAGGCCCGATTTTTTTCAGTCAAATCCGTTGCGGTTGGATGGGAAGACGGTTTCAGGTGTGGAAATTCCGTTCGATGTGCGTAAACGCGGAAGCACTGAAAGACAAAATCGAGAATCAAGCCAGCGGTGCCTTTTTCAAGAATGAAAACGATCCGCGAGTAACACGGGTGGGTCGAATTTTACGGAAGACAAGCCTGGATGAACTGCCGCAGTTTTGGAATGTTCTGAAAGGGGAGATGAGTTTAGTCGGTACGAGACCCCCGACACCTGATGAAGTAGAACGATACGAAGTTCCGGAATGGCAGCGTTTAGATGTGAAACCAGGAATGACGGGTGAGTGGCAGGTAAATGGGCGATCGCAAGTACGCAATTTTGAAGATGTGATTCGCTTAGATTTGCGCTATCAGGAGAACTGGAGCCTGATTTACGACCTCAAGTTAATTGTTAAAACAATCCTAATTTTATTTCGCAAAAACAGTGGTGCTTATTAGGAAACCTCAATTACTTCTGTTAATGACAAAGGAACAACCAATAGCACAATCCCGCCTTCAGGTGGAGACGGATCTAAATGCTTTAACAGAAGTTTTGCAATGGTTTGAGCAACTTACTCTACCGCTACTGCCCTATGAATTATGGTGGCAGTCCCAGGTAGCCTTGACTGAAGGGTTTACGAACGTCATTCGCCACGCTCATTCTTCATTGCCCCCAACCACCCCAATACAGATTGAGGTGAAAGTCTATATTAGCTATCTGGAAATGCGGATTTGGGACTACGGAAAACCGTTTAACTTGCAAGCCAAGCTGCAATCAAAGTTGCAAGTGGTGGGTCAAAAGGATTTTGACCCCCTGGAGAATGAAGGAGGTCGGGGGTTGATATTTATGCAACAATTCACAGATGAACTCGATTACACGCGGATGCCTGACGAACGAAATTGCTTGCTGATGCGAAGAAAAATTCGCTAAAACTGGAGAGTATTCGCTTTCTCCTAGATGTGCTGCTGCTTCTGACAACTGGGAATAAATCTCATCTACAAGCGCGATCCCACTTATAGATCGAGAAATAGACCGAGAAAAAGCCACATTATTCCTCAAAGAAGATGCGCGATTGTACCAACATACCGCAACCCCCGATTAGACTAGGTAAAAGCTTGGTGCTAAATATTTGGTAAGACCTAGATCATGCGGATATTGATTTACTCCTACAACTACCATCCCGAACCAATCGGCATTGCCCCCTTGATGACCGAACTAGCGGAAGGTTTGGTAGCACAAGGTCATCAAGTGCGAGTTGTCACTGCCATGCCAAACTATCCGCAACGGCGCATCTACGAGAAATATAAGGGGAAATTGTACCTAACAGAACTCGAAAATGGCGTAGCCATTCAGCGCAATTATGTCTGGATTCGCCCCAAACCGGGTTTGATAGATCGAATTCTATTGGATGCTAGCTTTGTCCTGATCAGCTTAGTCCATGCCCTCAAAGGCAGACGACCAGACGTAATTTTGTTAACCGTACCGCCCCTGCCAGTTTCCGTTCCAGCCGCGCTACTGGGATGGTTGCACCGCTGTCCGGTAGTCTTGAACCTCCAGGATATTTTGCCGGAAGCCGCAGTTCATACGGGGTTGCTCACCAACAAACGGATGATTGCCATCTTTGAAAAGCTGGAAAATTTTGCTTACCGAACAGCGACGAAGATTAGCGTCATTGCTGATGGATTTGTTGATAATTTAGTTGGGAAAGGAGTCCCAAAAAGTAAAATTAGGTTGATTCCTAACTGGGTTGATGTTAACTTTATCCAACCTTTGCCTAAAGAAAATAATTATTTTCGAGCCGTTCACCAACTCGACGGCAAATTTGTGGTTCTGTATTCCGGTAACATTGGTCGCACCCAACCCTTAAAGACCCTGATCGATGCGGCGACTTGCCTGCGACATATTCCCGACATTGCTGTGGTGATTGTGGGAGAAGATAAAGCCTTACAAGACCTGGAGCTTTATTGTCAAAAAGTGGATGCGCCAAACGTTTTGCTACTACCATTTCAACCCCGCGAAAAATTACCGGAACTACTGGCAGCAGCGGATGTAGGGTTGGTGATGCAAAAGGAAAACGTGATTTCCTTCAATATGCCTTCTAAAATTCAGGTGCTGCTAGCCAGCGGTCGGGCAATTCTGGCTTCTGTTCCTGCTAGTGGTACGGCAGCTAAAGCAGTGCAGCATAGCGGCGGCGGTGTCGTCGTTCCCCCAGAAGATCCTGAGGCTCTGGCAGCAGCAATTTTAGACTTATATAAAAACCCTGACAAAGCGGAAAGACTGGGTCAGCAAGGCAGACAATATGCTATCGAAAATTACTCCTTTAAGCACGCCTTGGAGCAGTATGAGAAGCTGTTTGATGAGGTTAGGCTTCATTGATCTAGAATGAAAGCAAAATGGTTGTCGGTTTGAAGTAGCGATCGCGCGATGCCTAGCGTTTATTATCCTGGGAACTAGCGATCGCCCAAAGCCTTAGGCTTTGCCCTTTGCTTCTGTCCCGATAGCCCTATGGAGTTCCTCGCCCAATGCGCGAACAGGTCTTAGCCTGGTTAGCAGATCGTGTCCCTGCTGCTCGAATCAAACATATATTAGGCGTCGAGCGGATGTCTATTGAGCTAGCGCTGCATTATCAACTCGACGAGAAAAAAGCAGGGACAGCGGGGTTGATGCACGATCTCGCAAAATACTTTAAGCCTTCGCTGCTGTTACAAATGGCACGAGAAGAAGGATTGGAATTAGACCCGGTGGATGAAGAAAATCCGCATTTATTGCACGCAGATGTTAGTGCAATTGTTGCTAGAGACAAATTTGGAATACTTGATGAAGAAATTTTGCAGGCAATCCAGGATCACACCTTAGGCAGACCAGGAATGAGTGAATTGAGTTGTATCGTGTTTTTGGCTGATACTCTGGAACCAGGCAGAGGTAACACTCCTGAGTTAGAAGCTTTAAGACAAGTTGCTTGGCAAAATCTCTACAAAGCTGTTTGGCTAACTTGTGATTATTCCCTGAAATATCTCCTCGAAACTCGTTGCTTAATTCACCCTCGAACGATCCGTAGCCGTAATTGGGCACTTCAAATCGCTAGCAAAAAGCAGCAACCTGAAGCTGAAAGGATGAAGGATAAATGAAATGAAAAGTTAAAAAAAGCCATAAAAAGCTGAGGCTCGAAACTTCAAAAATTAAAATAGAAACTTCAGCATCTCTCTAGTACAGTGCTGTGAGTTGAACCAACTTTGAAGGAATTTATAGGTGTTTTTGAACAAGGAAATCAGGATTTAATGTCAGAACAGTTCAAGATACAGTCCTCCTCTACTGGGAACGAAGCATTCATCTCCAACGGAGACGACGCGAATGCTTCTGCTCGACTGGCTGTCAATGCAGATAAACAAAAAGCAAGCAAAGAGCTGGCTTTAACGGCTGCCAGAGCTGCTGATGACCGCAAAGCGGCTGACATCGTATTGCTACAGGTAGGAGAGGTATCCTATCTGGCGGATTACTTTGCGATCGCAACTGGCTTCTCCAGAGTCCAGGTGAGAGCGATCGCCCAATCCATTGAACAGAAAGTAGAAACGGAGTGGCAACGCCTGCCTCTGCGCGTGGAAGGAAAGGCAGAAGGTAGCTGGATATTGTTGGATTACGGGGATGTCATCATTCACATCTTGTTGCCTCCAGAGCGGGAATTCTATAATCTGGAAGCATTCTGGGGTCATGCTGAAAAAATCGATTTCTCAGCATCGTGAGCCGATGGGAGAGTAAAAACATGATGGAAACTCCAGTTTCAGTTTGCCCAGTTCCCGCCGAACAACAACCGCTCAATGAGTACCAGGAGTTGAAGGATTCTTGGTCTTTTCGCTGGGTGACGCTGGAACTGGGAGGATACATCAAAAAGCTGGCTTGGATTTGGGGTCTCGGCTGGTTTGTCGCAGGTCCAATGGCAGCAGCAAGCTTTGCGCCAGGAAAGTATCCGAGCAAGTTTATCCTCATGGGTGCAGCAGGAGCGAGCTTGGGAGTGGTGTTGGCACTGGTGCGACTGTACTTGGGTTGGTCTTACGTGCGATCGCGCTTAGAGAATCAACAAGTATTTTATGAAGAATCCGGTTGGTACGACGGTCAGTGCTGGACAAAGCCAGAAGAAATTTTGACACGCGATCGCTTGATCGTCACTTACCAAGTTCAACCAATCCTTCAGCGGTTACAGCGAACCTTTGTCTTGCTTGCCTTATTTTTCTTTGCAGGTAGTCTAACTTGGTATTTTCTGTAATGAGCCATTAGGCATTAGGTCATTGAGCGAGAGGTAGTGGATAGTAAGGAAAGGCTGCACAGTCTACCGAAGACCTCAGAACAAGCGATCGCAGGCTACTGAACAACTAACAAAAAGTGATAAAGTCTTACCCATGACAAGGGGAAAAAGAAATCAATCCGCAGAACTGGAAGTTCGGTTGCTGCGAGAAGGCATTATTGAATCAACGCATCGCGCCCAAGCAGTCGTCTGTGACAACCGAGGGCGCGTCCTATCCGTGGCAGGCAGTTCGGAAACCGCTGCTTTTGTTCGTTCCGCCCTCAAGCCATTCCAGGCGTTGGCAATTACGACTACCGGCACCCTAGAACGCTACAAGCTAACGGATCGAGACTTAGCCATTATCTGTAGCTCCCACCAAGGTACGACTGCCCAAGTCCGACAGGCTTTTAACGTTCTTTGGCGCTCGGATGTTGACCCATCAGCACTTCAGTGTCCAATTCCAGAAGGTAAACGGAGTCCGCTGGAGTATAACTGTTCCGGGAAACACGCTGGAATGCTTGCCGTTTGCCAAGCAAGGCATTGGCCTCTGAATACCTATTTGCAGCGCAACCACCCCGTTCAGCAGCTAATTTTAGGCAAAGTTGCCGAATTGCTGCGAATGCCCGCTGTAGAGTTCATCAGTGCCCACGATGATTGTGGCGCTCCGACTTACTTCATGCAGCTGGGGCAAATGGGTACCTTGTACGGTCAGCTTGCCTCTGGGAATAATTTGGATATGGAACGCATCGTCCGAGCCATGACCCATCACCCAAATATGGTGGCAGGAGAAGGTTTATTTGATACAGAACTCATGCGTCTGACCGAAGGTGAAATCATCAGCAAAGGGGGTGCTGAAGGGATTCAGTGTATCGGTCGCGTTGGCGAAGGGATGGGACTAGCAATTAAGGTGGCAGATGGAGCAGGACGGGCAAAGTGTGCCGTTGCCATTCATCTACTCAAGCAAATGGGTTGGATTAGTCCTACGGTGGCAGAAACCTTGTCGGAAACCTTTATGAGCTTGAGCAAATTCAAGCGCCTAGATGTCGTTGGGGAACTTTCGATGTTGTAGTTGCCACATTCTTGAATTTGCGTTATAGTAAATAAGTTGGCAACGACGCGGGATAGAGCAGCCTGGTAGCTCGTCGGGCTCATAACCCGAAGGTCAGTGGTTCAAATCCACTTCCCGCCACCAAATACAAAAGTAAACAATCCCTGCAATCCCAAAAGGTTGCAGGGATTTGTTGTAGGCTGGTTAGCAGCGATTCGGTTACATTTAAATATTTATGGCTGTGAATTTGCGGCGTCCGATTTTAGTCGGGGGAATTGGTCTATCATTCTCGCTTTGGTTGTTGCAGAGTTTTCATGACTCAGCGGGGACAGTCGGTGAGTTTAGTGTAATTGGCGCGATCGCACTCGGCGCTGGTTTCTGGTTATTCCAGAAACAGACAGCCAAAGAGCTTCATCTGCCAGATGTCAGCCAGATGGATAGGGAAACAGTAGAAAAAGCGATCGCACAAACCGAAGGTACTATTAGCCAGCTAGAGGCAGAGGCAGAAAACCATCCGGCAAATGCCCCGCTTAGAGAACAACTCGCCAAAATTACGACTGAAATCGACCGCCAAGAGATGCATCTGGCTGTCACTGGCGGAAAGTCAGTCGGTAAATCTACCTTAATTCAAGTTTTAGAGTCTAACTGGGTTTCTCAACAGCCGCAAAAACTCGGCTTGCAGGAGACACCCGCTTTATTTACTGCAATTGACCCCACCTCCCCGCCCCCTTCCCGAATCGGGGAGAGGTCAGATTTGGTGCTATTTCTTACCAATGGAGATTTGACCGATCCGGAATATCAAACCTTACAGCAACTAGCGGCATCTAAACAGCGTGCAGTGCTAGTGCTTAACAAGCAAGATCGGTATTTACCAGAAGAACGCGCCACGGTATTACAGCAATTGCGGCAACGAATGCAAGGAACGCTGAAGGGAGAAGACGTTGTGGCGATCGCGGCTTCTCCTACCCCCATCAAAGTGCGTCAGCATCAACCGGATGGTTCGGTGCGGGAGTGGATGGAAACCCCAGCCCCTGAGATGAGTGCGATCGCGGGTCGGTTAAGCCAAATTTTAGCCCAAGAAAGTCAACAGCTCATTTGGGCAACGGCTTGGAGGGCAGCTTATGCGCTGAAAGCCGATGCGAAATCCGCCTTAAATGAAGTCAGACGCGATCGCGCCCTTCCCGTTATCGAGCAATATCAGTGGATTGCCGCCGCTACTGCCTTTGCGAATCCCGTGCCCGCCTTGGACTTGCTGGTAACTGCTGCGATTAACGGTCAGTTAGTCATGGATCTGGGCAATCTTTATCAGCAAAAATTCTCTCTTCAACAAGCGCAAGCGATCGCTGGGACAATGGGTAGCTTGATGCTCAAGCTTGGTTTAGTTGAACTGACTACTCAAACCGTTGGCGGGGTTCTGAAGAGCAATGCCATCACATTTGTCGCCGGAGGAGCGGTTCAGGGCGTCAGTGCTGCCTATCTAACCCGCTTAGCGGGTTTGAGCTTGATTGAATATTTCCAAGCGCAGGAAGCCGCTACGACATCCGAAGGTCGTCCCTTGAATCTGGATCAGTTGCGCGAAACCCTGCAAAAAGTGTTTCAGCAAAATCAACGAGTTGCTTTCTTGCAAGGATTTGTCAAGCAAGCTGTGGCGCGTCTGGTGCCAGAATCACCCCAGCCTGCGATCGCGGGTAACGAGATTGCTAGTTGTTAGCCAAGTAGTAGGTTAGCCCAACAGTAGGGTGAGCAATGCCCGCCCTACTATTAAAATGTTTTATTCATATCGAAATCTGTACTAGCTCGAAATCAAGACATCATTATATAGTAATAGTCACTAACGTTCTTGAATTTCCTAATTTAGTCGGAACACACATTCCTTTTGAATTTTGAAAGAAAGTTCAGGAAGCCGAATGTGTAGAAGCGCAATCGGCAAATTGAAAAACATCTGGAAAAACTTCTTTAAGCTTATGAATAATTTTTTACCCATTGCTTACTTTCAGAATAAATTTGTCCCTTTTAACGAAGCCAAAGTTTCTATTGCTACCCAAGCTTTGCACTATGGAACTGGCGCAATTGGGGGATTAAGAGGGATTCCCGATCCTCAAAATGATAAGCAAATTTTACTATTTAGATTAGACCGTCATTGCCAAAGGTTAAGTGATAGTGCTAAGTATTTACACTACGATATACCAGCCTCTAAAATTCGAGAAAATATCGTTGATTTTATAAAAAAAAATCAACCAAATAAGTCTTTTTATATCCGCCCTCTCGTATATACTTCGGGGTTAGGAATTGCTCCTAGGCTTCATAATGTTGAGAAAGATTTTTTAGTTTATGGAATTGAACTAGCAGATTATTTATCTCCGGAAGGAGTCAGCTGTCGAATTAGTTCCTGGTATCGACAAGAAGATCGCAGCTTGCCTCTGAGAGGTAAAATCAGCGCCGCATATATTACTTCTGCCTTAGCGAAAACTGAGGCGGTAGAGTCCGGCTTTGATGAGGCGATTATGATGAATTCGCAGGGAAAAATTTGCGAAGCCTCTGGGATGAATATATTTTTAGTGAGAAATGGGCAACTGATTACCCCTGGATTTGAACAGGATATTTTAGAAGGAATTACCAGAGATAGCGTCCTAACAATTGCCAGAAATCTAGGAATTAAAACGATAGAAAGACCCGTTGATAAATCAGAGCTTTTTATCGCTGACGAAGTTTTCTTGAGCGGGACGGCTGCCAAGGTTGCGCCCATCAAAAAAATTGAAAATTATCAATTACCAGAGAGCAAACCGATTACTACAAAACTGCGAGAAAAACTCATCGCGATTACGGAAAATCGAGATCCCGATTATCAAGATTGGGTAGACGCGATCGCGCTTGAATAAGAAAATCCGTCAGACGGAGAGACAAAGGCGATCGCATCTCTACAAACTAAACTCCCTTCGCAGGATAAAAGAACAGAAACCTCGGCAAGACTCGAAGGCGATCGCAACATTGATATCTGATTGCCACTCCCGCGTCACATCCACGGCTTACGCTTTTATTTGTATCGATGAAACTCCTCAATCCATAAAAGCAATGCTGCCCTCTCTGGTGAGAGGGCATTTTTGTTTGCAGAGGAGATCGGCTCATAACCCAACCCTAAATTAGCGCTACGCCTTAACGCCCATCTGTCGGAGGATAGCAGTACACAGGTTGCTATTGACATCCAGAAAACCATCAATGGCAGTAAAGTGGTTTTTACTAGGTTGGGATAGATATTCGCCTTTTAAACCTTTCGCTTTCCAGGCTGCTAGAAACTCATCGGACTGGCGTTGAAATTCTTTAGATTCATCCCCGCCGTAGGTGACAATCAGCGATCCGGCTTTGTCGGGAATATGCAGGATGGGGCTGTTGCGGAGAACTTCTCCCCAAGTTAATTGTAAAGCGGGTTGCAGCCAGGTGTAGGGAAAGGGCATCAGGTCAAATAAACCACTAATCGCGCAGCCTCCTTTAATGATATCGGCGGGTAAACCGTAGGTTCCTTCCCAGTCAGTTGCCATCAGCATTGCTGTTAATTGACCGCCCGCCGAGTGACCAGAGACGTAAATGCGATCGCGATCGCCTCCAAAACTAGAAGCATTTTGATAAATCCAAGCAACCGCTGCTCGACTCTGACGCACGATCTCATCCATTGTCACGGTAGGACACAAAGCATAGTTGGTGACGACTACTGTAACTCCCGCTTCCACAGGTGCTTTGGCGACTAAACTAAAATCCTGGCTGCTGAGCAGTCGCCAGTAGCCACCGTGAATAAACACCAAAATGGGGGCATCCGGTTGAGCTGCTGGAAAGATATCCAGATGTTCGGCTAGAGTGGGGCCAAAGGGAACCTGGAGTTTGCAAGACAACGCAGAGCGCACGCTAGCGCTTGTTTTCACGTAGAAATCTGCGTACACAGTGAAATCTGGTACTGACTTTTCTACGTTATATTCAGCATCCAGCTCGGCTTGCGTTGAGAAATTACGATAGAGCATAGAGCGTTTCTCGGTTGGGTGGAATAGATTGCGGTTCTAACGTTCAGTAGCGGCTTTTTGAATGTCATTGTAGGAGCATGGCATTCAAAAAGCCCTTACTGATGTATCGCACCCAACCCTTGAATGGCTATAGTAGTGAGCCTTTGAGCCTTCTGTTTCTCACAGTCGAAACGTGCATCTATTGTAGTTTGACACCGCGTTGACGAGTGCGAATCAGGAACAAGGCGATCGCTACCAACCCGATAATCGCAGAGGGTTCGGGTACACTAGCGCTAAAACGATTGTTCTGTTGCCTCAGTTGCTCTTTTCCATCTTCAACCGAACGGTTAAAACGGTCTTTCTGAGCTTCCGCAATTCTAAGTGCCTCTCGTTGCTCGTCATTGACCAGTACAATCATGGACGAGTAGGGAGTGACAATTTTGTAAGTTTTAGCGATCGCATGAATGGCATCAAGTTGAGCAATTTGCTTTCCCTTCAGCTGTTTGCTTAACCCCAAAACCATTTGCCGCGCCGCTAGAGGTTCAAAACCTTGAGTATTAGAGTTTTGAGTTGCATCAGCACTCTGACTATTCTCCGGGGCTTTTTCCATAAACCAAGCATAGCCATCCACTACGCTGACGACAGATGACCCTAACGCTGCCTTCGTTGCCTGTCGCTGCAAAACTTCGGAAATTTTGGTACACACACCACCACCACTGTCTTGAATGGCTTTGAGAGTTGCATCGTCATAAGCAGGTGGCAACGCTCCTAGATGCACCACCCACAACGGTGCAGGCATTACTGGTACATCTTTACGATTGTCTGATAACTCGTAACCGCTTTCATCCGTCACCAATAAGATGCCGTCGTAAGGCGTATTCCCTCGCAGTTGCGTAAATTGCCGCAGCATTTCCTTTGGTTGTATGCTGCCGTAGAATGTCATCTTCATGGCATTGAAGCGACTGATATCATCGATGCGCTGCGGTTTTGCACCAGGGGACGCACTGATGTACAAATCGGCATCATTATTCGCGAAGATGTTGTCAGCAAAGCCGTTTTGTTCCAACCAACTCAATGTTTCTGTCAGTTTTTTGGTGTGTGCCGCCATACTCCGGGAAGCATCGACAATGACCGCAAACCGCTTCCCTTGGGGCATCAAGTAATCTTTTGCAGCTAACGGCTTGGCTGAGATTTGGTAGCCATTTGGCAACTTAACCTGATGTAGACTTGGCTGGTATTGCCCAGCTGTTGGCAAAAATGGTTCCAACCATTCATCACCAACCCGTGCTACAACTTCTCCATTGCGGATACGCTGGGTGTCCTGATTCCAAAAAATGTTGCGCTTCTCTCCTAGCTGGGGTAACGCCCACCCCTTCTCTTGTCGCATGACTTTATAGGTCAGCCACAGATGCATTTCGGTTGGTCGATCTTCTGACTCCGCTTGTTCCTGCGGTGATAAGCGGGGAGGAATGGGAAAGGCTCGCAAGCGATATTGAAGTGGCCCAACTTGCTCAAGTAAAGCTGGATCGACGGGACGCCAGCGCCTTACCTGTGAAGTATAAACTTTCTGAGCGGCACCGCGTGGCGAAACCTTAAAGGGGAAGCGCTTGGCTAAGTTCTCGCTGTCGCCCAACCAAACTCCTGTAATTGCCGCGCTTTCTGGCAAAGAAAAGGAATAGAAAATTTCCTCAACATCAGTGGTTTTGTTGGCATACACTTCATAGAGTTCCACATCTGCCCAATCGCCCTGTGGTTTAACGGTGACTTGTTGCGATCGCAACCACACCTTTTCCTGGTTAATATTCAGCAACCCTGCCTTGGCATCGTCCAAATTTCCACTAGATTGCAAAGCGTGTTGAATTGCTTGTCGTTCTGCTTTTTGAATTGGCTTGTCAAAAAACTGGGCGTACAGCTTTCCAGCTTTTTCCATATCTCTTAGGGAACCGTTGTATAAGAACGGCGACATCAAGTGATTGTAGCTGTCTTGGAAGAACTGGGAAAGCAGCTCTGGTAAGCCAAAGACGCTCTGATACATGACGTGGATATGGTCATTTTCTTCTGAAGTGCCCAGATACCGATAAGAAGAAAAGTAAGCGTTCAGGAGTCCATCCCGAATCAAGTCGGACTTGGCTACAAGTGCTGCCTTTTCGCTGTCTGATGGTGCTGGGTTCTCTAACAGTTTAAATGCCTGAATCTGAGGCTGGGCATTGAATGAGAGGCACAGAATCATCCAAGCAGTCACCACCGTCCCCGAACCAATAACAGTGCGGTTTCGCCCATGCTGAGCCGCAAAAGCACGTAAGATTCGCTGCCCAGATTGAATGTAGTAGCTTGCCAATATCCAAGGCATGAACAGGGATAGGATAACGCTTACGCAAAAGAGCATAAAAGAGACGGGCATCCACCAGTTTCCGGAAGCCCATATATACCCAAAGTCCCTTATCCACTGAAATTGGAAGAAGTTGTACACGAGAAAGGCGGCTGCGGGTGCGGCATAAAATAGCAGCAGCAACCCTAGGTACACACCAACCCCCGGCATCAGACTGTGAGCCATCATTTGCAACCATGCGATCGCTCGATGACGTTCTGCATAGCCGTATAGCACTTCGAGGTAAAAAGCAACCATACAAACGCCCACTGTGCCCAAAATCAAAGCGCTAGCGGGGGTGAGTTCCGCAAGCCGGAGGCGGAGTCCCTGTCTGAGGAAAAACAATAGTAGGCACAGGAGAAACAGGGGTGCTTCCACGCCATAAAACAAACGCATCAGCTGTAAAGGTTGCTTACGGAAACGCCGCAGTCCCAGCACCGTACAGATAATCGATATCACAATCAAAACTGCAAGGGTGATGAAAAATTCTCTTTCGATCGGACTATTCGACGCAGCCTTAACGATTTCACTTGTATAAGCAGGCCAATACCCAGCGCAGACAACCACCAAAAATGTAATATTACAGAACCAAAATATGCCGTGATATGTGGCATGAAGCAGATTCTTCATAATGCATGTATACCTAGAAACAAATTTTCGATTATTTAGAAAACGATTGAATAAACCATTGATAATTTTGGTTGTCAATCAACCCGAAATTAAATTCTCATTAGCCCTGATTTCTTCAACAGCGATTCTGAATATTTCGTAAACCTCTCTTCGTTTTATTTTTTTAGCGCCCTAAAGCGCTAACGCCCATGCTTTGCTAATGTGGTTCGTTAATTCTTCAATTCCTTATGTACGCTAATCCCAATTTGTAAAGATTCATTGAGTAAACAACTATATTCATCTACGCGATCGCTCAGGCTAAAGGACAGCAAGGAAGTGAGATTTGCTTCAAGGTTTGCAAATAACTCATAATGATTGCTCAGAAATTTACGATGTTTCTTCATGAGCATTTCCGCTTGTAAAGCGCCGCTCAAAGTTTCTTTGGTAATTCTCAAAGCTTGAATGACTTCTCTTCTAGTGCTGAGGCTGTTACACCGAGAGGGTGAGCGGCTTGCTGATTCTAGTTCGTCGATGAGAGCGATCGCTTGAATTACGCGATTGTACTTATCGACTTTATCTATTAACCTAGCTAAAGATTTGACTTGTTTAACTTGTTGCCAAAAATAAGCATTCCAAATCAAGACACCCAACAGAGAAATACTAGAAATGATGATTAATAATCTGGTAACACCATCTGTATTTCCCGGTAAACTTCCAGCGTTGCGAAGTAAAATTAGACTTACTGGCATAACAAAAATTAAGACCAGCATGAGTATAAATAGTTCCGTCAGGAGAACTGATAGCATCTGCTTGGGATTTTTGAGGATAAACCCTCTATAAGCATCAATGGCTAGAGCAGTGCTAGGATCTAAATCAACCAAAGTCTCCAGCTCTTCTTTTGTCATCTGTAAATTTTCTAAGTCAGCTTGCATATCAGTTGGTTCCTGTTACGTGCTTAACGAAGACCTAGTGCGTCAGAAACTACTTTCAAAAGATGAAAGTAAAAGTTACTTTCTAGAGGGCGAAATAGCTCGAAGGGGCTACCAGGATTGCCAAAAAAGGGTCTGAGCGTCCATCCTAGTTGGCTTCCGACAAAGCCATATAACACTAACCAGCCTCGAATCATCGCCGTGCGGTTACTTGGCTTGTCAGAATCTTTCTCGTTGATATATATCAGGCTTCGATAAAAAACATTAATCCCAATCAAACCTGTAATGGTAAAGACCAGTACATTCAAGAGTTTAAAAAATTGATAATCGTTAATGGAAAGACGAAAAAACAGGGTGATTGGTGCAAAACTGAAAAGCATTACCCCAATGATTGACATTGAAGCTAATAGTAAAACCAGGTATTGTCCAAAGCTGCGCCTAGAGCCTGAAATTACATCAAAGAAATATAAATTAGGTAAACAAACAGCTAGAGTGATTAAATATAAGGCTGGTAGCTTAATGGCTGAAGCAACCATTTGCAATCCGCCACTAAACGAGCCGATGATTGCTCCATAAAGTGCAAAAAAGACTGAACTACTAATTAACAAGGAAACAATCTTGGTTTCAATTCTTATCCCTTTACTAATCTCTTCCAGAAATTCCTGGCGATCGCGCAAAAAGTGCATTAGGATCGCAAAATGATTCATGGCATCTCCTCCTATCAATTCAGGTATCGCTCTACAAATCTCTCAGGCACCTGCCTCAAACTTGTGGGGATATTCCCGATATTTGTTACAAAACTTTACAAGCCTGTGAAAAGCGAAGACGGATTCGATAGGACTCAACACCCAGAGGAGAGAATCTTACTTAATTCCCTGCTATGAACGAACGGGATGAGCGGCTAGGCAAACTAATTGAAGCAGTCCGTCAGCATCCATCTGGGAGCCTTAGCTGGCGAAAAGCGATGAATCAGCTGTTGATCGAAATTCAGCAATTGCCAGGATTGGCGAGATCCGCGCACCCGGATTACTTGGAAGCTTTGGATGATACATTGCTGAAATTGGCTGATGAAATACACGAATTTGAACCCAGACAGCCTTCTTTAGAGAAGAGTTTGGTGGCTTGGATTAACCTGAAATTACGCCTGAAATATGAAGTGCGCGACTTGCATTCCTCCCAGCAGACTCGCGCCAAAAATCCCAAGAATCCTCAAGCGGAATTTCAAGAACAACTGAGGAAACCACCCCTCTCGCTTGATGTGCCCTTGGGGGATGAGGGGAGCGAAACTTTTGGCGATCGCTTGGCGGCTTCAGTTCCCTGTACGCTTTTAGAAATAGAAGCCCAAACCCGCCTAGAACAGGAACAGCGGAAAAATCAAAGAATTGGGGTTCAGCTAAAGCAATATATTGACCGAGATCCGGAAGGCAAACTTCGGCGTTGCCATCCCCAAGCTTATCCAGCGTGTAACTGCCAAATCCTCAGCCAGCGCTTGCTCTTAAAGTATCCACCCGACAAACTCGCTCTTGTTGCACGGGATCTCAACATTAATTACAACACCCTGAACTGGCATTGGAAAAACAAGGGACTCCCGCTTCTCCAAGCGATCGCTAGAAGTTTGGGCTATCAACCAAATGTAGAAGAAGACTTATGAATAGCACCGCACCTGTTTCTCTTAACGTTCCCCTCAGCGACACCGCCCATCAGCTGGCGCGACAATTTGCACAAGAGCAAGCGACTCCTGAAAAAGGGGTACGGGTATATCTCAATACCCTGGCTGTGTGGGCGGTTCACCGCTATCTAAAATGGCTGAGATACGAGCCGGATCTCACCTCAAGCGACAGCTGGCATCCTGGTATGCGAGCAATGTTTGATGTAGCGGATCTGGTGTTGCCTAACTTAGGTAGATTAGAGTGCCGTCCCGTCCTGCCTGGGGAGACATCTGTTATGCTACCGCCAGAAGTGATGCAAGATCGAGTTGGCTATGTGGCAGTTCAGTTTGGATCGCGTTCTACTCCCACAGAACCAGTCTACTTGCAGGAAGCACAGCTGATTGGATTTGCTCCCGCTGTTGCTACTATCGATCCGCCAGAGGAACTGCAACTGGCTGACTTGCAATCTTTGGATGCACTGATGGAGTATCTAGATCAACTCGAATCGGCGCTGTCAGATGCACCCGACAAGACGCGATCGCAGCTAAACAACTGGTTACAAAATTTCTTCGAGTCTGGTTGGCAAACAGTGGAGGAGGTATTGACGCCACAAACGCCCCTTTTAGCATTACGCAGATCGACTGTGAGACGGGCAAAGCGGATCGAGTTGGAAACAAATGCAGTTGTTTTAATAGTCACCCTCCAGCCAGAAACCCCAGAAAGATTGAGCATCCATCTGCAAGTTTGTTCTGTCAATCCACAAATGGCGCTGCCACATCAACTGAAGTTGATGGTATTAACAGAATCTGGGGAGGTATTCAGAGAAATTATCGCTAGCGGGACTGACACCTTCATGCAGTATGAATTCAGAGGACAAGTGGGGGAACAATTTAGTGTCAAAGTAGCGTTAGGAGATACTAGCATCACAGAAGCCTTTGTCATCTAGCACGCAGCAATGGAAAAGTTAGTCATCTTGGATATCGATGGTGACTTGCATCAGGGAGCAATAGCAACGCTGGAAATTCGGGGAGAAGGCAACCATGCTGTTACCACCCGTGCCAAAGGTAAATTGCCCCCAGCAACTCAGTTACTGGAACAATACGAACACTGGCAGTCTATTTATCGCAGTCTGTCGTTCCTGTTTCGCTTGGAAGAAAGAGGAGGACAAATTATTCAGGGTTCTCCAAAAGATTTACTTGACGCTTGCCGCCAGTCTGCTCAAACCTTAGCAGATAGTTTGGCAATCTGGCTCAAAGCTGAGTCATTTCGCCCCATTCGAGAAAAATTACTCGAAAAATTATTACCAACCGATACAGTGCGGTTGATTCTGCAAATAGAAAACAACCAACTGCGACGACTTCCTTGGCATTTATGGGATTTTTTCGAGCGTTACCCTAAGGCAGAAGTAGCGCTGGGAGCAACTGCTTACGAACGGGTAGAAACTGATGCACCAGTACGGGAAAAACCCAGAATTTTAGCGATTTTGGGAAATGGGAATGGAATTGATATTGAAGCAGACCGACAGTTGCTTTCAAGTTTACTTTGTGATGCAGAAATTGTCTTTTTAGTCGAACCGCAACGCCGCCAGTTATACCAGAAACTTTGGGACTCATCAGGGTGGGATATCTTATTTTTTGCCGGACATAGTTCCAGCCTTGCTTGTGGCGAAACGGGCGAGATCGAAATTAATGGTAGCGATCGCTTATCCATCACCGAGTTAACCTATGCTCTGAAAAGAGCAATAGAACGCGGCTTACAACTGGCAGTTTTCAACTCCTGCGATGGGCTAGGCTTAGCACGTTCCCTCGAAAGCCTCCACATTCCTCAAATCATTGTCATGCGGGAACCAGTCCCTGACTTGGTTGCTCAGGAATTTCTCAAGTATTTCCTCACTTCTTTTTCTAGGGGTGAGTCTTTTTATACCTCTGTGCGAGAAGCACGAGAACAGCTGCAAGCTTTAGAGGATCGATGTCCTTGCGCCAGTTGGTTGCCAGTAATATGCCAAAATCCCACAGCGGTGCCCATAATTTGGCAAGGATTACATGATAGAGGAAAAGGGTCTCTTGAGGGGTACGGACACAGCGCCGTTCCCCTACAAATTGGGCAAGATTTCTCCTGTCCCTATCGGGGTTTGTCTGCATTTCAAGAAGCCGATGCACCGTTTTTCTTTGGCAGGGAGGCTTTCACTGAAAAACTGTTGAAAGCGGTATATAATCAGCCACTCGTTGCTACGATTGGCCCTTCCGGTAGCGGTAAATCTTCCGCAGTCTTTGCAGGCTTAATTCCGCGTCTGCGTCAGATAGAAAACTGGCTAATTGTTAGCTTTCGTCCGGGGAATCGTCCTTTTTTAAAACTGGCAGAACAACTGATTCCCCTATTAGAACCGCAGTTGCGTGAAACGGATCGTTTGGTTGAAATCAACAAACTAGCAACAGCAATTCAGCAGGGTGACTTGCCATTAATCGCTGTGTTAGAGCGAATTTTAGATAAAACTCCCACAACTGACCACCTGCTTTTATTTGCCGACCAGTTTGAGGAATTGTACGCGCTTTGCCAGGAAGCGGAAATCCGTCAACGCTTTCAAGATGAATTGTTAACTGCTGTCAACCAGATACCCAGTTTTACCTTAATTCTCACTTTACGAGCAGATTTCTGCGAATACGCCCTTTCTTACCACCCCTTTGCCTCTGCGTTGCAGCGCTTCCCCCCAGAATTTTTAGGGCAAATGAGCCGCTTAGAACTGCAAGCAGCGATCGCAAAACCAGCCCAAAATTTAGGTGTACAGATCGAGGAAGGATTGCGATCGCGCATTTTAGATGCCGTTAGTTGCGAACCCGGTCAACTGCCCTTGCTGGAGTTTGCCCTAACCTTGCTGTGGGAACAACAATGCAATGGTATCCTCACTCATGCTGCCTATGATGCCATTGGAGGTGTTGAACAAGCACTCGCCAGTTATGCCGAACAGGTGTACGCGGCACTCAAACCGGAAGCACAGCAACAGGCAAAGCGTATCTTTCTCCAATTAGTGCATCCCGGTGAAGGCACCGCCGATACTCGCCGCATCGCCACCCGCACCGACGTAGGACAAGACAATTGGAACTTAGTTACGCGCTTAGCGGATGCACGTTTGGTTGTTAGCAGACAAGATGAGGCAACCAGGGGTGAAACCGTCGAAATCGTCCATGAAGCACTGATTCGAGAGTGGCAACGCTTGCGCCAGTGGCTAGAAGATGACCGCAGCTTCCGGACTTGGCAGGAGCGATTGCGGATAGCTTTGCGACAATGGGAGAGCCAGCAAGATGAGGGGGTACTGTGGCGAGGTGCGCCGTTATTAGAAGCCCAACATTGGTACGCCGAACGTTCAGCCGATCTGAGTTTAAAGGAGCAAACTTTTATACAGGCGAGTTTGGCACTGCAAGCACGAGAGCAGAGAGTACGCGATCGCCAACGAAGACAAGTTATCCTGGGACTCACCAGCGGTTTGATAGGACTAGGATTGCTAGTGGGAATTGCCACAAAGCAATGGCAGAGAGCCGAAACGGGTGAAATTGATGCTCAACTCAATGCTTTAAGTGCCTCCTCAGATGAACTTTTAGCCTCAAATAAAGAACTAGAAGCATTGCTGGAAAGTTTAAAGGCAGGTAGACAGCTACAACAATCTATCGAAGCCAAACCCGATACCCGCATTCGAGTGGTAACGGTTCTACAGCAAGCAGTCTATGGCGTCAGAGAGTATAACCGTCTGGAGGGACATCAAAGAACAGTCATTAGCCTCAGTTTTAGCCCGGATGGTCAAACCATCGCGTCTGCCAGTGATGACGGGACAGTTAAACTTTGGCAACGGGATGGCAGGCTGTTGACGACGCTGGAAGGACATCGAGACAAAGTAAAAAGCGTCAGCTTCAGCCCAGACAGCCAAATGGTGGCTTCTGCAAGTTATGACAAAACGGTGAAACTCTGGCACCGGGACGGTACACTCATAACTACTCTCAAAGGGCACGCTGGCAAAGTCAATAGCGTTGCTTTTAGCCCAGATGGTCAGTTTCTCGCCTCTGCCAGTGCGGATAAAACGGTGAAACTTTGGCGGCGGAACGGCAGCCTAATTGTCACCTTAAAGGGTCATCGCTCTTGGGTAACAAGTATTCACTTCAGCCCAGACAGCCAAACCTTAGCGACAGCTAGCACCGACAAAACAATTAGACTGTGGCACCGCAATGGTAAATTGCTAGGGATTTTAAAAGGACATACCGCTTCAGTTAATAGCGTCAGTTTCAGCCCCGACGGTCAGACTTTGGCTTCTGCTAGTGCAGATACTACAGTGAAACTCTGGCGTCAGAATCGGAGTCTGGGAGGTTTTGAAACTCGTCCCTACAGAACTTTCACCGAACACAAGGATCTCGTTTGGGCGGTTAGTTTTAGCCCAGACGGTCAAACGTTGGCTTCTGCCGGTGCAGACAAAACGGTGCAACTTTGGCGTCTGGATGGCACGCTTGTTTCTACTCTCAAAGGACACAGCGCTTCGATTTACAGTGTGAGTTTCAGCCCCGATGGTCAGAGTTTGGCTTCTGCCAGCGCCGATACTACAGTTAAACTCTGGCACCCTAACGCTGAGAAACTTCCCACTTTGCAGAAGCATGATTCTGAGGTGCGGGGTGTAAGTTTTAGTCCAGATGGTCAGACTTTGGTTTCCGCCAGCGCCGACAAAACAGTGAAGCTTTGGCATCAAGACGGGAAGCTGCTAAAAACTCTCAAAGGACACAATGGGGAGATTTCCAGCATCAGTTTTAGCCCAGATGGACAGACGTTTGCTTCAGCGAGTGCTGACAAAACGATAAAATTGTGGCACAAAGACGGCACGCTTCTGAAGACCTTCCAGGGACATACTGCTAGTGTCTTGAGTGTTCGTTTCAGTCCAGATGGTCAGACTTTAGCCTCAGCGAGTGCTGACAGAACTGTGAAACTCTGGAATCGGGATGGAACTCTGCTGGATACCTTAATCGGACATCATGAATCGGTAACAAGCGTGAGTTTTAGCCCGGATGGACAGACTTTAGCTTCTGTGAGTGCTGACGAAACGGTGAAGCTTTGGCAACTTAAAGGAAGTTTGCTCAGCACTCTACCGGGACATAGTGCTGGTATCTTAGATGTCAGCTTCAGTCCCAATGGTAGTACCTTCGCTTCTGCCAGTGCTGATGGAATCGTAAAACTTTGGAGCAACGGTCAGTTGCTCAAAACCTTAACCGGACATACCAATCGAGTCAATAGCATCAGCTTCAGCCCGAATGGTCAAACTCTAGCTTCTGCCAGTTCTGACGGAACGGTGAAACTCTGGAGCCTGAGTGGGAAATTGCTCAAAACCTTACGTGGGCATACTGATAGCGTTTTGGGGATAAGTTTTAGCCCAGATGGTCAAACAATCGCTTCAGCTAGTAGCGATCGCACAATTATTTTATGGAATTTGGATCTGGATGCCCTACTGGTTCTAAACTGTGCCTGGATGCGGGACTATCTGCAAACACAAAGCCTGTCGATTTGCCAGTAAAGTTGCACAAAATCCAGGTTAATTGCGATCGCGATATCTGCCTCTTTGTTGCTTCCAAATTCCTCTGGCTTAAAATCAACAGTTTCCTAACTGAATAAACCGAAATGCCAGACCCTCTCAAACTGATACAAGATTAATGACCTCAAACAGCACTTATCTACTAATCAAGAATTTCACAATTAGAGAATTTGCGAGTGTAGCCAAGAATCGCTCCTCATTCCCAGAATCTTGCATTACTACAGGTGCCAGTCATGCCGTTCAAAGTTGAAGTAGTTCCACACAATCTACAGTGGCGAGATGCGTTCGAGGCTGAGTCGCAGCAAGTTGCCGAGGCAATGGGCGAAAATATGGTTGCAATACATCATATTGGTAGCACGGCAATTCCTAATATTTACGCAAAGCCCATTATCGATCTGCTGGTTGAAGTGAAAGATATTTCTCGTGTAGATGAGCAGAGTGCAGCAATGGAGTCACAGGGTTATGAAGTGATGCGTGATTATGGAATTCCTGGTCGTCGATTCTTCCGCAAGAATAGCCAAGCAGGTATCAGAACACATCAAGTTCATACATTCGAGATTGGTTCAGCACAGGTAAAGCGTCACTTAGCATTTCGAGATTACATGATTGCTCATCCTGAAGATGCACAGCAATACAGTAACCTTAAGCGGAAATTAGCAGAGATGTATCCCGATGATATAGAGGGATATATGGACGGGAAAGACGACTTTATCAAAACCATTGACCAAAAAGCGGCAGAGTGGTGTGTGTCTTCAGTAAATGAGTAACAGTGTCCCTATCCAAACTTATATTTTGCTGGCGAGGAGAAACCTCTATGAAACCCCATATTGCGATCGCTGAACTTAGCTATTAGGTATCCAGTAAACCACCTGAGGGTTACGAACATGGCAGAGAAGAAATCTTTGATTTTGCGGCGTCAACAAATTGAAGACAATATGCAAACATTCTCACACCCCTGGAATCCGAAATCCGAAATCTCAGGGACACAAATGGGGCGAGCGCTCGGACTAAAGCGCACCGGAGTCAACTTTGTAAAAGTCCCTCCAGGAAAGGAATCCTTTGTATATCATTCCCACTACCGCGAGGAAGAATGGATTTACATCCTATCGGGCAGCGGAATTGCGGAAATTGACGGCGAAGAATTTGAAGTTGGTGCAGGAGACTTCATGGCATTCCCGACTCCTTCGGTAGCTCATCATTTGAGGAATGCAGGTGAGGAAGACTTAGTTTATCTGGCGGGAGGAGAAAACCTCGATATAGAAATTGCCGATTTCCCGCGCCTTGGAAAACGCATGTTTCGCCGTGAGGATGCTATTGAAATCTTTGACTTAGAAGATGCTAAACCGTTTGGATCACTAGACACCGAATAACGATGAGTTGCGTACTCGAAACAAGTAGATTACAGCTTCGACCCTGCCAGAGCGAGGATATTCAACTCATTCACACGCTTTGGACGAGCGATCGCGTCCGGTCTTTCTTATTCGACAACCGGGTAATCTCGTCTGACGAGGCAGAATCTTTCGTTGAGGACAGCATCGCGAACTTTGAACAGCATGGGTACGGACTCTGGCTAGTCTTTATGCGCGACCTTGAATATCTTGTTGGCTTTGCTGGCTTCTTGCCTTCAGAGGAAGGGACTCCCAGTTTAATCTACGGAGTTCATCCCGATCGCTGGGGATATGGTTACGCAACAGAAGCAGCTAGCGCTGTATTGGGTTATGCTCTGGACACGCTTTCCCTTCCCAAGGTGAGGGCGGATGTGGACGAACCAAACATTGCGTCTGTGCGGGTGCTTGAGAAGCTAGGGATGAGGCAAACGGGACGGGAAGTCGTCAACGAGCATCCTCTTCTTTACTTTGAAAAATTACGATCGCTTTAAGCAGTGCAGGAATTCATCGCGATCGCAAACTACGATCTGCAATGTCTGCTTGTCACCCAATCGGGTGAGGTATTATTTCCGCAAGTTTTTGTAGTATGCCTGTAGTAAAGCGCAACTTAAATTCCCGGAATTACGGCAAAGTAGGCATCTAAGTTATCCCTCTTCTGTCATTTTCCGGGTATTCTAAATAAAAGAATGAATAGAGAAAACCCTGAAAGGTAAGTAGGGCAATGGATGTAGAATTACAAATCCTCAAGCATTTGCCAAGAGATGCTCACCGAACAGTGACGCTCATAGATGAATATTGTGCAGAGTATAAAGACCTGTTTAAGGAAGTAAGAAATTATGAATGCTTCAAATATTTACATTTGGGGATAATGTCACCAATCAAAAGAAAATCATTACCAGAGATAGCGAAAGCTGTAAGTATAAACTCAGCCCAATCATTACATCATTTTATAGCGAATTCAGATTGGTCGGTAGAGAAAATAAAACAAAGAAGATTAAATGAACTCAAAAAAGCATTAAATGGTAATAAGATTACAGTAGTAATAGATGAAACTGGAGACAGGAAAAAAGGTAAAAAGACTGATTATGTAGCGAGACAATATTTAGGGAGTGTCGGAAAAGTCGATAACGGAATAGTTTCAGTAAATGCCTATGGAGTTTACTCGAATATAACCTTTCCATTAATGGTCAAAGTATTCAAGCCAAAAGGAACCCTAAAAGAAGCAGATAAATATAAAACAAAAATAGAGTTAGCGTCAGAAATCATTACAAATTTAATTGAAGAGGGCTTTCAGATTGAACTGGTACTAGCAGATAGTTTATATGGTGAAAGTAGCCAATTCCTCAAAAAACTAGGTGAATATAACTTAGCCTATGTAGTAGCAATTAGAAGGGATCATGGAGTCTGGCTTCCTTCAGGGCAAAGCGTTAGGGCAAATAAATGGTGTAAATTCGAGAGAAAATTTAGCAACAACAAATCAGAAACTAGTAGTTAACCACGATAGTTTTGACAGATAAACAGGGATCGGGGAAACTGGCTAAAACCCAAAACTTCCGATGCCAGAAAAATATACAGTCACGCTCAGCAACGAAGAACG
>NZ_JACJPB010000032.1:0-41256 GCF_014695825.1 Coleofasciculus sp. FACHB-542 | reverse complement strand
GTGTTTTCTTGTTCGTATGCTTTGACTACTTTTTCTCGAAAGTCGATGGAGTAAGGTTTCATTCTACCTGTTCATGCACTGACCTCAATGTACTCTATATACCTGCAATCTGCTGTATATTGGGCAAAACATCCTTGGGGCTTTGCACTTGTGGAATACTTCTAAAATAGATCATTTGTCTCTCAACGATCAACGGTTACACTATTAATAAAATTTATAGGTCCCACTTAAAGTATTAAAATATACTATAAACATGATTTTAGCCGTATACGCTTATTAGCCATTGCTGTTTAATAAGTCGAAAACTCCATAGCAATTTAAACTCAATCCAATTAGCTACAACCATTACAGCATAAAGACTTTAGCCACTCTGGATGTTAGTTACTTTGCAAGCAGTCTCTTACAGTAACCTAAATCAGTTCTAATTTAATAATGATACGCTTCAACATTATGTTACATTATTATTGTTACACTATTAAAGCAGTCTTGAGATCGTGAGCAGAGGAAATCCAAACTGGACCCGTAAGTATGGAGAGCCTACCAAAGTTGTCAGGTTGCCAGCTAGTCTAGCGGATGAAATATTAGAGCAACTCAAAGCGGATACTCCTACTGGTGAGGTTCTACAACAGTTAGCTTCGGATCACAAAGCAAAATTGACCATTGTTCAGGCAATTGCTCAAATTATGAGGATAGCTGAAAAACCACTGACAGTAGCAGAGATTTATGAGCAAATTATCGAAAACAACTTATATGAGTTCAAAGCCGATGATCCAGTTCAAGTTGTTCGTAGCCAGTTAAGAAGGCATTGCGAAGGCTTAGATTTTCCATCTGCTTTGCCCAATAAGTATTTTGTGATAGTCAAAGACGGAAAGTATTGGCTTAAAGATAGCCTATTACAAGAACCGAGAAAAGCTGACAAGAAAAGTTCTGAGCTTGAGAAGCTTAAGGCATCTGAGGAAGAACTGCTTAAGAAGCTTGAAGAAATCTATAGCAAATATTTAATAAACTTTCGAGATCGAGTTATTCAGCAAATATTAAGACTAGATAATTATGAATTTGAGCTTTTCAGTAAAAAGCTTTTAGAAGCTTTTAAGTTTCAAAACATTGAAATAACTGAAAAATATGAAGATGGAGGAGTAAAAGGTCATGGGGATCTTAAATTTGGTGTTGATTTCTTAAAATTTGCTTTTCGATTTAAACGAATAAAAATCGAACCCTCAGATGTTAATGAGTTTAGAGGCTCAATAGACGGTGAATTCAGGCAGGGTATGTTTTTTACCTTGTCCGAATTTACGGATAAGGCTAAGGAAACTGCTCGCAAGCCTGGGGCAATCCCAATTACGCTTATTGATGGTTCGCTCATAGTAGAGCGAATGATTGATGAAAGGCTTGGAATTGAGAAAATAAAAAGCTTTTCAACTTATATTAGTATATTAGATGATATTGCCTCGACAATAGCTGCCGGAAATAGATAAATTTTTATAGTCCGCTTTCTATCCTGAATTGGCAGTATTCTGATATAGTTATAAATTTGCAACTAAAGTTTGTGATCCAGAAAGTAATTTACTTGTAAAAGTGGGCAGTACTGAAGTCGAACAAGAAGCACTGACTGAAGTTGTTAATAAACAATTTTTCTGTATTCACCTGCATCGTCAAACATTGTACTGAACCGCCCGCCTGCTCCAAGTGCGTCCTACTTTTGCTCAAGTACAATGATCTAAATAGGAAATAGGACTAACAGTCGTTATCCTATAAGTATCTGATGCGAGTGGTGAGACGATCTATCGTGCAATCGTCTCCTGCACACTACGCGATCGCACCCCCAAAAACTAGGCAAAAATTTGATTAACTGCCGTCTAAGTATTTGTGTCAGGAAGCAAAATGCGACCGCTTTTCGTGAATAAATAGAGCGTTCGTGCCTGTAAATTGGTTTTGTTTGCACGTAGGTAGCAGCGCGAGCGCCGATGATTGGGCTATTCTAGAAGTAGAGTTAGCAAAAGTTGTCGATTAGAGGAGCTATGACAACCGCTACACCAACAACTAATTCACCTCTTGTCCCAAAAAGGCTGCTTTTTTTGGAGTCAATCTGCTGGCAAACAGGAGATGTCTATCGGTTTACTCCGGAGCAAATGCTGAGTCGCTATGAGCGGGGTTGGAAATATCGCCAGCTATTTAGCAATCTTGAAGACGAAGAACTAAGTTTCCTCAAAGAACTTGCAAAACGCTATAATTCCTGGCTACAAGCCTGTTTATGACCTTCAGGTTTGATCACCATCATAAAATCCTCACGATTCTTGAAAGTTTAGATGCTGAGGTACTTAGGAAGGGTTCTGCTTACTTCGGTGGTGGAACCCTTCTTGCACTTGATTTTGAAGAATACCGCTGGAGTAAGGACGTTGATTTTATCTCTCCTGTTGGTGAATCAGGCTACAAATACCTCCGCACAGTCATATTTGATGGTGGATATGAAGCATTGTTTCGCGATCTGAGTAGAATCCAAGTTGGACGTGGCACCACTGACCAGTATGGAATTCGGATGATGGTTATTGTTGATAATATCCCCATCAAGGCTGAAATTATCGCTGAAGCTCGTTTTCAACTAGATCCGCCAAGATATCCAAAGTGGTCATCTGTCGCCTGCTTAAGCCTCAATGACTGTTTCACATCCAAGCTGCTTTCAAATTGCGATCGCTACATGGACGACAGCGTTGAGGCAAGAGATTTAATCGATTTAGCAATTCTTAGGCTGCAATCTTCGATTCCACAGGAATCAATTGAGAAAGCTGAGAAAGCGTATGAAGTTATACGTCCTTTAAAACTTGCGATCGCACGCTTTCAGGAAAGACCGGATTACAGGCAGGAATGCTTTCTCAGTCTGCAAGTTGATAAAGTTAAGATACCCAGAATTATTGACGGTGTTGATTTCCTAGCTACGGATTTAGGCTTGGCTACCACCGAGAGACATTTTAAGGAGCAGCATGATATTTTTACTGATTGAGAAACACAAGAGGGAATAAGGGAAGAGCCATAACCATGCAAAAGTGACACTATGCTAACGGTAACGATTGAGGAAATTCAGCGAGATATTGCAACTTACGTTCACCAAGTCGAAGCAGGTGAGACTCTTATTGTCATGGAAGCAGGAAAGCCAGTTGCTGAAATTAGACCGATTTCGCCAACCGTTAAGCAACTTCGACCTTTTGCTTTGTGTGCTGGAGAGTTCACCGTACCAGATGATTTTGACACTCCTTTACCAAAAGAAATTCTGACTGCATTTGGGGGTACATGAAACTACTGTTTGATACCCATGTGTTTCTTTGGTTCATCAGTGGCGAGCGTCGATTATCAAATGACCGCAAGGGCAGTATCCGCGATCCAGACAATGAGGTATATCTGAGTGTTGTCTCAGTGTGGGAAGCAATTATCAAGTATCAATTAGGCAAGCGACCACTGGCAGAGTCTCCCGGAACTTATCTACCCAAATAGCGCGATCGCGTACCGTGCCGTAAGCATTCGGCATCTCATCGCCAATCTTCATCGAGATAAAAATAGTGTTACTCAACTTGCAAAACTAACCCAAAGTTTTTTTAAGATTTTAGGTAGTGATTGCTATTCTGCATCTATCGCGGGGAATAATAGTAATAAGTAGATGACGCTATGTTTTTCTTTAGGCAATGAGGAATCAGTTTTAGCAGCAGCGATGAAACTTCGAGAAGCTAGGTCACTAAGGCTTGTAGATAGGGAAATGACGATTGAACAATAGTCGTTAACGATTCAACTGTTTCAGGATGAGTGAAGGTTGTACAGCTTCATTCTTTACCCGCTGATTAAGCAACTCGGTCACAGTTTCATCTACAAAGTTCAGGAGATTCCATAAGCGCGAAACGTGGAACTTAGTGAACGATTGAACACCTGGTTAAGCAGTAATTACACGGAAGGTTTTGGGAGCAGCAAACCAGCTTCCTGAAACACTTTGCTCTGGTAAAGATAGATTTTACTTCAACTCTAACGCCCTGAATTGGAGCAGGAACAGCAACATGATTCAAACTACAGATACAGCTAAGTTTACGACGACTGACCTAAATCGCTTTGCTGAAGAACTCAATCGAGATGGAATTTGTGTAATTCGGGGTCTGTTTGACAGAAGATTAATCGAAGAGTGGGCAGACGCTTTTAATGAATTATTCCAAAAGCGCCAAAATCAACCGGGTGGTCTGGCACCTCGCGAACAAGCCCGCTTCTATCTAACCTTCCCCTGGGTTGCTCCCTTTGCCAATGTAGATGTGTTTGCGAATCCAGTAATTTTGGGGATTCTCAATCGCGTATTCTACCAAGAATATAAGATGGTGCAATTGGGGGCAGATATTCCAGTACAGGGTTCGGATTACCAAGAAATTCACCGGGACTTTCGCCCACTTTTCTCAGATCAGATAGTAACGCCACTCTACGCGCTGGCGGTTAACTTTCCACTGGTAGAAGTAACGGCGGACAATGGGCCGTTTCAAATGGCGCGGGGAACTCATGTCTTGCCTCGTGAGGAAGGGTTAGTGAAGGTCGCTGCTGGCGAAATTCCAATGGAGTCTTTTTATATGCAGCCGGGTGATGTGATGATTCGCTCTCCGTTGGCGCTACATCGAGGCTCGCCGAACCGGACAAACACACCCAGACCGATGGTTGTGATGGGCTATGTGATGCATTGGCTGCATACCGCGAAAGTGGACTTGACTGTGCAACGAGACTATTATGAAAGTCTGCCAGAGCAAGTAAGGGAATTACTGCGGTGCCATGTGGTAGAGCAGTTGCCAGAGAACAAAGTTGAAACCTACGTGAATTTCAAGTATTAGTAATGTCTCAAATTGAGCCGACGCCTGAAGAATTCCCTAACAAGCGCACCTACACGAATCCGGTGTACAACGGCTATTTTGCCGATCCGTTTGTTTGGAAACACCAGGGAGTATATTACGCAATCGGCACGGGTGCAGCAGAAGCAGAGGGAGAGGTGGACGAAATTGGCAAACAGCGCGTCTTTCCCCTCCTGCGCTCTGAGGACTTTGTAACCTGGGAATTCGCGGGTAATGCACTGTTGCGTCCAGACCCCGCCCTCGGAGATAACTATTGGGCACCGGAAGTTGCTTACTGCGATCGCAAGTTCTATCTTTATTACTCAGTCGGGCATGAAGATAAGAACCATCAGTTACGGGTTGCAACGAGCGATCGCCCGTTGGGACCTTATCAAGACATCGGTGAACCCCTCATAGACCCTGAATCGTGTCCTTTCGCCATCGATCCTCATGCCTTTCAGGATGACGATGGGCAATGGTATCTGTTCTATGCCCGCGATTTCTTGGATACAGAAGGAGGCGTAAGAGCTGGAACAGCGCTGATGGTAGACCGATTGATCGGGATGACAAAACTGGCTGGAGAGGGAAAAGTTGTTTTACGCGCCCGCTCTGACTGGCAGCGGTTTCTAGCAAACCGTTTGATGTACGGCGATCTCTATGATTGGCATACTTTAGAAGGCCCAAGCGTCCGCAAACATGGCGATCGCTACTACTGCTTTTACAGCGGTGGGCGCTGGGAAACGGAAAACTACGGTGTCGATTATGGCGTTGCAGATAGCGTCATGGGTCCCTACTCCGATGCGGGGAATGAAGCAGGACCCCGCGTATTGAAAACTGTTGTCGATCGGGTTCTCGGTCCCGGTCATAACTCGATCGTTGTCGGTCCCGATGGTAAAACTGATTACATCGCTTACCATGCTTGGGATACGGGCAGGTCAGCGCGGCGAATGTGCTTAGATAAATTGATTTGGATGGCGGACGGTCCGCGCTGCGATGGTCCCACCTGGACATCGCAGACTATCTAATCAGCGCCAGCGATCGCGCTTACCGAAACCGAAGCAATTCCAGCGATTGCTGGCGGCAAGATGTCGAGTGCGATCGCTCTTGAGGAGTGTCATGTATACGGACAATTCCCTAGAAAGATTTTTAGCCTAGAATCCAGGTTACAGAAATTGGCGACCGTCCTTCTTTTCACCAAAATCAGCGAAGAACCTTAGCCACTATGCCACCCGATCGGGAACTTTGGGTAACTTGATGATAAAGCTTGTTCCCTTGCCTTCAGCGCTTTCAACTTCAATCGTCCCTTCATGTGCTTCAGTAATACTCTTTACCAAAAATAATCCTAGTCCCCATCCCGTTTGCTCCTCAGCAGAGATAGTTCGACGAAATTGTTGAAATAGGATTGATTGAGCGTCTAGACTAATCGGATCGCCTTCATTATGGATAGTAAGGCTGATCTGCGTTTCAGTTTGCTGAAGCGTGAGTGTAATTGGCGTGCCAGACGCCCCATATTTCACAGCGTTAACTGCTAAGTTTTCAATCACCCGCCGTATTTCTTTACGGCTGCAATAACTCCTGATATCAGAATCACAAACCACAACAAACCGATCTCCATAAGCGAAGCTCAAATCCTCTACTACCTCTTGAACTAGCACCTCTAAATCGCATTCTTCAAATTCAATCTTTAAACTCTGCCCTGTCCGCAGCCGACTTGCATCAAGCAGATTTTGAATCATCGAATCCAGCCGATTGATCGCATTGAGCATCCTCACGGCTACATCCACGTGGCTATCTCCTCGTTCCATCCGACGCAGAGTCAGTTGAGTTCCCATTTTTACAACATTAAGGGGGCCTCTGAGGTCGTGAGTTAGCGTCACCATAAATAGCTCTTGAATATCTCGCAGCGTCTCGGAGAATTGAGTGGCAGCGTCATTAACGGCTTGCTCAATGGAGCCGATAATGATGTCTCGTTCCGTCACGTCTAAAGGCGCTTCTTCCTCTAAAACTTGAAAGATGACTTGACGAAGGATGTGGTACTCGAAAATGAGTTGACTCATGGAGTAGTCGGCATAACCGGCTCGCTCATGCCCATGCTTCTTACCAATCCGAGTGCTTTCTACCTTGTCGGCTGCGATTCGGGCAGGTGTCCTGTCAATCCTGTTTGAGAGTTCATTTACCAGTTGGTTTAAGTACAAAGGTAGCGAATTTTGTAAGACAAGAGACTCATGATGCATTGATGCTTTGACTTCATCACGCGCCCGCTCCTCCCACAGATGCATAATTCTTTCAGCATTTTGCTTAAGACGGTCAGACGCTTGATTAGACATCGTTCTTGATTCTCTGCATGCGTGCAGGTAAGGGAAAGTTTCCAAGATGTGGGTTTGATTGACTTTGAGCAGGTTCGGGCAGCAAGCAACAGAAGTTGCAATGCCTCTGTATACCCCGTCAAGTAGCAGACAAGGTTAAATTACCAAAGATGGTAAGTAGTTTGGACAAGCAGCAGAAAGATATAATTGTAGCGAACTGCAAACCCAAACGCTTCAAACCGCTTTCCAATACAAAACTGAAACTACATGAAATTGCAAATAAAAGGTTAGTCTAAACCCCAATAGCTGCAAATCAAATCACATTATCTGTAAACCGACTGCAAACATAATTTTGAAGCCACATTATCTGCCAATAGCTTTAGGGTAAGCGAAAAAAACTGCTCAAGGATTATTTTTAACTACTACAGTCCGATTTCTACCACTTCATTCGGGCATATATGTCTGGTCAATAAGTCCTTTTAATTCGGATACTTTTGGTAATGTATTCTAAAAACTAGCGTTGGTCAATCAAACTGCTACTTGATGAAGAGGAACTTGATACACAAAAGAAACCAGTAATGCAATTTTCTGATCGCTTTAGTGTGTATCTCTCTCAGGGGAAAATTATGCCAGTTTCGCTTCCTGACGATGAGATTTAACACCTCACTGCACTAAACGGCTGGATGAAAGCGCTTTACCAATTGGGTTGACAATTTTTAATGCGTCTGGGTCGTCATCGGTATACGAGCGATCGCCCTAGCCCAAAAACAGATTCCTGAGTTCTGGCTGTCATCCCCATAGCTAAGCCTAAACGTATCGAGAAATGGCATCAACGCCTCCATCTCCTGGAGAGGTACTGCCATTCTCACTACAATTCGCCCGTAATCGGCGCTGTTGTTGCAGTAGCGACTTCAGTTCTTGTCAAACCCATCTCCCGGCTGATTTCGGTAGTTAGAAAGGTTTTATTTATACTTAGTATAAAAATTTCCTATATCTTTTTAGCGGCTCAATTGCCATACAGTGGTTCTACGCAACATCTGATGCGTAGAACCACTGTGTCACTTCAGTCATGATTAAAACCTTTTTCAAATTCTTGGTTATCCAGGATGGGGAGTAGATATGGATACAAGCCTGATCGTTTCTAATATCCTAAATCCACCAATCCTATTCTTCTTTCTAGGTATGGTGGCAGTTTTTGTTAAATCGGATCTGGAAATTCCGGCTCCTTTCCCAAAGTTACTGTCACTTTATCTACTATTTTCCATTGGCTTTAAGGGAGGAGTAGAACTGATTAAAAGCGGCTTAACCCAGGAAGTGATATTCACCATGCTGGCAGCCGTATTGATGGCGTGTGCCGTCCCGATCTATACCTTTTTTATCCTGAAGCTGAAGCTGGATATCTACGATGCAGCAGCGATCGCCGCGACTTATGGCTCCATCAGTGCCGTAACTTTTATCACGGCAGGAGCTTTTTTGACCGAGTTGGGGATTGATTATGATGGTTATATGGTTGCAGCCCTAGCGCTTATGGAATCTCCGGCTATCATCGTCGGGCTGATTCTGGTCAATCTATTCACACCCAGCCAGGGAGATCGGGACTTTTCCTGGCCCGAAGTGTTGCAAGAAGCCTTCCTGAATAGCTCCGTATTTCTGCTGGTTGGTAGCCTGATCATCGGAGTCCTAACTGGAGAACGCGGTTGGCACACTTTGGAACCCTTTACTCAGGGATTGTTCTACGGTATCCTGACCTTCTTTTTGCTCGACATGGGGTTGGTTGCAGCTAGAAGGATTAAGGACTTGCAAAAAACGGGCGTTTTTCTCATTTCTTTTGCAATACTAATCCCAATCCTCAATGCAGGCATTGGAATTTTGATTGCAAAATTCATCGGAATGCCCAAGGGGGACGCGCTCTTATTTGCGGTACTTTGTGCAAGTGCTTCTTATATTGCTGTTCCCGCCGCTATGCGTTTAACGGTTCCTGAAGCGAATCCTAGCTTGTACGTTTCTACCGCACTAGCTGTAACGTTTCCTTTCAACATCATTGTCGGAATTCCCGTATATCTGTACGGCATTGAGATGCTTTGGAGATAACATCATGCATTCAGTTAAACGAATAGAAGTCATTGCAAATTCAGTTGAACTTGGCAAAATTTTAGACAGTTTAAAAAAATCAGGTGTAACCGGGCACCTAGTCATCCGAAATGTTGCCGGACAGGGGCTTAGAGGGGGTTCTGAAGATTTAGATATGACGATGCTGGATAATGTCTATGTCATCGCATTTTGTGCGCCAGAAAAACTTAAAGGTGCTGTGGAAATTATTCGACCAATCCTCAACAAGTTTGGAGGCAGTTGTTACATTTCTGATGCGATGGAAATTCGCTCGACGAGATGCGTTGCTTCATTGTAAGGCGGCTGTTTCTATCTTCTGTGAAATCTGAAGAAACTAAAAAACAAAAATAAAGTCTAGCTTCGGCTTTGAACTTTGAATCGTTTATTCTGCAACTTTTACTTCTTCAATAGCGATGAATCAAAACAATGGGTTGATGGGGCGGCGCAATTTCTTGAATTTAACGGGAACTGGCGGAATAGCACTGATGGCTGCTGTGACAGGAAGTGCATTCTGGGGTGTGCAAGCAAATCGAGCGATCGCAGCGACCGTTGAGCCTCCCAGCCCTGATGCCGCCCTAAAACGGTTGATGGAGGGCAATCAACGGTTTGTGCAACACAAGGCTAAACATCCCGATCAATCAGAGGCACGGGTTAAAGAAATTGCCCAAGCACAACACCCTTTTGCAACGCTGCTAACCTGCGCGGATTCGCGGGTATCTGCGGAAATTTTGTTTGACGAAGGACTCGGTGACTTATTTGATATCCGGGTTGCCGGAAATATTGTGACTCCAGAAGTGCTTGGCAGTTTGGAATACGCTGTCGCTATCCTCGGTACTCCTGTGATTATGGTTTTAGGTCACGAACGCTGTGGTGCTGTCACTGCCGCAGTCCAGGGGGAACGTCTCCCTGGAAGCATGAATTCTTTTGTTAAAGCCATCAAACCTGCGATCGCTAAGACAAAAGATGAATCAGGCGATCCGGTTGATAACGCTGTAGTTGCAAACGTTCGGTATCAAATTGAGAAATTAAAACAAAATTCAACGATCGTTTCGGAACGATTGCTAGATGACAAGCTCAAAATTGTCGGAGGTCGTTACGATCTGGATACCGGAAAAGTCACATTGATTTAGGATTGCGTATAGCAGACATCTGAATTTCCATCAATGCTGATTCCACTGCTGCGAACATTCGCTCTGCTAACGCTGAGACTAGATAAATTCGCCCCTACTCTCTCTGCTAAATGATGGTTGCAATAGATGGGTAGGGGCATTTGCATAGCCTGGTAGATAAACCCCGCAGGTAAATAAGCCTACCTTGGACAAGTATAGCTAACGTTCGGCTTTAAGTAATTAATACATGGCATAGAAGTTTAGCCTGTACAGTCAGCATCAGTTAATTGTCGTGCTAGTCCATCCGGTAAGCTATTTGTGGGGAACTGATGATTGGTTAATCAAGGTAGTTACTCTCGTGCATTCTGTGCCGATGCCATAGATCACACACAGGGCAGCTTATTACCCTCAGCAAGCTGATAAAAGTTGCAACATCCACTCTAATCACAAAAGTAACTTTTACAGCTTGTATCAAATACCAGACTGGCTAAATCGGTATATTTTACTTACCTATTCAGATTATTTTGTCATTAAATTACCTCATGCTGAAATCTCTCAAATTAGAATCCTGGCAATATCACAAGCAATCAAATTAAAATTCAAATTCATTCTAAGTCTTGTTCAGCTTCAGTGTCTTCATTCTCAATAGCAAAATCACTGATGTAATCACGTACAACTCGTTCAAAAAATAGGGGAGCAGGTAATGATGTCCAATCGCTATAGTGACCAAAGCCGTAGCGTAGCGATTGCACTAATTCAGCTAACTGATCGGACTTGTCTTTTTCTTGTTTTAAAGTAACTACAATCTCAAGGGCATTTGGAGTAGGCCATCGTTTCACAAACGGCGGTCTAGTTGAGAGTTGATGAACTCCCAACCTAGCTTTGTTAAAGAGTGTTTTTTGTGAACCATCCTCATTTTTTTCTTTAGCAGGTCTACTTGCTCGGATTCGACGATAACAACTTTGTCCACGATAATTCTGATGCAGCGTCTTGTCCCCAACAGAAAGATAGGCAACGCATCCAGTTTGATTAGTTGCAGTGAGTCGGAATAAGCCTCTAGCATCAGATGCTGAAGGAATTTTGAGTGTAGGACGTAATTTCTTTATCTCCTTTTTTGACCGTGTATCTTCTAGAGAGGTTTCAACTAGGTATCTTTCTTTTTTGTCAACTATTCCAGGCGCAAGGTCTTGACGAATGCGGATTAGACGTGCGCCATCCCACTCTTTGTCTATTGGCTCACATAAGGACGATTCTGAGCGCGATCGCTCAAAAGTTATTTTATTATAATTCAGTCTGGAATCTGCAAGCCAAGACCATAACTGAACGCAGTTAGAAGAATCAATAATTACTAGAGGGTTAGCGGCTGCATCCACAGAGTTGGTGATGATTTGCTTCACAAATTCCATGAAACGATCGGGTCTCTTAGCTGAGTCATCTGCTAGTTTGATTGGAGATAGTTCAGCAATGAAAGCAAGTGCATCAGGAAAGCTTTTCCAAGGACTAATTTCTAAACGATTAATATTCTTGTCTTGATAAGCACAACAAAGCTCACATTTTCCTGTATCTACCTTAAGGCGCATTGCTACTGGTAGAAATGTATTTTCAATTCGACCGCGAACGCGACCTTTTTGTTTGCGAACTACAGTAATTGCTATGATTTCTTTTGGTTGATATTCGGGTAGAGTATCTTGCAGGCACTTGTTAACCTTCTCTTGCACATTATCAATGCGACCAGCATGAGCAGAAAGCAAATCATTGAGCGCAGATTGCATACGATGGAAAAAATTATCTAGCCTGAAGCCATTTGTTTTGGGATTTTTTTTAATCGGTTCAAGAAATTGCACACAAGCACGAGCTTTTGTAGCTAATGCTTGGCGAGTTGAAGGTTTGTTCACTTTATCGTCAGGTAAAGCAGTTTTTTTACCGCTAGAATCCGGGTAAAATTTCCGCGCTACGATTAGACAGAAGGTTGGCTGGTTGCGGTCTGCAAGTTGTTTAGCAGTGTGTTCCCACGCTTCAATTCGTTTACGCGATCGCTCTTTAGCCGATTTCAATTCTTTACCAGGCAATAACTGTCGCGGGCCATGAGTATGTTTTGGTAATTTGTTGATTTCAACTTTGAGCGTATCGCCCCACAAAACGCGAACAATTGCCTTTAAAAATTTTACTTCTCTTTGCAATACATCTTCGTATAAAATCCACAATGAGGGTTTCTCATTAGGATAGAGCCGTCGCATAGCCGCTTGGTTGGCATGAATTAAAACTTTTAACTCGGTAGCTTGATCTGCCAACTTCTTACCTTTGGTATAACCAAGACTTTTTCTGCCATCATGAATATCTTGTAAACCGATATTGAAGCTTTGACTCAGTAAGCTTTCCAGTTCATCGTCTTTCAGCGTGTCCAAATACTTTGGAGTAAAATCTGAACTACCATCAGTTTTACGCCTGTCCAAACTTGCCCCAAGTATGGTAAAAATATTGATTTCCCGCAGTTCTGGCTTATCAACCTTGTGACCAGCATTTTTCTCTAATTTTACCTTTTTGTAGTTCTCGAAGGGTTTAAGTCCAACTGGTTCAAGAATTTCTGCGATTGCCTCAAACGCTTCTAATTTATCAATTTCTGGTACACCTGTTTCAACCCCAGGCGTTTCCCAACTATCCTCATCTTCGTCTGAATTATCTTGTAGTCCATTACGGTGAGTCAACAGCACTTGACATCGCTCAGTTGAAGCTTTCCCCAAAGCGATTTTTTGCCCATCTATATCTTGACCATTAGGCGTTTTCATTGGTAGTTGCAGTTGGCGGCGTAAAGCTTCAAAATCTTTGTCTGTTTCCCAGTTATAATTATTGTTTTCATCTCGCTTGCAGATAACTTTGTAACTAAAAGCGCGATCGGGATAATCTTCAGAAAAGACAAAACCGGAAATATTATTTTCATAATATTTAGGAGCTTTTAGTTGGTTTAACCAGCGTCGCTTAGAAACATCTATTTTGAGCAAAGGTTGATGCAAAGAGGGATAAGTAACAACTTCCAGTCGCACTATTAAACTGAATTTTCCTTTTGTCTTGTCTAAGGAAATGGGAGCAGTGATTAGTTCTGCAATACCAGAAGTTATACTAACTCCACTGGAAAGTATGCGTTTCATTCCTCCCAAACCATGAAAAATTTCTTTTCCATTAATTAGGCGAGCCGCATAATCTGCTAACATTCGATAATCATGGTTCTTACTGTGCTGAGTTGTTCCGGTTTGAGGAGACCAAGTCCAAGGAAGCACTTGAGATTCTATAGAAGTAATTGTCAGGAAGTTTCCCTGCTCTTGTAAATCTTCTAATCGTCCAATAATTTTTGGTGATACTTTATATTTCTCTGCAAAAGGTTTTAAAAAGTTTGTTAGCCAATCGTTTAGAACTTGACGCAAAGATTTTTTAATTTCCTCCACACTACTATCAGCAATGTAAGCAAAAGGTTCTATTTGAGGGCTTTTAGCAGTCAAAATATAATGACTCAAACCTAAATTTGAGTGAATCCGCATTGCGTCTTTAAGTGCTACCTCTAGATATCCTCGCAGTGAGGCATAAGGTAAATTTTTCCATGCTGATTTGTGATTATTGCTAGTTGCTTTGTGAATGGCTGATAAACTTTCTATAGCTGCATTTGTCCAAGCAAGTGCATAGCCTGAAACTTTCACTGGTGGTAGTTCATCCGGTGCAGTAAACGCTAAAGGTATAAGTTTAATACTTTGCTGCCCTATCGGGATATACAGCGATTCTAAAAGTAAATTTGTTTCAATTGCTTCATCTTCATTTAATTCGGATAAATCCTCATTAAATTCCATGTCATTACCAAAATAGTTACTCATCATTACATCTCCAAGAATGGTGAAAAATTATCAAATTCTTCTTCGTCAGTTAACTCTTCTGTGAAACGCAACTCTTCAGGAAGAATAACTCCTTGAATACGCCGCAGAGGTTCAAGAAACGCTCCGTAAAGTTCCTCATAAATTTCTCGAATTACAGGATCGGAATGGTTGATACATTCCTCCAAAATCATTCGCATTTGCACCAGCATACTATCTCGACCAGAATCAGGCTTTTCTTGAGTAGATTTACTTGCCCAAGCGGCATCGACAAAGTAAACTTTTACTGGGCAACCATTCCGCATTCCTCGACCAATAGTTTGCAAAATGCCAACCATTTGATTGGCTGTAAATGGTTCAAATAATTTGTCTCCTAAGCGACTAGCCATTAAAGGTTCTCTTAACAAGCGATTAGTAATTCGTTGGAGGTCATTTCTGGATTTTTTTAAAGCTTCAGCGATCGCATTCAAATCTTCTGCTTCTTTAAAAAGTCGGCGGTTAAATTCTTCAGTTGCTCTCCCTGCTAAACTGTAAAAAAGCTGCATATCATCAGTCAAAGGATGCGGACGAGTAAGGAAGTAAATTGAACCGATAGCAGCATCAAGTTTTCTCAGCCCTTTAGTAAAAACAATATTTACTCCTCGACCGATTGCCAGCATGGGAAATATGATGATATCGCAGTTTTTATCATCTCCAAGAGCTTCGCATTGGGCGGTAGTCACAAAATCTGATGGTTGTTCGCCATCTCTCAGGGAGTGAACAACTGCCTTAGTACAACGACCGATTTGTGGATAGTAATCATTAATATATTTTTTAATAGTACGAGCTTGTTCGTAACTATTAACAATTAAAGCTGCTTTGCGCTGAATATTATCCCTAAAATCAAACTTCCGAATTGTTTTATAAATATCAGAATTTGTACCCCCTTGTACCAAAGCATCGACCATTAGCTTCAGATTGCGATCGCGCAGATCCCCAGCACCGCTATATCGCAAAGGTTCACCTCCACGCTGGCGATCGGGGAACCATCTAAAAAAATACTCACTCTTATTGGAATGTTCTTGTTTCGTCGGACGGGGTTTGAGTAAGTAGTGAGGGTAGGAGCCAGCGTTAATGTGATAAGCTGGGCTAGCTTCTAGAAACGACGTTGCTGAAGTCATCAAAACGGCTGGGCCAGAATGTTCTTGTTCAGCTTCAAACAACTGATGAAAACGATGCATGAGTATGCGAGGCGCACCGATAAAAGTAATGTAAGATAGCTCTACATTCTTGGCAGTAGTGCGAGTTGTTTTAGCTTTGGAAAAACTGTATTTCACTCCTGAAAAAGAACCCAAAATATTTTCTGAGGTAAGCTTGCGGAGTTCTGACGAACCTGTGGCTTCAACTATTGGCTCTCGAATTAATCCTTCTGCTACCATTGTCCGTGTTCCTGGGACAATTCGCTGATAGCCTAACATCACAAAAGTTACACATACAAGCAATTTGATGACATCTTCTGCATCTGTTGGTTGGGAGCGATCGCGGAAGCAAATTTTTAGGAATAATTCACCAATTTCTTTAACAATTCTGTCTCGTTTTTGGATAAGATTTTCAGCTAAATAGCGGCGGAAATATATTATGAGAGTCTGCCAATCTTTTCCAAATTTTTCACTGTCTACTTCTAAAACTTTGGCACACCGAGCGACTTCAGACCAATGAGAGGGTTCTATACCTGTGCGATCGTAAAAAGCCTGATAGCCTGCTCTTTCCCAAAATTCTTTTAAGGCGCGGTTACGACTGAAGCCTAATCTCACTTCTTGCTCGTCTAATTCATCCCTTTTAGGTTTTTTTCCTAAACCATCTAAGAGATCGCTAATAATTCTAACAGGAGTAAGCAACTGATCTTTATAACGCTCACCTATTCGGGAAGATGTATTCCCTGACGACATATTCTGTACAGTAGTGATAAAAGAAGTATTGTGATTGCCAAATTCTGATAAATCGCGGCTGTAAAGTTCTACATCTCGGTCGAATAGCCGATAATTTTCCCCACCAGCAAAACGGTTATGAATTTGTTCCTGAATCACTCGATGAAGAGATTTTTTAGAACCAGAAAGACTGAGAGTAGCTGCACCATATTTATCGAGGTTAGATTGCACCATGTCCGCTTCGTCGAAAACGACGAGATCGAATGTGCGAGCAATTAATTCAAAATACTGAATTTTTTCTTGAATGGCGTGAGGTGATACTGGGGTATCCATTGAATATACGTGTCCCACCCAGATATTAGCCTCTACTAAATCTCGTGGAGCCTTGTTACGTCCACACATTGTCCACAAGGGGCAAAGATGTTTTTTCATCTTTCCTTTCTTACCCCCGCTTTGCCAAATCTCATTGCAAGGTGCATCACCAAAACCCCACATTGAGGTATCAGCAGATGAAAAAGCTGGCAGAACACAATTGAGTGCAAAAACATCTGCTCCTGGTAAAGTATGAGCAAAACCACCATTACCACCAGCAGCGATCGCTTCAGCAACGTTATCAGCGTGTCGGCGGCGAGTTTCGTCACTTTGACCGACTAACATCCCCACCTTAACTTGATGAAATTCCAGTTCAACCATGTATTGTCTAGCAACTTCAATGGAAGGAAACACGAACATTGCTTTGTAACCATTTCTTCCTAGCCAGACAGCTATCAAAATTAGAATTGTTGTTTTGCCCGATCCTGGCAGTCCAATTAGGTGTTTAATTCCTGCTAATTCAAGTATTTCTGTTTCTTCCTTCAATCCCTTACCAATTTCTGGCACCATTAAGGCAAAACGCTCAAAGCGTTCTAACCAGCTACTAAGTCGTTTTTCTGGATATTGCTTTTCGCGAGCATCCATTTCTTTTGCCAAATTCCTTAATTCCTTTAAGGGAATACGGATAGTTCCTTTTGGTAAACGTAAAAGTGAATGTCTGCGGCGTTCTGCTAGGGGGACATCTCGCAAATCAATCTGTACTCTTTCAGCGTTTGTTTCTTCACCTAGAGAAACTACCATTGGCTGAAGGGGATTGGCAATGGTAGTAGCGTGTGGTTCGTAGGGTAGAGGAGAACTTAAAATTTCACGCGCCTGAGCAATTGATGAATCTTCAAGAGTATCTGTTCGTGTAAATTCAAGTGTTTCTGCGTCAATTTTATAAGCGCCAGTAGTGTTTTCGCGATAGTGATAGTCGTTGTAAATTGCCACTGCATGCTTAACTAACGGCTCTGTCACCAATTCCAGTGACATCTGCCGCATATTAAAGATAGCTTGGCGTGCTGAACTTAGAGCAGGCGCATTCAAAATGCTAGCCATACCCGACATCACAACAGGCGCATATTTGAGTGAATTAGTGCCGATAAATTCTTCCATTAAGACGCACAGCCAGCAGATGCGGTTTGCGCCTTTCCAAAAATCAGGTTTGTTCCGCATATTACATACCCTTAATTGATTCAATTACTGAGGAAACTGATAAAACTTCCAGCTTGGCACGCTCGCCTTTTTTATCAAGTGTTGATTTGAGAGTAGACAGATAATCACGGTTTTCTTCGATAAGTTGATCGCTAACAGCAATAATGCGACGGCGATAAGATGCAAGTCCGCCAATGCTACGATTCAGTTTCAAAGCTAAAGAAACGGGACTGCTGTAAGATTTAGCATCAATCCCAATAGTGCGATCGTTAATTGATATGTCGCACAAATCTGATTCTGGATATAATTCCGCATTTAGCCCTCTTTGTTGTGCAGCATCAAAAATTGCTAACTCATCAATAGCTGGGCCTGTCCAATAGGTGAGAATTTGCGGCTTGGCAATCAGTAAAGAATCTTTTGCTGGGTCTATTTTTTCAGATTTTTGTCCTAAGTTGTGGCTGTAACACAGACGGATCGGACATCGCCCTTCGGGAAAACGTTTTTTGTCAGGATGGGGTCGCATCAATGTGCCACAGTGCATACAACGATCAGCAAATCCTTCAATTAACCAAATATCTGGCACTCGATCAAAAAAATCTACAATTGTCCTTTGTAAAGGCGTGAGGTCATTTTCATCTATATAATCAAATAACTGACGTTCTCCGATCAGGGAATGTTTGCCAAGTAATTTTCTAAGTGCAGTGTAGGCTTTATGCTTACGGCGATCGCCTAAACGCTCAGTAGCTTCTCGTAGCTGATTGTGATAGCGATGTTCAATCACATTATCTTCACCAAAAGCACCGTTCTGATTCGCAATTACTGAACAATCTGAAGTCGGTACACGCAAGTCTGGATCGATTAGAATTACTTCGGAAAATGAAAATTCTTTTTGGCGAAAAATCTTTAAATTCCATTTATCAGAATTCAAAGGATACCGTGCGCGATCTAAAACATTATGAATGCAAGCAGCCGCATCCGTTAACCCTTCTTCAATGTATAGGCGACCCAATTTACACATTGCCCGATAGAGTTCGGGTGGCATAGTATCATCTTGGCGAACAATCTCTTGACCTGGTAGCACACGCTCGTATTGCCGAATAATCCCCTGTGCCAGTAATTCAACAGCAATCTCTGCCAGATCAATCGCTTGGCGGTGTCCTACAGGCAATACTAAAGAAGTTGTTTGCATTACCGCCGCCCACGTAGAATTTTGACCATCAGTTTCCGCAATAATTTGCCTTTCTAGATCGGTGTCTGAGAAAGAAGGTAAAACTTCACCAATTGCTGCTAGTGTCCAACCTCGCTTCAACAGTAGGGCTGTTGCTAATGCTTCTAAAATCTGGCGAAATCTAAATTCTTGCCCTTTGGGTTGGGATAAGAGCTGTTTCGATCTCCATAACCGGACAGTCCGCACGGCAGGCGGTTCTACAGACAACCCAAGCTGCTCAATTTGTCGTTTTAGCTCTTTTGTTAGGTCATCAGCAGTTCCCTGCCACTGACGAATGTCCTCTAAGTACATGATTTTAGTTTACACCGAATAATGTTTACAGTAAACGATGTAAAACAAAGTGTCAATACACGCTGAGAATAGCTGCATGACCAAAGCAGCTATTCTCAGCGTGTATTGTCGTAAAGTAGCTTCTATTGATAACTAATGGTGATGAGATCGCCTGCAATCTCAATCATTGTGTTGCCCGTAAGCAGTGTGCTACTTAAGGGAGCGGAATATAAGTTTGAGCTATAGAAGTAATACACTTTGAACTCTTGGGTAGTCCTAAACAGGTAAGGATGCATTGTAGTGATGAGTAAAGTACAGATGGTTCCAATGTGATTGTCCAACTTCTTCGAAAACGACAACGTTTTTCGTACCAGTCGAGAGACTCTTTAACGTAAGGTGCAATTGAATCGTTCAATCCGATTGGTCAGACCACTTTCCTGACTGACTGCCCGATGCGGCTTGCTCGGCAGCACAGCCGCATAAGCTGCCCCGACTTTTGGGCAAGCAGATTGCACATTGCCGATCAACCAGGAGCAACGATTGCCATAAGGCTTTGGCTCCTGTTTCGGAACGATCGCCAATATGGACACCGACAAGAAACCTCTTGCAAATTAGGTTTGTAGTAAAGGTTGCCAAGGCGAGGAAAATGAGAAAAATCAACACATAAACATTAGACCTCTTGCAAATTAACCTAAGCAGCCCGTTGAGAACGCTCATAATTGTACAAAGCAGCAATGAGATTGCACCGTAATCCAAAGCGTCTGCGCCGATTGCGGTAACGTTCAGCCAAAATTCTGAAAATCTTCCAGCAGCGATTGACGTGCTCAATTACCAGCCGTTCACGAGCTAGTTGGCGATTGTAGGCTTTCTGTTGTACTGTCAGTCATCCCCCCTTCGGTTTCTTGTAGGGTAGGCGACTGCTGGGATGGATCTTTTGCATTCCCCGGTAGTCTTTATCCTGCAAGCTTTCAATTTGGGGATGAAAGTAGAATCCCCGATGCTCGAAACAGCTTAACGCTCTTCTGTCACACTGTATCTTCTGCGTGCAACCAGCGTTCCTTTCGATTGGACTTCCGGAGAAAGATCGCGCAGAATGTACCAAATGCAAAGAAACTTATCGTAGCTGTTGGTTCTGGTACAGACGTAATCGATGTAATTCCAATTGGACGCTGAAGATTACTCTTAGTTGAGACAAAGACTGCACCTTGATTACCTGCCGAAGGTTGAGCATTGTCTGTTACGCTGTCATATCGTAGAATCGCTCCATAATCGTTTTTGGTAAAGTCAAAACCAACAGTAAAGAGGGTATTTCCAATGAAAGTCAGATTGCCAATAAAGTTATTGCTAAAACCTCCAGGGATTGAAGTATAGTCAGTTGGAATGGTCGCTTTTAATGCTCCTGAATTAATGTCATAAGCCCGAAGTCCATTAGCAAAGTCAGTCGCGAACAAATCTCCCTTAGGGCTGAGTGCTAAACCCAAAAAGCTGACGAAGTTGAAACTGTTGGCAAGTGGAGTAGCTGAATCTACTAAAACAGTAGATTGTTTCGTTTTAATGTCATAACTCAATATCTGGCTGGGAAGTCCCTGGCTAAAGTCAGGAACAAACTCTCCAGGTGAAATGATGCCATCTGCGTTAGCATCACCAGGAATGGCAACGCTACCCTGAGTAGAAACGAGCAATTTACCATCAGGTGTAAACAACAAATCATTTGGGCCGTTTAAACCACCAGGTAAGCCATTTCCTGAAGCAAATACATCTACGAATGCACCTGTTGTAGCGTTATAACGCAGAATTGTGTCTGTAAGAAAGCTACTCACGTAAAGATAGCCATCAGGTCCAAATACTATCCCATAGGGACGAGTTAGATTTCCCCCTGAAGCAAATACATCGATAAATGCACCTGTCTTGCCGTTGTAGCGCAATATCTGTCCTGTAGAACTACTACCACTGCTGATATAGAGATTTCCATCAGGACCAAATACTAAATCATCTGGGTTAGATAAGCCACCACTACCAGGGGCAATAAAATCACCCAAAAACTTTCCTGTCTTATCGTCATAACGCACTACATTGTTGGTTTTAGTATTACCAATTAATAAGGCAGCATCTGCTCCAGAAGCTCCAAGGTCTAAAATGGCAGCGGTACTTAAAGTGATTAAAGCTGACAGGTTCAGTAGCTTCATGAATGGTTTAAATGTAAAAGTTTTAATTTTCATAAGGCTCCTCCCATAGATGTAGACTTGTATCTGTTAGACAAAAAATACCTCAAATTTGTCAGTGAAAGCGTAGCTTTACGCAAGATTTACCGTATTTTTGTGTAAGCTTCACTGAAAAAAGTTATTAATTAAACTTGGGATACTGGCGTAAGGTGGAGGAACACCCTTCAGCCCAGCAAACGGATTTTGGAGCGAGTAGGGATGAAATGAAACTGAAATTAACGATCTATCAGAAAGCTAGGGAGTGCTTAATGTTACCGCAAAACGCACTGGTGAACGGACTGATGGTGAAGAGAAATTTGATTCGGTGACACTTGCGATCGCATCCGGTACATGAATGTGTTTTCACAGGTCGTGTAGTCTGTCAATTTGCTTCTAGATAACTCTCCTTGCGATCGCTCTTAAATACTATTTACAACCTGACGCTCCTATATTTTGGGATATTTACTCTTAATCAGGTAGTTATGTTAAGTTTATTCGCTAAATCTTACAGTTTCTTACGTTTTCGTAGGTTTAATCCTAAAGATTGATGCTAGTCAGAAGGTAGGATCAAACAATGTTCTCATGGTGAGAAATAAATTTACATCTTTCTGATAACCCGGTTTATCCCATTTCTCACATTGAACACAGACTAGCTATCGAAGCTGAACCAGGAGAACAATCCGATCGTTGTCTCCGGAGTTCACAAAAGTAGAAATTGCCGTAGTACATAAGCGATCGCGCAACGTACTGGAGGTAATCGCCAAGCGATAGAAAGCTACCACGATAGGTTGCTGGCTATCGCTTGGCAGGCTTTGCGTTTCAAAGTTTGTATGGATGAGCAAATCGAAATCAATTTAGCTTTGCATTTGCGTTTGACTTAGGGATTAACAAATGACTATTCACAACAAACCTGTTATGCCTAAAGCCAGCACATCCTATGTGCTGATGCTGGCGCTGGTAGCTGCGATTGGCGGCTTTTTATTTGGTTTTGATACTGCCGTAATTAATGGTGCGGTAGCCGCTTTAGGAAAAGATTTTCAAGCCGGTAGTGTGGCAACGGGATTCGCTGTTTCCTCCGCACTTTTGGGTTCGGCGGTGGGAGCCTTCTTTGCCGGACAGATCGCCGATCGTTACGGGCGGGTAAAAACGATGATCGTCGCATCTATTCTGTTTTTGATCAGCGCCGTAGGTTCCGGTATTGCCTTTACTATTTGGGATTTCATGGTTTGGCGATTGGTGGGCGGGGTAGCAGTTGGTGCTGCGAGCGTTATCGCCCCCGCCTACATTGCCGAAGTTTCCCCTGCACACCTGCGCGGACGACTCGGTTCTCTCCAGCAACTTGCGATCGTTACCGGGATATTCATTGCCTTGCTGTGCGACTACTTCATCGCTGTTGCTGCTGGTTCCGCCGAAGCGCCCTTCTGGTTTGGAGTCCCGGCTTGGCGTTGGATGTTCTGGACTGAGATCCCAGCTGCCATTGCCTATGCAGTAGGCGCACTGCGGATTCCAGAATCACCCCGCTACTTGGTCGCTCAAGGACGGGACGCAGAAGCGGCTTCGGTTTTGGCAAAGGTTTTGGGTGGAGATGTTGAGGCTAAAGTACAGGAGATTCGGCAGACGGTATTGCGGGAACGCAAACCTCAACTGTCCGATCTCATGGGTAGGCATGGCTTACTCACGATAGTCTGGGTTGGTATTGGGTTATCTGTTCTGCAACAGTTGGTAGGGATTAACGTGATTTTCTACTACAGCAGCGTGCTGTGGCAGGCGGTAGGCTTTTCCGAGAAGGATTCGCTGTGGATTACGGTGATTACCAGTATCACCAATATTGTGACAACGCTAGTCGCGATCGCTTTCGTGGACAAGTTTGGACGCAAACCTCTGCTGATCCTGGGTTCTCTGGGCATGACGCTGACTCTGGGAACGCTGGCGGCAACCTTTGGCAGTGCGCCCCTAGATGCCGCCGGGAACCCCTCCCTAACCGGAAACTCTGGCATCATTGCCTTGCTAGCTGCTAACCTCTACGTCTTCTGCTTCGGCTTCTCTTGGGGACCCGTCGTTTGGGTGATGCTAGGGGAGATGTTTAACAATCGGATTCGCGGGGCGGCACTATCCGTCGCTGCTGCGGCTCAGTGGATTGCCAACTTTGCGGTGTCCACGACCTTTCCCCCTCTCAAGGATGTGGGTTTAGGCTTTGCCTATGGCTTGTATGCAACTGCTGCGGCGATTTCCTTGTTCTTCGTGCTGCTGCTGATCAAAGAAACCAAGGGTAAAGAACTAGAGGAAATGGTGTAGTATCGACTTTCACAGCAGGTTCTTTGGTTATCGGCGGTAATTGAGCAGAGTGCGATCGCGCTAAGTTTTAACCAGTATCCTTGCACCGCCCTATTGAGTAGAATTTGCCCCCAGTTGCAGCGCATAGAGATTGGCATAGACACCTTGTTGAGCGATAAGTTCTGCGTGAGTACCTCGTTCCACAATTTGTCCTTGCTGAATCACTAACACTTGATCGGCTTGCGTCACTGTACTGAGGCGGTGGGCAATCACAAAGCTGGTGCGACTTTGGAGAAGACGCGCGATCGCATCCTGCACCAGCGCTTCTGTGCGAGTATCAATACTACTGGTAGCTTCATCCAGAATCAAAATTCGGGGGTTGATTAATACAGCACGCGCAATACTTACCAGCTGTCGCTGTCCTTGGCTCAGAGGCGCACCCCGTTCTCCCAATTGAGTCGCGTATCCTTGCGGCAAGGAAATGATAAATTCATGCACATTGGCTAATTGCGCCGCTGCTTCAATATCGGCTTGCGTTGCGTGAGGACACCCGAAAGCAATATTTTCTGCAACTGTACCGCTGAACAAAATATTGTCTTGTAAAACAATGCCAATTTGACGGCGCAAACTCGCCTGCGTCACGCTCCGCACATCAATCCCATCAATTTTAACTGCGCCGCCAGACACATCGTAGAAGCGCAGAATTAAGTTAATAATCGTACTTTTACCCGCTCCAGTTGGTCCAACTAATGCAATCATCTGTCCCGGTTGAGCGTGCAGATTCACCCCTTTGAGTACGAGTTGAGTAGGGGTATAGCCAAATGTCACCGCTTCAAATCGCACCTCACCCTGAATAGGCGGCATCTCAGTCGCATTAGGGGCATCATTCAATTGCGAAGGTTCATCTAATAGCAGAAAAATCCGCTCCAAACCTGCCATCGCAGATTGAGCTTGGGTGTAAAACTGGCTGAGAATTTGGATAGGGCGAAAGAACTGCTGAACGTAGAGTAAAAAGGAAGTCACCACCCCCACGGTTGCGGCTCCTGTCACCGCCAGATATCCTCCATACGCCAGCACTGCGGCGGTAGCTAATGTATTGAGAAAATCAATCGACGGCAAAAATGCAGCCGTAATTGCCACTGCTTCAACGTTCGCATCGCGATTGGCTGCGTTGACAACATCAAACTCTTCAATATTGAGTTGGATGCGATTGAATGCTTGTGCTTCCCGGACACTGCTGATACCTTCTTCTAGCTTGGCGGAAAGATCGCCGATTGTCTGCCGCGTGACGCGAAATCTCGCTCTTGCCCAGCGGGAAAACAAGCCAGTCGTGAAAATCATCAATGGCACCGCTAAATTGCTCAGCAAGCCAAGTTTCAGATCGATTGAGAGCATGGCAATAATAATGCCAATTAAGCTGAACGTGTTGCCCAACATTTGGGCAATCGTCTGTCCAAATGCTTGATTCACTGTATTCACATCATTCAGCAAGCGGCTCATCAAATCACCCGCTTCGCTGCGATCGAAAAAGCTGATCGGAAGGCTTTGGATTTTGATAAAAATATCTTGCCGCAGTTGAGCCAGTACGCGCTGCACGATCGAACCCACGCGCATAATCTGTCCTCGAATTGCCCAAACACCGAGGATGTAGATCAGTCCCAGTACCCCCAACATCAATAACAATCCCCGCAGATTTCCCCGCGTAATCAGATTGTCAATAGACCAACCAATCAAGAAGGGGCCAATGGATTGCGTTGCCGCCCCAATCGCCACTAAGGTTAAGGCAATGGGAATTTCTTTCCGATAGGGTCGGAGATATCGTAAAAAGCGCCGCAGGGTTGAGAGTTGGTGAGTTGCTTTTTGCTCGGATGCGACAACGGGACCTGGGACTCTCATTACTACTCCTTACAACTAACTTCTTAACGATACACTTCGTCAACTTTTCTGTTCTTTTAACAAATTTCTCTGATTAAATTACTCAACTTTCAATCTTTCGCTTCACCTGGGACTCCAAAATTGCCCCATAAAGGGGACTATTTTGCATTAACTCTTCATGGGTTCCTTGCGCTACCAATCGTCCTTTATCCATCAACAAAATCCGATCGGCATTCCGCACGGTACTAATGCGTTGAGCGATCGCAAAGGTCGTGCAAGCTTTTTGGCGCATCAGGCGATCGAGTTCCTCCTGAATCTGGGCAGCGGTTCTGGCATCTACGGCAGAAGTGCTGTCATCGAGGATGAGAATGCTGTAATCTGTCAGCAATGTGCGAGCGATCGCGATCCGTTGCTTTTGTCCGCCCGATAAGCCTACACCCCGTTCTCCAACAATCGTTTCGTAACCATCGGGCAAGCTGGTAATAAAGTCATGCATTTGCGTAGCTTTTGCGACTTCAATGACTTGCTCCAAGTCTGCATCAGGCTTAGCATAAGCAATATTCTCGCGGATGGTGCCAGAGAACAGTGTGGTTTCCTGAAATACGATGCCAATATGCGATCGCAAGCTTGTTAGGGTGAAGTCCCGCACATCTCGTCCATCGATGCGAACTGACCCCGCCGTAACATCATAGAAGCGCGGAATCAGGTTGATAATGGTGCTTTTCCCGGAACCAGTCATCCCCAGAATGGCGATGAGTTCTTTCGGTTTAGTTTCAAAGGAAACGCCTTTCAGGGCTTCTGTGGTGGCTCCTGGATAGCGGAACGAGACATTTTCAAATGTAATTCTACCGCCGCAAGTTTCAAAAGGGACAGCACCAGGGCGATCGCGAATTTCAATCTCTGCATCCACCACTTCATAGACTCGTTCGGCAGATGCTGCCGCTTGCGCGATCGCGGGAGCCGCAAATCCTATTAATAAAACGGGTTGAAGAATCAACAGCAAGTAAGAGTTAAACGCTACCAATTCTCCAATTGAAAACCGATTTTCAATGACCTCTGCACCCCCATAGCCGATGACAACTACCGTCACCAAGTTACTGAGCAAAAAGATGAACGGAAAAGTGTTGCGGATGGCGCGAATGGTCTCCATATTGGTCACGATCAAAGCATCATTCAGCGTCGTGTAACGCTTTGCTTCTGCTGATTCTCGGACAAACGCTTTTACCACTCGCACGCCCAGCAGGTTCTCTTGCAATACAGTATTCAGATTACCGAGTTGCTCCTGAACTTGCCCGAACAACCGGCTATTTTTGGTGAGAAATTGCGCCAACAACCACCCTGAGATGGGTACGACTGTTAGCGTAATCAGCGCTAGTTGCCAGTTCATTAACAGCAGGATGGTGGCAATGCTGACAAGTGTTATGACTGCACCGATCACTTGCATCAGGCTCGTACTCAGGAACGTGCGGATTTGCTCAATATCGCTAGTGACGCGAGTTAGCAGTTGAGAAGTCTGGGATTGGTCGTGATAGCTGAAACTGAGGTTTTGAATCTTGCTGAAAATCTTGTTTCGCAGATCGTAGGCAACCCCCTGAGATGCGGTTTCTGCCCAAAAACTTTGTCCGAAGTTAAACAAACCGCGCGCGATCGCAGCAACGACCATCCATCCAGCGCTGTAAAACACAATTTGGAGGTTTCGCTGGGCAATCCCTTCATCGATTCCCCAACGAAACAGTTGGGGAGTGACGGCATAAGCAGCCGTTAAAAGCAAGGAACTGAGCAACGCCCCTATCGAGATCCAACGGTAGGCGATTAAACTTCCTAGCACGCGCTGAAGCGGCTGCATTGATGACTTGTTTTGGAGTTCTGATTGCTGAACCAATAGAATTTACCCTTCTGTATTTAGAAAAGTCTCTCCTGACTAAGATTAACTAAGATTCGATAGAAAAAAGCTGCAATCCTCAAGGACAAGCTGCTTTGCATAACCGTCGCCTCACGCCTCACTCAAGTCGCGATCGCATCATGCACTAAGCCGTAACACTAAGCCGTAAGCCGTCACAATAGAATTCTGGGGCGATCGCATTTCCAGCCCTAAAAGCGCAGACTAACCGAGAATCAAGGATTTTATAACCTGCGTAGCCAGGTTTTGTTTGTGTGCTTGCGATCGCTGTGCGGTTTCAACCACCAGGTTGCAAGATGTGAGGAAACCCACCCATGCCAATACCTCATCTACCCACCTCATCGAAGTCACTGGAAATCTATAGCAATTCTCGTTTGGGTGCCATACATCTATAGCGGCATAGCAATTAAAAAGCCTCTATCGAACGTTAGAACCGCCATCTACTCCACCTAACTGAAAAATGCTGTATATGCGATCGCAATCTTTCCCGGTCGTCCCACGCTCAAAGCATTACACTGAGTAACTTAAACTCTGGCGATCGCTTTCACTTTCCCTAATTTCTCGGAGATAAAAGCTTTATTTATTCTTAATTTTTTTATAAATCAGTGATTATACGGTGAACATTTATGATTTCAAAAATGTACTGTGTAGTGAGATGTATCAAAAATCTAAAATTTTGTTTCAGTGAATACCATATTTAAGGTTATAAATTTAACCTTGCATCGGTTGATTTGAAAGGGAAGTAGTCCTCTATATCTCCAAAATACCAGATATGGTTCTGCCATATTACTTGGTAAGTAATTTGCAAACTTTTAACCCTTGAGCAGCATCTATGAAACTCAATTGCAAGCTTGCCCTGTACTCCTTTCTAGCTCGGTTCGGACTGCTTAAGAAAAGCTATACTGCCAAAATTATGTTGGTGGCATTTTTAGGCACTCACGTACCACTTTTAACCTTATTGATAACTTTCGTTATTTCAAACTCTTATTCCTGGGAAATGACAGTGCGAGTGCTGGTGATTGCTCTGTTGGCTACTTTAGTGGGTACAGCAGCTACTCTGTATGCACTACGCCACCTCCTTGCCCCAGTCATTTTGACATCTGCTGCATTACAAGACTATTTGAATACCAAAAAGTTACCCGAACTGCCTACAGAATTTGCCGATGAAGCAGGCACATTAATGGCAGATACCTCACAAACTCTTCATAAGTTAGATGAATTAATTCACTACATCAGCAACTACGATGGACTGACTGGATTACCTAATCGGGATTTATTCTGCGATCGCTTGCATCAGATAGTATCCCAATCTGAAAACGACCAGCGGCTGGTAGCAGTGGTTTTGTTGGGTATCGACGATTTCACTGATATGAGTCATACATTGGATCGGGAAACCTTAAATTTGCTGTTAAGAGCAGTTGCGCAACGTTTGACAACCTGTATGGGTCAAACAGAGATTCTGGCTCATGTGAGTGGAGATGAATTTGCGATCGCGCTAACGGAAATTCCCTGCTTTGAGAGCGCGATCAAGCTATCCCAGTTGCTAGTAAGTACGCTGGCAAAACCCTTCTTTTTAGAGGGAAACTCGATTCGGATTACCGCCAGTATTGGTATCGCGATTAATGACCTAGAAGATCGTAATGGTGTGGATAAACTGTTGCAAAAGGCTCGTCTGGCGCTATATCAGGCGAAACAACAAGGACGTAGCCAATATCAGTTCTATTCGCCAGAAGTGAATGCTCAGTTGCAGGAACGACTGGTATTAGAAAATGAATTACATGGAGCGGTTGAGCGCAACGAAATGGTGGTTTATTACCAACCCTTGATTGATTTGCATACCAGAAAAATCACGGCAATGGAAGCCCTGGTTCGCTGGCAGCACCCGACGCTAGGGTTGGTTTCTCCAGCTAAGTTTATTCCCATTGCAGAAGCAAATGGTTCGATCGTGCAAATTGGGGAATGGGTTTTGCGAACTGCTTGCGCCCAAACTCGTGCTTGGCAGCTTGCCGGATTCCCTCCAATTCGGATATCGGTAAATCTGTCAGCTCGACAGTTTGAACAACCAAATCTAGTCGAAGTCGTCAACCAAACCCTTGAGGAAACCGGGTTAAAAGCATCTTACCTAGAACTGGAAGTGACTGAAAGCCTCCTCATGGGGGACGTTCAGCGATCTGTTAACACTTTAGATCAATTACGAAACCTGGGTATCTTGCTGGCTTTGGATGATTTTGGCACCGGCTATTCCTCTCTGAACTACTTGAAGCGCTTTCCCGTTACCATGCTCAAGATCGATCGGTCATTTGTGCAGGATGTGACATCTAATCCTGATAGCGCCGCCGTAACCGATGCCATCATTGCCCTCGCAAAGAGCCTGCGGTTGAACATTACAGCAGAAGGCATAGAAACCCAAGAACAGCTTGACTACTTGCAAAGACGGGGGTGTGAAGAAGGTCAGGGGTTCTACTTTAGCCGTCCTGTCCCCGCTGATGCGATCGCCCAAATGCTCCAAGAAAGTTCTCAGCAAGCCGTAGCCTAGAGAAAATCTGGCTAGCTGTTAGACTGCCTCCTTTAATCTCTAGCGATCGCACTTGTTTCGTATTGGGTGAGTGCGATCGCTTTTGGCGTGCAACCACATCCACAACAACTCTCGATCCTCCACGCCTTCAGAAGGCGCAGAGCGATTGGGAGCCTTCGGTTTGGCTCTCATGAATTCCTAGTTGTATTGCAGAAGCTGCTCCATCTTTCTGATGGAATCTTTGTGCGCCTGCGGCTTTTTGTGTCGATGAACTAGGCGATCGATATTGATACACTAGGCATGTAGGGATGAGTTCACCCCATGCCAGAAGCCAAACCTAGAGCGATCGCTAACGAAGACGATCTCATCCAAATCTGCGATCGCTCGCCAATTCTCACCAGTCTTCATGCGGGTTGGAATGGCATTTTCCTGGGACATTTCCGCACACCCGCCTTTGAATCTCCTGAAGTTTGCAGTCCCTTTTGGCATGGTCTTCTCATTTTCCCAAAAACCGATGCTCCAATTCAGGCACGGCGAACCCTAGACGGAAAAATTCGGCATGAGCAAGTCGTTGAAGGGGATATAGTCATTACTCCTGCCCAAGTTAGTCATCGTTCTTGTTGGAATGCAGAACATGACTTTATCGTTATGGCTATTGCTTCTGATGTTTTCGCTCGTGCTATTGACGAATCGGCTGAATCTTCTAACGTTGAGCTATTGCCTCAGTTCGCCATATCTGACGGGCTAGTTCTGCAAATTGGGCTGGCACTTAAGCAAGTGTTAGAAAACAATCCTCAAGGGAGTCGTCTCTACGCTGAGACGATGGCTAATGCTCTAGCGGTTCACCTGTTACAAAACTACTCAGCACGCCAACCTATTCTACGTGACTATAATGGCGGTCTTTCCAAACACCAATTGCGGCAAGTCATTGACTACATTAATGGGCATCTCGACCGAGATTTAGGTTTAGCGGAACTGGCGAAAATCGTGCAGATGAGTCCCCATTATTTCACTCGCTTGTTTAAACAATCAACGGGCTTGACTCCGCATCAATATGTGATTCGCCGTCGAGTCGAACGGGCTAAAGAATTACTCCTAAACGGAGAACTCAGTATTGCAGAGGTAGCCTACAGCGTTGGTTTTGCCAACCAAAGCCATCTCAACCGTCACTTGAAACGTCTGCTAGGCGTGACTCCCAGACATATCCGACAAGGATAGCAAGAACGTACAACAAATTGGACGAATCTACAAGACGCTCTGGATTAGAAAGGTAATTCTGAGTAATGTAGAGTTACAAGGTGAGCGGCAAATGGATACCGTTAAAATTCCTTCCGCTATTGTTGGCAGTAGCGCCACAGAAATTACTCAAAAAATTGCGGCTGGAGAACTTTCTGCTAGTGAAGTCGTTGAGGCGCACATTCAACGCATTGAAGAGGTTAATCCTCGCTTAAATGCTGTTATTATCCCTCTATTTGAGCAAGCGCGATCGCAAGCAAAAGCTGCTGATGAAGCTCGTTCTAGGGGAGAAACACTGGGACTATTACACGGAGTTCCCATCACTATCAAGGAGTCCTTTGATGTAGCGGGAACTGTCTCCAACATGGGAATTTCTGCTCTCAGCCAAACGGCAAAGCAGGATGCGCCACTGGTCAAAAGACTGCAACAGGCAGGAGCGATTATTTTAGGCAAAACCAATGTCCCCCAGTTGCTAGCATCTAACGAATCGGATAACCCCATCTACGGTCGCACCGTGAATCCCTGGAATCCGGAACGCTCTCCAGGGGGAAGCAGTGGTGGTGAGGCGGCGATTATCGCGGCTTTGGGTTCGTGTTTTGGCTTGGGGAGTGATATTGGCGGCAGCGTTCGGATGCCTGCTCATGCCTGTGGGATTTCCAGCCTGAAACCCACATCGAATAGGTTATCGATGGTCGGTCACATACCCCTGTTACCCGGTCAAGAAGCGATACTGGCACAACCCGGCCCAATGGCACGGACTGTCGCTGACTTGAACCTGGCGATGAAAGTTCTGGCGGTACCGGGACAGGAAGCGTTTGACCCCAGTATTCCACCCGTACCTTGGCGCGAACCGTCTGATGTCAAAGTGGAGAATTTGCGAATCGCTTTTTTCACTGACAATGGCATCATTACTCCTTCCCCTGCCGTGCGACGTGCGGTGAGAGAAGCTGCTGTTTCGCTTGAAAAACGTGGTGCGATCGTCGAAGAGTGGACACCTCCAGACTTGCTTAAAGCTTTACAGTTATACCTCCAACTCTATGGTGCAGATGGCTTAGTAACCTCGAAAAGGCAGTTAGGTAACAGCAAACGGCATCCACAAATTAATCAGACCATTCAAACAGCTTCTCTGCCAAAACCTTTACTCAGAGTTATTGCCGCAATTTCTGGATTGATGGGTCAGTCGCTCATCGCTAAGCTTTCCCCTTATATGGGCGAAGTATCCGTCAGCGAATATTGGCAAACGATTGATGAACGTAACCGCTACCGTGCAGCTTTTATGGCAGCAATGGAAGCTAAACAATTGGATGCGATACTCTCTCCAGTTTGCGCTCTGCCAGCACTGACTCATGGCAGTAGTAATTATTTACTCCAAGATGCGACTTATACTATCCCGTACAATTTACTGGGTATGCCCGCAGGCGTGGTATCCGTCACGCGGGTGCGTCCGGGTGAAGAAAGCGATCGCTTACCTAGTACACAGTTAAGTGAGCAAACAGCTTCCAAAGTAGAACAAGGGAGTGTTGGGTTACCTGTGGGCGTACAAGTTGCAGCGCGTCACTGGCGTGAAGATATTGTTTTAGCCGTGATGGCAGCAATAGAAGAACATTTCCAGTCGCAACCCGACTATCCGGTTCATCCACCTGTTTAGGTTAGGCTGACATCTTGCACCCGTTGCATCACCCGCCAGAGGTTCAAACCCCTAGCTAATAGCTTAAGTCCACTTCAGTGGACTGATGATGTATTGAGTATCGTTCATACACTCTCGACTGCACCAATCTTACTGAAGAGAAAGCGATGCTGTGAAAGCCGCCGCTACTTGATAGCACCTTGTACGATAGTATCCGTGATAAAAACATCCAGCCCATGATACTAGAGGTTGCCATCCTTGATGTTAAACCCAGTATGGTTAATGAGTTTGAAACTGCTTTTAAAACAGCCTCAAGCATCATTTCGTCCATGCCAGGGTATATTTCTCATGAACTCCAACGTTGCTTAGAAACCACGAACCGCTATATTCTACTTGTGCGCTGGCAGACGTTAGAAGATCACACCATTGGGTTTCGACAATCGCCAGAGTACCAACAGTGGCGTTCCTTGTTGCATCACTTCTATGACCCGTTCCCAACAGTGGAACACTATGAAGTCGTTGCTTTTCGCTAGCCATCTACCCGACGAATCGGAATTTGGATTTCACTGCGCTTAACAGGTTCGGGGACATAGGGAGCATCGTAGAAGAAGCGGCGAGGTGAGCCGACGACAGTCCACTCCGGGTGCTGCGCTAACCACTCTCGTAACCGCTCTATGTTCTTTTGGTAGCTAGAGTAATCGTAACTGCCTTTTAGCCCAAGGCTGACGACTGTCATGGGTGCGATGTCTTCTACCTGAATGTTTTGTGCAATCTCAGAAGGGTAGATGTCAGTGCTGCGGTAGAGGAATGAAACAAGCGCTTCACCCCGTTCATTGGATGCGCCCATCTCACTGGCTTCTAGGGTGTTAACTGGATAACGGGTTTCTACCGGAGCCGTCATGGAGATATTGTTAGAGCTGATGTGGCGATAGAGAGGGTCAAAAGCTCTATTAGCTGCCATTGAGAGTTCTCCTGAATAGCGAACTGTGGCAGAACGGTATGCGGGATATTGTTTGACTTCAATTTGCCCTTCTGGTGTTGGAGGTGGAAATCCTTCTGGCAAGGGAGCGGCGGTAGCACTGTAGGCGAAAAATGCGATCGCAACTACTACCAGGATTCCTACGGGGAATAATATGTTCTCTAGCTTCACAGGGAACCTCAGAAATTCATCCTATTCTCAGTCTGGCAGTTTTTCATGCGAGCAGGGTTTCACCTTCCTTGCACAGCGCAATCATGCGATCGCAATTTCCCTCTCGACACAGTACCTATCTTACCTTTACCCATCAGCTCCGAACCTAAGGAATAGCGTGTCTATAACACGATTGCCTAAATCAATTAGCCTCAGCTATGCTAGCGTCAAGCATTTGCCACGTCATCTCCTGACCTGCCCGTAAAGGCACAAGTCCAGATTCAGTAAATGGCAATTCATCGGGAACGCGCCAGGTCGTTCTGGTCAAGGTAATCTGTTCGGTATTGCGCGGGAGTTGATAAAAATCTGGCCCATAGAAGCTAGCGAAAGCTTCAAGTTTATCGAGTGCATCAACGCTCTCAAAAGCTTCTGCATATAACTCCATAGCATGCAGAGCCGAATAGCAACCCGCACAGCCACAGGAACTTTCTTTGCCATTGCGGGGATGGGGAGCGCTATCGGTGCCCAGAAAAAACTTAGGATTACCAGAGGTTGCTGCTTGCAAAAGCGCCAAGCGATGCTCCTCGCGCTTCAAAATTGGCAGGCAATAGAAATGGGGGCGAATGCCACCTTGAAATAGGATATTGCGGTTAAACAATAGATGTTGTGGCGTAATCGTTGCAGCGATATTGTTGGCAGACAGGACATACTGCACAGCATCTGAGGTGGTAACGTGTTCAAGCACCACGCGCAGGTTGGGAAATCGCTGCTTGAGAGGGATCAAATGTTGCTCGATAAACGCTTTCTCGCGATCGAACATATCAACATCTTGATCCGTCACTTCCCCGTGCAGTAATAAAGGCAGGTCTACCTGCTGCATCGCTTCAAAAACGCGATCGCACTGACGAATGTCCGTCACCCCGAAGTCTGAGTTGGTCGTGGCACCGGCTGGGTAGTACTTTACCGCTTTGACAAACTGGGATTCTTTAGCCCGGATAATTTCTTCGGGGCTGGTGTTGTCGGTGAGGTAGAGCGTCATCAGTGGCTCAAACTGTTTGCCAGCCGGAATCGCTGCGAGGATGCGATCGCGATAAGCCGCAGCATCAGCTACCGAGCGTACTGGGGGCTTCAAGTTTGGCATGATGATAGCGCGGGCAAACTGACGCACCGTGTGGGGCAGAACCGCTTTCAGCGCTGCACCGTCACGTAGATGTAGATGCCAGTCGTCAGGTTGGGTAATCGTAAGCTTTTGCATCACTCAATTATAAAACCGCGAGTGCTTTAGCAAGGAAGACCAAGCTAACAACGCCCAGGCACACTGCCTACCAACAGATAATCGGTTTGATGCAGAGGTTACTTGCGGTAGGTGATGGGCACTGCTAGCCTACTTTTATACCCCACGCTAGAGCAGCAAGCCTTTACCTTCCTTTCATAGCTATGAGCAACGACGCGATCGCACTTTATGAACCAATCAACCTTCTGAAACAGGTTGACGAAGATATTTGGATCGTAGATGGTTCCATCGTGCAGATGGCAATGTATGGAGCAAAGGTGCCCTTCCCAACCCGAATGACGATTGTGCGACTGAACACTGGTGACCTATGGTGCCATTCACCAACAGAATTGACTCCAGAACTGAAAGCTCAAATTGACTCCCTCGGTTCACTGCGCCACCTCATTTCGCCCAACAAAATCCATTACGCCCATATCGGTGCTTGGGCTAGCGCTTATCCAGAAGCTGTAGCATGGGCATCTCCAGGTGTTCGCGATCGCGCCACGCAGCAGAAAATTGCCGTGGATTTTGATGCTGACTTGGAAGATGAACCACCACGTGAGTGGGTAGCAGACCTAGACCAATTAATCTTTCGTGGCGGTCGATTTATGGAAGAAGTCGTCTTTTTCCACCGCAAGAGTGCCACTCTCATCCTTGCCGATCTCATCGAAAACTTTGAACTAAATAAAGTAAGTCAGCAGTTGCATTGGCTACTTAAATTAGGGGGTGTTGCCGATCCGGATGGAAAACTCCCATTGGATTTGCGAATGACATTTCTCGGGAAAAAGGAACAGGCACGTAGCTGCTTACAGCGAATACTTCAGTGGAACCCTGAAAAAGTTATCCTATCCCACGGTCGTTGGTATGAGAATAACGGTACTGCTGAATTGCGTCGCGCTTTTCGCTGGCTTGAATAAGGTTTAGACGACAGCAAGCTAACACTTTAATGAAGCGGATAGTGTAAAGGATCTCATGCTTAGTTTCACTTGGATCTACCGTCGCTCACTTTTGCCGTTAGCCAGCAAGCATTTAGGCCGTTATTAAACTAAATTGTCTAACTGAACGTATTGTGAAGGGCTAGGTTAAGCATTTCTAAAAGCATTTAATATCGTTTGCATTACTTTTTCTGAGCCTCTTGCTTAAAGCTTATTGTCCTTCAATTTATTGGGTTGCCTAAAACGATTTTTACCAGCAATATGCAGGAGCCGCAAGAATTTTGGACATTCAAAATGGTTGGGCGCAGTGCAAGCTGCCGCGTGGCGGAGACCATCGCGCATCGCAGTCAGTTCTTTAATCTTTTTATCCAACTCATCTGCCTTTGCTAAGAGCAGCATTCTATTGATTTCAGGGACTTCAGGCGTAAACATTTCACGAATCTCATCGAGGGAGAAACCGGCGTTGCGCCCCAAGGAAATCAAAGCGAGCCGTCCTATGACACTGGCATCAAAGAGCCTCCGTAAGCCATTTCTGCCGTTCGACTGGATCAGTCCTTTTTCCTCATAAAATCGTAGCGTTGAGGTCGGTAATCCAGAAGCCTTTGAGACCTCAGTGATATCCATGATTTTCTTGGTGCAACGACTGCTTGACTTCAAGTCAACTTGAAGTTGTATCGTATATTCAAACACAAATAAGCACAAGGCTGACGCGATCGGTTTGTGGCAGATGATGGATACCTTGAGCAATGGAGGCGTTGATATGGAAGCAAGTTTTTGGCAGCAAAAATGGGAAGCGGGAGATATTGGTTTTCACCAAAGTGAGGAAAACCCATTCCTTGTCGAACATTTTGAAAAATTAAATGTGGCGAAGGGCGGTCGTGTATTTCTACCGTTGTGTGGCAAGACGCGCGATCTTGCATGGTTGCTTAATTGTGGTCATCGAGTGGTTGGTGCAGAGTTAAGCGAACTTGCAATTAACGAATTGTTTAACGACCTGGGAGTCAAGCCAAAAATCTCCAGAGTTGGTAAATTAACCCACTACTCCGCCAAGGATATCGACATATTTGTTGGCGATATTTTTGATGTGTCTGCTGAAGTTCTTGGGCCGGTTGACGCGGTATATGACCGCGCAGCGTTGGTTGCAATGCCTGAAAATAGGCGTCATCAATATACGTCACACTTGATGGAAATCACCCACGCGGCACCGCAGTTGCTGATTTCTTACGAATACAATCAACAACTCATGGATGGCCCTCCATTCTCAGTCGGTGAAGCAGAAGTAAAACACCATTATGCGTCTGCTTATCAATTGAACTCTGTTGAAAGCAGGGAAATCACTGGTGGATTAAAGGGAAAAGTTGCAGCAATTGAGAGGATTTGGTTGCTCAAAAGATTCTAAAAAGTTAGGTTGATATGCTGAGTATTGAATGGATGTTGTTGTACATCTTGTTGGGTTTCTTTGTCGGTTTTATGGCAGGCTTACTGGGGGTTGGTGGCGGTGGAATACTCGTTCCCCTGCTAGTATCCATTTTTAGTAACCAGGGTATCAGTGCAGATAACGTCGTTCATTTGGCGTTAGGAACAACATTGGCTTGCACGATCATTTCTTCAATCGCAAGTATTCGCGCCCATGCTGCTCAAGGAACTGTATTGTGGAAGGTGGTTTACGGGATGGCACCCGGCATTGTGGTGGGTGCCTTTCTGATTACCCGCATCGCCGCCAAGGTCAACTCAGCTTACATCGCTATATTCTTTGCGCTGTTTATGGCTCTGGTGGCGGGTCAGATGTTTCTGAATTGGCAACCGAAAGCCAGCGGAAAGCCGACTAAGTTACGTGGCTTATTGCTAGCGGGAACAGGCATTGGATCGGTATCCGCTCTTGCTGCGGTGGGGGGTGGTTTTTTAACAATCACTTACCTCAGCTATCAGAATATGGAGATGAAAAAGGCGATTGGTACTTCATCTGCAATTGGATTTCCCATTGCGATCGCAGGTACTGTTGGGTACATAATGACTGGCTGGTCTCAAACATTGAGCGTTCCCTATACGATTGGCTTTATCTATGTGCCAGCATTTTTGGTAATCGCGATCGCAAGTTCGATTGCAGCTCCCTATGGTGCTCGCTACTCTCATCGTTTACCTGAGACTCATTTGAAGAAGATATTCGCCGTTCTCTCGCTGGTTCTGAGTATCAAGATGCTTTTCTCAGTTGTTTAGTCTTGACTTAAGAGTGTTCCTCAGAAGTGTGTAGTTAGGTATTTACAGCAAAGCACAGAACCAGCCCATGACCCACCGACCGGATTTAGACAATTTATTGAGAATGAAAGGCAGCTAGCGGTGGGTAAATGGAAACTTAGGAACAGAAATCGATGGGCAGATGCTGTGACGGTCAGTAGGATTAGGATGGAGACAGGTTGACCTGTTCACCGCTCCCTCTAGCTTCAGACGCTAATGCATACCTACACGCTGCCGGGCACGAATTTGAGCGTTTCGCGAGTTGCCTATGGCTGCATGAATATTGGCGGCACTTGGGATGATACACCGCTTTCTACAGATGTGAGGGAAAGTGCATATCGGGCTATTCAGGCAGCTCTGGAAACAGACATTACCCTGTTTGACCATGCAGATATTTACACGCGGGGCAAGTCAGAGCAGGTGTTTGGTGATGTGCTCAAAGCCTCGCCAGGTTTGCGTGAGCAAATTGTGCTTCAGTCGAAGTGCGGTATTCGTTTCGCGGGAGATCCTCAGCCAAGCGACCCCCAGCGCTACGACTTTAGCTATGAGCACATCGTCGCGTCAGTGGAAGGCAGTTTGCAAAGACTGCAAACCGACTACCTCGATATTCTGCTGCTGCATCGCCCCGATCCGCTGGTAGAAACCGAGGAAGTCGCACGAGCCTTTGATGCGTTGCAGACGGCGGGCAAGGTGCGCTACTTCGGGGTCAGTAATCATACAGCGGGGCAGATTGAGCTATTGCAAAAGAGCGTGGGGCAACCGCTGCTGATCAATCAGGTGGAGCTAAGCCTGTTGCACTCGTATTTGATTGACGAGGGCATTGTTGCAAACATGTCTGGCGTCAGCTCGGCCTTGGCAACCGGAACGCTGGACTACTGCCGCAGCCACAACATCTTGATACAGGCTTGGGGACCGCTAGCAGGGGGCAAGCTTTTCAAACCCAACGCAGAAGCCGATCTGGCGTTGAGCAAGATGGCTCCACTGGTGGGTCAGTTGGCTGAAGCAAAGCAGACAAGTCGTGAGGCCATTGTTCTCGCTTGGCTGTTGCGCCATCCTGCGGGCATTCAACCGATTGTGGGGTCAACTAAACCAGAACGGATTGCAGCGTGCGCTTTAGCCGATGAAGTCGCTTTGACGCGGGAAGAGTGGTACTCGTTGTTTACAGCAGCGAGGGGTGGGCGGGTTCCCTAAACAGGGGTGGGGCCGATGCTCTCGATGGAAGTTGCGATCGCACGCTGAGCAGCGGAGCACTCCTTATGCTGCATGTACGCCCTCTGTTATGCAATGCCTATCTTCGCGACGACGGCGAGGCATAGGCGACCTTCTAATATTTGAGTTAATTTTGACCGCTTCACAAATTAATTTACAGTCTCAGGTGCCGCTTACTCAGTATTAGCACAACTCTCAGTATTATTTCAAATTGTAAGGATTCTTACTAAGTTTAGATAGTTTGTGGGCAGCTTAATTAAGCTGAAACATAACTGTTAACTTAAAACTATAAATGTTTGACTTTCATTCTCCTACAAAACAAGGCTCTCAGAGTCAAAAATCCTTATCTTCTCAAGCTAAAACGAAAAAATCACTTGCTCGTCGAACACTTATTCAAATTGCGTTTAGTGTTACGGCTGTTATTGTTGGCTCAACAGCGATTAGCTACTTTCAGATTGTTTCTACTCTCAAGTCGCAGACGTTAGACCAACTCAAGAGTCATGTAATAGAGCGAGGTCAACGAGAACAAAGTATCTTTTTAATGGCAGAAGATAACCATGCCATCTTTAAGGAGGAGTGGCTACGACGCTTGGAAAATACTGATAGCGAAGGCGTAAAAGCTCGCTTCGATCAGCTATTTGTGCGTTTTCCCGATGGGGCAACCCGCAATCGCCCCAACTTGTTCGATGGCAAACGGCAAGCAGGCGTGTTCATTGATAAGCCAGTTCTAATCAATGATGACATTCGCCGTCGCGTAGTAACGTCCTACGATTTAATCAATGCCTATGGTCCACCCTGGCATAATCGCTTTCCGGATCTCTACCTGAATATGCCAGAGAATATTGCTGTTATTTACTGGCCTGATTATCCAACATGGGCACAGGATGCCCCCGTTGGCTTTGACTTATCCAAGGAAGAATATGTGTGGGTTGGTGACCAGAAGCACAATCCAGCCAGAGAAACGGTTTGGTCGGGGGCTCAAATCGATGGGGTTGCTAAAATCTGGATTCTTTCTTGTGTAACGCCTATCTACTCTAATGACAGAATCATCGGTACTCTTGGACAGGATGTATTACTGAATGATTTATTTAAGCGAACGATCGAGGCGCACATTGAAGGCGGTTATAACCTAATTTTTCGAAAAGATGGTCGCCTGATTGCTCATCCGCAATTGATGGAGCAAATTCAGCAACAAAAAGGTGAGTTTAAAATTCTTGAATCAGGAGACACTCAGCTAAAACGTATTTTTGAGGCGGTCACAAATAAAGCAACCGATCAAGTCGTCATCGATAATCCGAACGAGAGCAATTACTTAGCTGTCACTACGCTACAGGGACCTGATTGGTACTTTGTTACCGTTTTACCCAAAGCAATTTTGGCTGAAAAAGCGATCTCGCTAGCTCGCTTTACGTTGTTTCTAGGCTTTGGCTCCCTCATGATTGTTGTAGCAATTGTGTTTTGGGTTTTACGTCGGCGCATTGCAACTCCTTTAGAAGAAATCACTGTTGCAACGAATCGAATTGCCAATGGAGAGTTTCAGGTGGTTCTTGATGACAGCAGCCAAGATGAGTTAGGTCGGTTAGCACAGGCATTCAACACAATAGACCTCCTGCATGAATCAGGAGGCATGTGCCAGTTCGTAGTTCAGCAAGCCAGCAATTAGGTTTAAGCGCAAACCAAATCTCTGCCTGCGATTGCGATAACGTCCTGAAAA
>NZ_JACJPB010000031.1:0-99315 GCF_014695825.1 Coleofasciculus sp. FACHB-542 | reverse complement strand
AACTCAAGCAGTATCGAGCGATTGCAACGCGCTACGACAAGCGTGCGGTTAACTTTCTCGGTGCGATTCACCTCGCTGCTACGGTCATCTGGTTGAATTGATGACACGCCCTAGGATATTCTGTTCCAATTTTATTGGCAATGGGCGTGGCTGGAGTGGTGCATTACAACATTCACAAAGTCGCTAAAGTTGCGGAAGAGGTCAAATCCATACAAAACAATATTATACAAATAGATGAAATGATTCTTGGAATATCCGTAATGGTACGGAATACTAGAGGTCATGTGGTTTTCCCCAAGGAGAAAAGCTACGAGAAAACCTACGAAGAAGGAATTAAGTTATTTCGAGAAGCATCTAGATTTTTAGAGGGAGAGATTCAAGACCCTCAGCAACGAGAAAATTTGACTAAAATTATTGAGGCGGGTCAGAAAATTGATGAGGCGTCTAGAAAGATATTCAACTTGCTCGATAGCGGTAAGATTGCCGAGGCTGTTGAGTTAACGAAGTCTATACGAATGCTGGGAATTAATGACTGGCGTGAGGATATGCTTAAACAAGCAAATTATCAGTTAGCGGCACAAGCTAAACAACAAGATACTGCGATGTACTGGCTCACGATTGTAGTTTGGCTCGGTGCCGGATTATCCGCAATATTTGCTTTGGGAATTGGTTCGTTAATCGCTTCGCGCATCAGCCAGCAGATTAATGAGATCGTCGATGCGATCGCGCACTCTTCCAGAGCGATCGCTAGCACCGTTGAACAGCAAGAACGCATCGCTGTCTCTCAAGCCAGTTCGGTGAATCAAACCACGACAACGATGGATGAGTTGGGGACTTCTTCCCTGCAATCGGCGCAACAAGCCGATTGCAGCCTCTGCGGGAGCGCATCAGGCTCTGATATTAGCAGAAGGGGGAACCGAAGCCGTGCAGCAAACTCTGGGAGGGATGGCGACGCTCAGCGAGAAGGTAGAAGCGATCGCGGCTCAAATTCTGCAATTGAACGAACAAACTCATCAAATTAGCAACATTACAAACTTGGTAAGCGATCTCGCGAACCAGACAAATATGCTAGCGCTGAATGCTGCTGTAGAGGCGGTTCGGGCTGGAGAACATGGTAAGGGATTTGCGGTGGTGGCGGGGGAAATTCGGAAACTCGCCGATCAAAGCAAGAAGTCAGCGCAAGAAATCAACACCCTCGTCGTTGACATCCAACGCGCGATTAATTCAACCGTAAAAGTGACAGCGGAGGGCACGAAGACGGTGGAAGCCGGGGTACAGTTCTCTCATCAAACTGCGGATGCCTTCACGGGGATGACGAACGCCATCAACCATGTAGTTACAAACAGCCAACAAATTGCCTTGAGTGCCCAACAACAAGCGATCGCGATTCAACAAGTCGTTGATGCCATGAACGTCCTCAACCAGGGAGCAAAAGAAACGGCGAGTGGGATCGGGCAAACCAAAGCGGGCACCCAAAACCTCAACGAAGCAGCCCTAAACCTGAAGTCAATTGTCTAATCGCCAATCGCGAATTGATAACTCCCTCCCCTCGGCACCCCTGCCCATCTGCATTTTATAGGGCTGACATTCTAGCGTTGACACTGGGGGCAAAAATGCGCGGAGCGTCCGGCTAATCTAATGCGCTCAATCGGTGTGCTACAAACTCGACAGGGGACACCCGTGCGGTTATAAACCCAGGCGACCCCGCCATAGTTGCCGTTAACGCCCTGCACGTTGAGAAAGTTACTAAAAGTCGTTCCCCCAGCCTCAATACTGGCTTGCAACACTTGAATAATTGCCCCTCTCAAACGCTCAATTTGCGCTAATTTTAGATCGGCACAAAGGGTTTTGGGTGGCACACCACTGAGAAACAACGCTTCATCGGCATAGATATTGCCGACTCCAGCCACCACCGATTGATCCAGCAAGGCGGTTTTGATGGGACGGCGGCGATTTTGCAGTGCCAGCGCCAGGTACTCCACGGAAAACGCTGTGGAAAAGGGATCGGGGCCTAAAACCTGTAAACCAGTGATGATGCTTTCTGGCGGTGTTCCTGGCGGTACCCACCACATCTTGCCAAAGGTTCGCTGGTCAACAAAGCGCAACTCCTTCTCACTGGTCTTCTCACTGGTAAAGAACAGCCGCACTCGGGTATGTTTCTGGAGTGATTCCTGCGAGTCAAGCCATAGCAGCTGACCCGTCATTCGCAGGTGAACGCCCAACCAGGCAGATGAGGAGAGTTCTGCCAGCAGGTATTTACCACGCCGGTGCCACTGAGTAATAACTGAACCGGCAAGCCCAGCCAAAAAATCTACAGAGGAAAGGGGGTGGGCAATTGTGCGTTCAAGCAACACATCGCCACCCCATATTTCCTGATTCAGGGTCAATTTATTTAGACCCCGGCGAACTGTTTCAACTTCAGGCAGTTCTGGCACAACTTAACGTGAGTCAGTTCCCTGATTGGGAGAGCCTTGTACAACTGAGCTACCTTCTCCAGACTCTGGTGCAGCGCTGGCCTTCCCATCAAGAACTCGGTTGCCCTGACCTGTTCTGCGAGTCCGCTCGTCGATGGTGGTTTGTTTGCCACCGGAAGCGGCAGTAGTGGGTTTCTTCCCTGCTGCCTTGGGTGCTTCAACCTCTACCACTTCGTTCATGGCAAAGTTGTTGGTATTAACGCCAGCGTAGTTGACATTATTGAAACGGACAATCACTGGGTATTTGATGCCGCTCTGGTCTATGGAAGCAACAGTCCCAGTATCCTGAAACCAGAAAGATTCTTTGCGGAGAATCTGAACTTTTGAACCACGTTGAACCATAAGTGTTTTTTCCCTTACGTCATTAAGGTACAGCGTACTACTCGATCGGGAGCTGCTGAGCCTCCCAGTCTTTAAGTTTTATTACTGTTCGATCCAACGCAGTCGGACGAAGTGAGCGGGACGACCCCAGATGTCAGGCGTTGCCGAAATGTCTTCTATCGCCAAATTAAAGGGAATGGAGGTTGTAATGTATTGTTGGGCAAGACCGCCCAGATCGGGCGTTAATTGGGCAGCAGCGGTGGTAGCGATGCCTAAACCCAAAAGTTGCTCGATGGGGCCACGAGGCAGGACGAGATGGATACCCAAGGCGAGTCCGGCGGTGACAAGCATCCCGACTGACAAATTCGTGCCGCAACGCGGATGCACGGCGAGGTTCCATTCTCCACGGGTAATGCGCCGGAGGGCAGTGCGAACAGCACGATGCAAATCAGCGCTGTTGACTTGACCGTAGAGGTAAAATCCTTGGTCGGTGGAAAGACCTCCTAGAGTGTTGTTATCTAGTTGCCTGGAGGTTGATGCACCCCTGGCGTTCGGGGAGTTACAGGTGTCGCTCAAGACCCAAACCGTGGCGTGTTCTAAGGCATGAACCTGACGCAGCATCAGGATTTCCTTTAGCCCAGGAACAAAGTTCAGGGTCCTGAGGAGATCGGCATCTTGTGTCGGTTGAGGAGCTGGGGAGTCAAAGCTCCAGTCAAAGCTCCAGAAGTTGCCAGTCTGAGAAGAAGCAGAAGCAGTAGTCATAGAGTAGAACTACTCCAAAAGCAGATAGATTAACTGGGATGTTTTTCAACTTTAGCGTTTACGCCTTTGAGCCGTTGCAAATTTTTGTGAGATTGCCACTCGTGCTACTCGCGCTCAAAAGCCGGTCACGTTGGGATTTTGTCGGTTGAGTTGTTGAAAGGCTACTCCAGCAAGGTAGATTGATGAGCAGGCTGCTGAATGGGAATTTCGATTGCGAATTCTGTTCCTTTTCCTGGCTCTGAAAAGCATTGCAAGCTTCCACCATGCTTCTCAACGACAATTTGATAGCTGATGGCTAATCCCAGCCCTGTTTCTCTTTCCACATTTTTAGTGGTGAAAAAAGAATTAAAAATGCGTGACTTTACTTCGGAAGCGATACCCGGCCCATTATCGATAATCCGAATCGCTACTTTATCAGCAACTAGGGGCACCACTGTGCCGTGTGCGTCCTGTTGATTATTTGTTTGATTGTCAGTTGTGTGTTCGCTGACCGCCGAACCCTGAGTGCTGACAATTGAGGTTTGGATGACGATCCGGCTGGGATGGTTTCTGATTTCACTAGGCGATCGCTCTTTGTCATAATCATTCAAGGCATCAATCGCATTGCTGAGAATGTTTAAAAACACCTGATTGAGTTGTCCGGCATAACACTCTACCGGGGGTAAATTCCCATACTCTTTGAGGATCTGAATTCCCGAATGTTCTGTTTTAGCTTTCAGTCGATGCTGCAATATTAATAAAGTACTCTCAATTCCTTCATGAATATTGACCGGCTTCATCGCTGATTCATCTAAGCGCGAGAAGTTACGCAAACTCGAAACAATCTGACAGATTCTGTCAGCGCCTACTTTCATGGAAGACAACATTCTGGGCAAGTCTTCAATTAGAAAATTTAGATCGATTTCTTCTGCCTGTTCCTGAATCCTTAAAGACGGCTGCGGATATTCTTGCTGATAAACTACCAACAAATCCAATAAAGCTTGAGTATATTCATCTAAGTAAGTGAGGTTGCCGTAGATGAAATTAACTGGGTTGTTGATGGCGTGGACAACACCGGCAACCAGTTGACCCAAACTCGCCATTTTTTCAAATTGAATGAGCCGAGCTTGAGTATTTTGCAGTTGTGTTAATGCTTCAGTCAGTTGTCGAGATTTCTCGCTAAGCATCTCGACTTGTGCTTCTACTTGGGCGTGCAACCGAGCCTGTTTGATAAAGTTAATATAGGCTTTGGAGTGGTAGCGGATACGAGCGACTAGCTCAATTTTGTCTGGCAGTTTTATCAAGTAGTCATTTACATCCAGAGCAAAGGCTTCCGCTTTGACTGCTGGATCTTCTTTCGCTGAAAGTACAATAATCGGAACATCTCGCGTTGCGGAATTAGCCCGAAAAAATCGCACCAACAGTAACCCGTTAATTTCGGGCATTACTAAATCTTGTAAGATGACTGTTGGAGCAACTTCTGTCGCCATTTGAATTGCTTGAGTCGGTTCACTACAATAGTGAAAAATGATATCTTCTTCAGTGGCAAGCATCCGACGTATTGCTACACCAACCAGAGCTTGATCGTCAACGAGTAAGACGGTTAATGGCTGTTCCAAAGAAGAAGCTGATTCGGTTTCCTTAAGCATTGCGAGCATTCATCAACAAGAACATTTCACTTTTCTAGGAAAAATTTCCCTAGTTACGTTGAAATTTGGTTTACCATGATTTATTTAGTTAGATTTATCAAGTAAAATTATTTTTATGATAAGTGATTTTTAATCAATATTCCGATTGTAAAAAATCGTCCGCGATCGCGATTGTTTTTTCGGACTTATGCCTAAAGCAATCGTCAGTGTTAAGTTGGAACGTAATCGCAGATACAAGAACTTCTAGAGCATCGGTTTATTTATCACAAACGAAGCGTAAAGTTACCGAGTCAGCCAAATTTAGAAGGGTTGCAGAAGACTCGCGGTTAATCATGTCTCTACAGCAGGTCAACCCCTGCTATTTAACTTTAGTGGGATGCGTCCATCAATTGGGAGCCGCTGGTGTGGTTGAGGCGGGGGCTTCAGGGCTGTTTAGAGGTGCCGAACGACTGGTGGGTAAGGATAATTCGACACTGGGGCCACGATCGTAAATTTCAATGTCCCACTGCCCGGAACGATTGGATTCAAAGGCAATAAATCGACCGTTCCCGCTAATGGTGGGACGGCGGACTTCACCAAGAATATTGTCGGTAATGACCTCAGATTGCAGGCTTTGGCGGTCATAAACGAAAACATCTGGTTTGCCCCGTTCCTCGGAGATGTAGACGATGTAGCGACCATCGGCACTGATATCTGGTTGTTCGTGGATGACACCCGATTGGTTGAGTCCGGGGAGAGGGATAAGGCGACGGCGCTGAACGTCGTAAAGATAGACGCCGCGATGGGCTTGACGGCTTGAGGTAAAGACTAGGTAGCGACCATCGTAAGAAAATTGGGGTTCTTGTTCGGCGGCTAAGCTGTTGAGGGAGGCTCCCAGCAGTTGCGGAGGTGGAGTGAGCAAGCCGCGATCGCGACATCCACTCAAGGTGGCGAACAAACCAACTGCTAAAACTGGCAGATAACGCTTGTGTTTAGTCATTTGTCATTAGTTTTTCGGAATAGAGATTAAATAACTTCAGTCTGGTTGGGGAAGTACGTCAAAAGGGCGGGGATTCCCCCCGCCCTTTCGATGTGGCGTTTGATGTTACGACCACCCAACCAGAGTACTGAATGTAGCGTTGGGTAACGCGATCGCTTAACCCAATCTACGAGGTGAAGGGATGTAGGTTATTGAATCCGCGACCCTGATTGATTCGTTTGCTAGCGAATTAGCCATTGACAAATTGAAAAGCAATTGACAATTCGCCATGAATTCGCTAATCTCACAATTCACAATAATTGACTGACCAACAACCCATAACCAACAACCCATAACCAACAACCCATGACCAATGACTAATGACGATTGTCTTTTTTCGCAGGGTTTCCCGGTTGCTTGCTTAGGAAATCACTTCATCCGCCGGTGTGGGCAAGGTACAGCAGTTGACTTCATTGATACAAACTTTGCCCCATTGCAAAGCCCAGCGTAGCAGCGCCACCCGATTGTCAGTCTTGGTTTTGGTCAATACATTGCTGATGTGGTTATCCACGGTTCGTTTGCTGATTTCCAGCTTTTGGGCGATGTCATGATTCGTTAAGCCAGCAGCAACTAGCTCAATGATTTGCAGTTCTCGCTCGGAGAGTGTCGCAGGGGTATAAGTCTCGCTACCAGCCATAAGTATTTTTTCCTTAGTTATATCTACTTACTATCTCTTTAATTTTAGAAGATCCTTTGGGGGTAAGCCCGTTCGTGACTGGGATTGAGACAATATCTCCCACCTCTGGGAGTCGGAAAAAAGGCTGGGATCATCTTGAGCTTCTGTGAATATCCGGATCTAGGGGGTAGAGGCTCTGGTAGGCTGAGTTCATGTTGACAAGGAGTGCAGTTGTGACCCATCCCCGCGTTCTCTGCCTCGGAGAGATTTTGTTTGATTGTCTAGCCGATCAACTGGGGCGATCGCTTGAAGATGTCGAATCTTGGACGCCTTATCCGGGCGGCGCACCCGCAAATGTGGCGTGTGCTTTGGTGAAGTTGGGAACCCCTTCTGGATTTATCGGCTGTGTAGGTAAAGATCAGCCGGGAGACCAGTTGGTGCAGTTGTTGCAGGAAGTGGGTGTGGATAGTACGGGCGTGCAGCGCCATGACACCGCACCGACGCGGCAAGTTTATGTGGTGCGATCGCTATCGGGCGAACGAGAATTTGCCGCATTTGGCGTTAGCGCTACTTCTGCAAAAGAAACTCGTGACACGACAGAATTTGCCGATACGCACCTACAAGCGTCTGCATTGCCAGAAGCTTTGTTTGAAAACGCTGATTTTCTCGTCCTGGGAAGCCTGGAGTTAGCGTACCCTGATGCGCGAGCGGCAATTACGAAAGCCCTGGAACTGGCAGATCGGTACAATGTCAAAATTGTGCTAGATGTGAATCGGCGCGATATGTTCTGGCCCGATCCCAGCGATTCCAAACCGATGATTCAGGAACTTATTAAGCACGTCGATTTCCTCAAAATCACTGACGAAGAAGCTGAATGGTTATTTGAAACCACCGATGCTGGCGCGATCGCTTACCGTCTGGATTCAGTAGAGGGCGTTTTAGTGACCGGCGGTGAAAAAGGCTGTGCTTACTGCTTGGGCGGGAATGAAGACAAGGTGCCAGCTTTTTCCGTCAAGGTGGTTGATACCACGGGTGCGGGGGATGGGTTCCTTGCCGGGTTCATCGATCAGTTGTGCAAACACGGCATTCAGTATCTCGCTGATGCTGAAATGGCAAAGCAGGTGGTGACTTATGCAAATGCAGTGGGTGGGATCACCGCAATGAAGCCGGGAGCGATCGCTGCACAGCCAACAACGGCTGAAGTGGAAGACTTCCTCAAAACTGTAAATGTTGAAGGTTGAAAGAATCGTTGATGCACGAGTCTGAATCGCTCTTGAGCTTAATTGCACAGCGAATTGCCAACAGTCCCAACCAGCGGATTACCTTTGCTCAGTATATGGAGTGGGTGCTGTACGAGCCGGACTACGGCTACTATGCCACAAACGCCGTCAACATTGGGCCGGAAGGTGATTTTTTTACCGCTCCCAATCTGGGTGCCGACTTTGGCGAACTGCTAGCCGAGCAATTTGTCCAAATGTGGGACATTTTGGGACGTCCGGCGCAATTTACGCTTGTGGAAATGGGGGCGGGACAAGGACTCCTAGCAGCAGATATTCTGCTGCATTTACACCAGCATCATCCAGCATTCTTTCATGCCTTAGAGTACCTGATCGTTGAAAAGGCAGCGGGGCTAATTTCTCAACAGCAGCAGGTGTTGCAGAAATTAGCCCCAATATTCGCCCCAGAATTCGCCCAAACGCAAGGCGCTACACCCGTCAGGTGGTGTTCTCTGGAGGAGATACCTAGCGCTTCCATCACCGGCTGCTTTTTTTCTAATGAGTTGGTGGATGCATTGCCGGTGCATCAGTTTGCGATCGCGCAAGGGAAGCTCCAAGAAATCTATGTCACCATGCCGGATGGAACCCATTTTGAGGAAGTAATCGGCGAACTTTCTACGCCTCAACTGACTGAGTATTTTGATTTAGTGGGGCTTGAGTTGCCCTCTGCTGCCTATGCAGATGGCTATCGCAGCGAGATTAATCTAGCCGCTGGTGCTTGGCTGAGTACAGTTGCCGATAAGCTGAAGCGCGGGTATTTGTTGACGATTGACTACGGCTACCCAGCGGCTCGATATTACAATCCTCAGCGGAGTCAGGGGACGCTTCAATGTTATTACCAGCATCGGCACCATAACGATCCTTACGTGCAGATTGGGCAACAGGATATCACCGCTCATGTGGATTTTACCGCTTTGGAGCGTTGGGGCGATCGATGCGGCTTGGCATTGGTGGGTTTTACGAAACAGGCGTTGTTTCTGATGGCGCTGGGATTGGGCGATCGCATTGCTGCCCTTTCCCATAGCGATCGCCCGATTGCCGAGCAGCAAAGCATTATGGATGTACTGCGCCGTCGTGACGCCCTACACCAGCTCATCGATCCAACGGGATTGGGTGGTTTTGGCGTACTGGTGCAGTGCAAAGGGCTAAGCGAGGAAGAGAGAAAGCTAAAGCTCAAAGGTTTGACGATGCCATAAAACAATTAAAAATTTGCTTTTTCATTTTTAATTGTTTCAGCAACTTCAATTAAATTTTCAATTTTCTTGATATTCGGATCGCCTGCTAAATAACCAATCCCGCGATGCAAATGCAGGCGAAATTGAGTCGCCAAAGTCTCTCGATCGGTTCCTAATCTATCGTTGTGGCAGCGCTGTTTTAAGGCAATTAACAGAATATCAGACAATTCTCCCCCAAAGACGCGCCAAGTCATTTCGACATTACTATCTGCTGGAATTGGTACCGGCGAAGGGATTGTTGGCTCTGCCAAAGAGCGACAAAATGCCCAGCGGCAAAGAATATTCCACTGATCGATTTTGGTGTTGCGCTTGAGCTTACTTAGCTGATCTTTGGCTGTTTGAGACAGGCGAATTCGGTCAATCGGTGGTTCCATCAGTCTTTAAATAAAGCCTTAAGCGATAAAACGTGAGGCTTACTCACCCGAAAGCGATCGCTTCCAAGGAGTGCTAAGCACGGAGCCTCCTCTAATTCTTTACATTAAACCGCAATTCAGTAAAAATTCTCTAACAAAATATCTTTTAAAGTTAACCTTTGCGTACCTTTGGGTTTAGAAATAAAATAGAGTTTATTTGCAGGGTGGTAAGCCAAGTGACGAAAGAACCCTATTTAAATGATGTACAGGAGCCAATTACGACAGCTCCATCAGAAGTTTATCAAATCATTGAGCGAGTATTACAGGCGGAGAAAGATAAGCTCTACATGAAACAACCGCGCAATATCAATGATGATATTTTGACAATTGTGAAGGAAGTCGTGCGATGAAGCTAACTTCCATCAAATTATGCAATTTTCGGCAATTTTATGGTAAGACTCCAGAAATTTTGCTTTCCTGTGGAGAGGAAGAAAATACTACGATTATCCACGGCAATAATGGTGCGGGAAAAACAACGCTGTTAAATGCATTTACGTGGGTATTGTACGAGAAATTTAGTGCCGCTTTTGCTTCACAAGAGCAGCTGGTGAATAAGCGATCGCTTGCAGAAGCCAAACCAGGCTTTCCAGTAGAATGCTGGGTAGAAGTTACTTGGGAGCATAACGATAAGCGCTACCGGGCAAAACGCGAGTGTCGCGCTTATAAGGGTGCAACCATCGAGAAAGGCGAAAGCAAGTTGTATATGCAAATCGCCGGGGATGATGGAATATGGAGATTACCTACCCAACATCCGGAAGATATTATTGGGCGAATATTACCCGAAAGTTTGCATCAGTATTTCTTTTTTGATGGAGAGCGGATTGAGCAAATTGTTCGCTCTGAGAAAAAGGAGGAAATTGCTGAAGCAACGAAAAAACTTTTGGGAGTCGAAGTTTTAAATCGTGCTATCAAGCATCTGAAGGATACGAAAAAAGCGCTAGAAGCTGAGTTAAAAGCGATTGGTGACTCTCAAACTCAGCAGTTATTAAAGAAGAAAGAGCAGCGAGAGAAAGAAAGCGATCGCTTATCTAATCGTCAAACTGAAATAGGGGAAGAGTTAGCAGCTCAACAGACGTTCAAAAAAGAAATTAGCAACCAGTTGCGGGAACTCGATGCGGCTAAAAGGTTAGAAGAAGAACGAAAATCTCTGGAAGAACAAAAAGCCGTAAATCAACAAAATCTCAAAAGAAGCCAAGAAGCCTTAAAACGGGCTATTTCAACCCAAGGCTACACAGTTTTATTATCCGAGGCAACAGCAGCATTCCGAGCAATTATTGATAATTTGCGGCAGCGAGGCGAGTTACCATCGGGCATCGATCGGCAATTTGTCACAAATTTATTATCTCAACAACGCTGTATTTGCGGTACGGAATTGCCTGAGGGAACTGCTGCTTATGGAAGTGTTGAAAGCTGGTTGGATAAAGCGGGAATTGCGGCTGTTGAGGAAACCGCGATTCGCATGAGTGCCCAAGTAGATGAAATTGATAAGCAAGCACCAGCATTTTGGGAAGAGGTGGATACAGAGCAAGGAAATATCAATCAGTTTAGACAAACAATCTCTCAAATAGAGACGCAGCTAGATGAAATTAGAGAGAAGTTAAGGAAAGATCCCAGTGAGGAAATTCGCAACTTCCAAAAGCGATTAGATGAAATTGAAGCAAAAATTCGAGATTTAACCTTAGAAGAAGGGGAAAATAGACAAAAAATTGCAGATATTCAAACTGAAGTTGAAAACTTAGGGAAGCAAATTGCCAAACATGAGATGAATGAGGCAAAGCAAGCGCTAGCCCAGCGACGAATTGCTGCAACCCAGGATGCAATTGAGCGATTAACCGAAGTGCGATCGCGTTTGGATCAACAGTTCCGCGTGCAGTTAGAAAAGCGGGTACAAGAAATATTTAGTGAGATTTCCTTTACCCCCTATATCCCCAAGCTTAGTGAAAAATACGAGCTAACATTAGTAGAAAATACCGCCGGTTCAGAGTCACCCGTTGCCGCTTCTACGGGAGAAAATCAAATTCTCAGCTTATCGTTTATCGGTAGCATTATCGATAGGGTTCGCGAGTGGAGTCATAAGGAAATGCTGATGGTACCAGATAGCAGCACGTTTCCAATTGTGATGGATTCTCCCTTCGGAAGTTTGGATGAAATTTATCGGCGGCAAATTGCGAAGACGATTCCCAGATTAGCAAATCAGTTAGTGGTTTTAGTCACTAAAACTCAATGGCGCGGTGAAGTAGCCGCAGAAATCGCTACTCGGATTGGTAGGCAATATGTATTGACTTATTACTCTTCTAAGCCGGAATGCGAAAAAGATTCGATTGAATTAAACGGAAACGATTACGATTTAGTTAGGCAAAGTCCTAACGAGTTTGAATATACCGAGATTGTAGAGGTGGATTATGATTTCTAGTTCATCAGCGGCTGTACAACAGAATTTAGTGACAGATACGTGGATAAAAGCACCTTGGGAAGAATTTATTGTACTAGCTGATAATCCTGCTTATGAAAATGGTAGGTTTTATTTCGATCGGGGCTACATGAGGATTGAAACAATGCCAATTGGTTCTAGTCATGGGCAGGATAATTCTATCATGTCTAAGGTAGTGATTCTTTATGCAGCAGTCAGGAATATTCGGATTAATGAATTAGTTAATACCAGTTTCAGGAAATCAGGGGTGGGCGAATGCCAACCTGATTCTGCTTTCTACATTGGCTCAGAATTTGTATTTCCACCGCGTTCAAACTCTCCAATAGACTTAAATGAGTTTGAACCCCCAACATTGGTAGTGGAAATTGCGGCAACAACGCTCAATGATGATTTAGGGCGCAAACGTTTACTCTATGAACGGTTAGGAATATCTGAATATTGGGTTGTTGATGTAGAAACTGGGGATGCGATCGCATTCTCAATTTCCGATGGGCGGAGTGGCGAAATCCAGGAGTCGTTGGTGTTACCGGGATTGACACTTTCCCTCGTTGAAGAAGCACTGCAACGCAGCGAATCTGAGGATGATGGGGCAATTACTCGCTGGCTACTACAATCATTTAGCTAAAAATGCAGTCAAACAAAAGAGGATAAAAAGAGCGATCGCTCTTTTTCAAATTTATCCGCGAAAGGAGTAGGAATGGAAGTTTCTCCCAACACAGCCCGGATGATCGATTATTGGCTTGGCGGTTCTCATTACTTCCCAATTGATGTGGAAGCAGCCAAAGTTTGTGCCGGAGTATATCCTGATTTCCCAACCGTTTTTCGCGAGTTACGAGACTACATTGGTCAGGTATCCCGCTATATCGAATCTCAGGGCATTGACCAATTTATTGTTTTTGGTTCCGGATTACCAACTTGCGGCAATGTGCATGAAGTTGTAGCGCAAGCAAAGGTTCTTTATACCGATATCGATCGAGCAAATATCAAACTGGGTCAAGAGATTTTAGCCGAGAACTCGAACGCTGGCTACACCTTCTGCGATGCGACAAACCTGGATACCCTGGAGCAATCGGTTGTTGCACAAGTGCTAGGGTCAATTCGGCGTTTAGGTATGGTTTTTGTCGGTGTTGCAGCCTTTATCCCTGATGAAATTATGACCCAGATGCTCGATCAACTTTATGATTGGGCACCGGCGGGTAGTTTCTTGGCGCTGGATTTTGATGGTGAAGCGGGGATCGTGTATCCGGAAATGCTAGAACTATTGGACTCGATGGGGGCGCATGTTTATATGCGTAATCCCGAAACGATCCGAGCCCTGCTGGGACGCTGGCAATTAACTGAGCATGGTATCCTGCCAGTTGAGGCGTGGCAGGCTGACTTATCGGCAAAACCAATTGAGGCTAGCGAGCCAGTTTTTATGTATGGCTGCGTAGTTTATAAATAAAATTGGTCGGTGGAGCACTCCTGCAATGTTACTACAACATTGATTTAGCAATCAAAAACCTAACCCCCCAGTCCTCTTCCCTGCAAGGAAAAGGGGAAAATTACTGCCTTCCTATAGCAGGAAAGAGATTCTCCCTAGGATTACTGAATCAGCGTTGTAGATACAGGGCGATCGCGCATCGCTTCCCACTGGCAACAAATTTGTCTAAAAATACTTCAAAGACTTTCGTTGACATTCAAGCCTTTTAATGGTTAAAACTCTCAAATTTTTGACAAATCCTGCCGTTACTTCCGTTCTTTTTGTGTCTCTGTTGGGTTTATCAACGCCCAGTACTGCCGCTTTTTCTGACATTCAAAGCCATTGGGCGAAAGATTGCATTACTCAGTTAGCCCAAAGAAAGTTAGTGACGGGCTACCCGGATGGCAGCTTTCGCCCAGAAGCAACGGTGACACGCGCTGAGGCGGCGGTGCTGATGTTGAATGCCTTCCCGAATGCGCCCGTAAAGCGCAGCAGCACAGCTTTTAGAGATGTGCCTGCTAGTCACTGGGCGAATAAAGCGATCGCAACCGCTTATCAAAAAGGCTTTTTTTCGGGTTATCCAGGCGGGATTTTTCAACCGAGTCAAGCCATTCCCAGAGTGCAAGCAATCGGCGTTATAGCAGGTGCGGCAAATTATCCCATCCCGGAAAATGTCAGTCAGACGCTAGGGCAGTATTTTAACGATGCGGCGCAGATTCCAAGTTATGCCCAGAATGCGATCGCCTCCGCAGCAGTGGGCACCCTTGTCGTCAATTATCCTAACGTCAAACAGCTCAATCCCAATCGCAGCGCCACCAGAGGGGAAGTGGCAGCGTCGATGTGTCGGGCGTTAAACATTTATACGATTCCGCCGCAGTATATTGCCGGGGTGGAAGTGCAACCGATGGAGGTGCGGGCTTTACCGGGAAAACTGGATGCAGTTCCCACCTTTAACAGCAACAGTCCCGAACTCGTGACAACTGAAGGCATTCTGCTGTCTACCTTCCCCCCAGCAGGCAAACAGGTGCCGGAAGCGCATTTAAATTTCCCCTTCCAGGGACGATTTGATTTATTTTCTCACCACATCGCCAGGGCAGAAAATTCCTCGCAAACGCGCACCCTTTACCAAGGCGTGATTTTGCACAATCCCGGCGATCAACCTGCCACTGTCGAAGTGCTGCAAGCAGCAAGTTACCTTTCCACTCCCGATGCGCCGTTTATTTCCTTGCCAGATATTCAGGATAATCCTAACGGCACCGTCTACGCTGGCCCTGGCAGCCGGACAATGAATGATGTGCTGCGAGGGATTCGGCAGGAAAAATTCTCCCAAAAGGTGACAATTCCACCGGGGCAAAGCCAAATGCTGATGAATCAGCCAATTCCGGTGAAGGCTCCCTCATCGAATGGTCGCACCACGATGATGCGGTTGTCGAGCGATCGCCCAATTTATGTTGCCAATTTAGCCATGAATGCCCCCCGCAATGGCAATGGCAGTGAGAGGACACCCACCTTGGCTGAATGGCAAAAGCTGCTGAATACAGGCGGTTTGGCGGGGAAGCGCGATCCAATTCCCACACCGTTAGATCCTCCCAGAGAACCTACAGTTTTTAGCCGCGTGGCGGGTGTGTCCCAAGGGGCACAATGGCAAGCACAAATGACCGATGGTTCTAATTCCTCAGATTTAACGATTCCTCAGCCGGGGAAAGCGTTTTCTTATGTATTAGGCACTCTGCATCTCATTACCCTCGGCACAAAGCAAATTCAAAGCGCCCCGATGCTAGTTCGCTATCCCGATACGGCGTATTTTGCCCACAGCAACTATGGGGTGGAATACAATCTCACTTTGCCGCTAAAAAACTCTACTAATCAAACCCAAACTGTTACTGTATCCGTGCAAACACCCCTGAAAGATGAGGGAGGAACCGATAGACTTTTGTTCTTAAATCCTCTCACTAAGCAAGTGTTTTTTCGAGGCACAGTCAGGTTGCGTTACAACGATGATAATGGAGTGGAAAAGACGCGCTACGTGCATCTGGTACAGCGACGCGGACAAGCGGGAGAACCATTGGTAACGCTAAAGATGCCGCCAGGTGACAAAAGACTTGTACAGGTAGATTTTCTCTATCCTCCAGATTCCACACCGCCGCAGGTTCTCACCATCAGCACAAATGGGTAACTCACAATGAATTTAAAAACAGAAACAACAATTGAAGCTTTATACCGCATACCGGAAAATGGCAAAGCGGAAATTGTAAACGGAGAATTGGTACTGATGGCGGCGACAGGTTTTCTGCCAGGACGTGCAGGAGGTGAAATATATGTTAGCCTGCGCGATTACGAACGCAGCACCAAAAGTGGTTATGCTTTGCCTGATAATGTTGGCTTTATTGTCAATCTTCCAAACCGCCGCTCTTTCAGCCCTGATGCTGCATTCTACATCGGCAACCCTAGCGGCGGAAAGTTCTTAGAAGGGGCACCCGTTTTTGCTGCTGAAGTGAGAAGCGAGAATGATTACGGTGAGGCAGCAGAAGCGGAAATGGCAGCCAAGCGTCGGGATTACTTTGCGGTGGGTACGCTGGTGGTATGGGATGTAGATGTACTCAAGGCGGAAGTTGTCAAGGTGTATCGTGCTAGCAATCCCTCAAAGCCGCAAGTTTACCGTCGTGGTGAGGTGGCTGAAGCTGAACCCGCTGTGCCGGGATGGTTGATGGCAGTAGACGATTTGTTTGTTTAGACGCCCACTTTTAATAACACTCAATCAAGCTATTTTTACAGCTAAAAATCTATGACTGTAACTGGTAGACGCTTGTGGACTGTAGATGAGTACCACCGCATGATCGAGGCAGAAATTCTGACAACTGACGAGCAAGTGGAACTCCTAGAAGGACAGATTCTAGAAATGAGTCCTCAACAACCTCCCCATGCTGCTACGATGCAACGGGCGTTCAACTATCTCAACAGTCTACTGACAGGTCAAGCATTCCTGCGGATGCAGAAAATTATCAACAAGAAACTATTTTAGATGGAGATGCCATCTTTTCCCCTCTTGCCTTTCCAGAGATTGAAGTTCCAGTGAATCAACTGTTTCCCTAATCTGAGGATCGCTCTGTATCTGCATCGGTTCGGCAGATAATATAAAGAAAGTTCATTGTGCAAAGTCTTATTTTCTAATCAGACTATGACTCAAAAGCCTAAAGGATTTGACCCAGCGCCTCGTCAGCCCAAGAAAAAGGAAAAAGTGGATTTGCCTCAAGAAACCGAATTCAAAAAGCCGAAAGGTGTTCTTGAGCTTGGGGGAACAATTTTTAGGCTTGGCAAGGAGTTGGTTAGCTTGGGAAAAATATATCTGGAGCAAAGATTGAAACGTTCCCAAGGCAAAAAATGAATATTTTAGCTTAGAAGATGAACAGAGCGATCGCTATTTCAATTCGTTATGAGTATTTAAGCAAAAAATATTAACACAATGGGTGCAAATAGAATCAGAATTGCGAAAGATAAAGCTGATTTGGTGCAAGCCTTAGTCGCATCTGATAGCACAACTGGCCCTTTCCAAACCTACGCTGATGCGATCGCGTTTGCAGCAGCCTTGGGGGCGAAGCGGAAAAAGCGATCGCCTTTAGGGGAAATCTCCAAAAGGGAACCGGGTGCGATCGCGCTAGAGGTTTTTGTATCTAGAGGAACCGACCGGGTAATCCAGTTATTAGCGATCGCTGAAACTAAAGACATAAAAATTCTCTCCCCGACTGATGAAAATTCTGAAGAGCAACGTATCCGGATTTTTGAAGAATATGCCAACGGAGGGTTAGAGATTATACAAGATGAGTTGCGGGGAACAGTAGACTATACAGCCACCCTTTTATTAATCCTTAGTTCTGAACGTAATAAGGAAGAACCAGTAGAAGGGGAATTCGATCTCAGCAGGTTTCTCACTTAAGTTAGCTTTTATTATTACGTCCGACAAGTTTATCTAGCTAATTTACATGAATCATTAAATTTTTTCTCTCCCTCGTGTACTTAGCGAGCATTAACGCGCATAGCTAAGCGCATCCGTGCCGCTACGCAAACGCTAACGTGGTTCGTCGGGAAAATCTTTTACACATCCAACGATACACAAAATAATTTAATCAAGCCAGGAAATGATTGCGATTAAATTTTGCCGAATTTTGAGGTTAGTCACTCAAATTTTGGCTTACGCCTACTCAGGATTTATCGTCTTGTATTTCCTGCTGAGACTAATATTTTGGGATAGTTTCTGGCTTGTTGGCTTTGTTAGCACCTTTATCCCTTTTATTTTTTTACCGATATTAATTTTACCACTATTGGCATTTTCAACTATAAAAAAACGATGGTTCTCAATTATTTCATCGATTGCTTGCATCTTTCTGGTCAGTTGGTTGCATCTGAAATACTTTTCTCCTCACGCTTTACGATCAAACAGTTCCCAGCCTAATATCAGAATTTTATCCTTAAACAGCAGTTGGCATAAAACCAGTTCCCAAAATTTAGTTAAATTAATTCAACAACAACAACCCGATATCATTTGTTTACAAGAAATTGTTCGCAGACATACTGAAAAAGCCTTTCCTCGCTTACAGACATCCTACCCCTACCAAATTTATGCCCAAAGCGTGGCAATCCTCAGCAAATATCCAATTTTATTCTCCGAAAATTTACACTTAGCGGGTCATCGAGAAATTCAGCAACGAGCGATTATCCAAATTAATCAGCAGGAGGTAGTTGTTTACAATATTCAAGTTATATCCCCCTGGATTCGTCCCCAGAAAATTTTGCCTTTCCTCACTATTCCGATTTATGATTACACAAAACGCTCGGCAGAAATTCAGGATTTAGTGCAGCGGCTCCAGAAAGAAACCAAGCCATTTATTGTTGCTGGTGATTTTAATATGACAGACCAGTCGCAAGACTATCATTATTTAAGAACAGTTATGCAAGATTCCTTCCAAACATCAGGGTTAGGTTTTGGCTTGACTTGGCCTCATGGCTGGGAACTAAGCTTCTTGATTAAAAACTCAACTTCAAAATTAAATTATCCCCTCTTCAGAATTGACTATATTGGGTATTCAAAACATTGGGTTTCTCACTCTAGCAAAGTTTTACCGACAACAGGTTCAGATCACTTACCCGTAGAAGCAGAACTCATTTATCTCAAATCTGGTTGAGTCATAAAATCACTATTAGTCTGTCAAGACAATTTTGATAGTTTGTTCCAGGCGCAATTAATCGCGTCTGGAACTTAGGAACTCATTCAGTTACACGAAAGCCGTATCTAGAAGGCAAAGCTCAAGATAAAATTGGCGGTAATCCTACCTGCCTTGGCTCTACAAACTTGCCATTAAATCCCATTGCTTTATCTTCTATTGTTCTTCCTTCAGCTACCGCGCGGCGAATTTCTGCACGTTCCATGTCATCATCAACCCCACCCAGCAAGTAGACAATTAATCTGGCGGCTAAGTCCTTTCCGGCAACTGAAACCCGCTTTTTATTTGGGTCATACAAAACGCCATACCAAAGAGAATCAGGAGACTCCATGCCGCTGAAGCCATCATCCGCATCGTATTTCTGAAGCTTTTCAAAAATAGTTTTTAGCGAAAATCCCTTTTTGAAAACCAAAATTCCTAAAGCTTGAGCTAAGGCAACTTGCCCAACCGGGCGGAAAAGTATATTTCCTTCCCCGCCACCTTTTTCAAAATTGAAGCGGCGCATTTCCGGGGTTTCTGCGCCACTTTCTAGCCTTTTAAAGCTGAGCAGAGTTGTCAAATAGTCGAAAAGTTGATTAAATTCCTCAATTCCCTCCTCCAGTTCTCCATCATCAGGGCGCATGGGAATTAAACCCTTTTTACCAACAGGTTTCCACTTGGGAAATTTGTATTCTAAGTAGCGTTCAGACATTTCTTTGAGCGCTTGCAGGGTAGTTAAAACGGTTGACTTCGCGGCAACTGTTGCGCTATCCCAATTAACGCGAGGATTGCGCCCGTCAATATCTTTTAGTAGAGGATGGGTGACAGCAACTTTTCGGGCAACAATTGAAAATGCATCATCTTCATCTAGCTGTGCCATCTGACCTTTACTTAAAGGTACTGCCATGAGATTTACATGGACAAAGATGGATCTCACTCGTCGTCGTGCCTGTTCCCGCGTCTCTCCAGTCACGACTGCTGAAATAAATTCAATGCCTATCTTTTCTTTGGCTAAGTTTTGCAAATAAGCAGGGTCTATCTGATAGTTCTGTCTGAGATCGTCAATTGTAATAACAGCACCTGAAGGCTTTTTATCTTTTTTATATCGTGGAAGTTTACCTGTTTGAAGTAACTCCATTAAACCCTGCACGCCCATCAGTCGATGTTGACCATCCAAGGCAAAAATCGTGACATCTGGGGAAACGTTCAACAACCCTACTTTGCCGTCTTTATCTAGTGCCATAAAATCAGCAGCAGATTTAATCGCACGTCCGCTTGCATCCCACTCGGCAGCATTAGGATTGTCTACCCAAGGTTGATTGACCACTACTAATACTGGCGGGAATTTGTGAGTCTTTCGAGCTGCTAAATACTGCGTCAAGGGCGCTTGACGCGACCAATCTAGGGGTCGTTGCTGAATTTCTTCAATACTCTCGGCGTCGATTTCCACATTGTCTTTCTCTGGGTCGAATTTTTGCCGGAAAAGCGGTAGGCGAGACGCGAATCGAACGCGACTGGCGAACCATTCTAGAGTTGCCGAACCGATATACGCCTCCGTGCCGCCCATTTCTATCTTCTGAACCAGGAATTGGTCGTTCCGCGCCAGATATCTATCTAAAAGGAGCGCGATCGCTTGTTTTTCTTGGTTTTCCCGTTCCAAAATCTGGCTGGCAAGGTCAGTTGTGGGGTTGCTGGGGCTGTTCATAGGCACATTTACCGGGGATTTTAATCAATTTTTAAAAACTATCAGTCAAAAGTTGTTGTGTCAAATCTAGTTTTTAAAAACTTTATGTATACTGAGATCGTGTCCAAAACTAAATAAGGCTGGGTATTTATGCTTACCCCCTCCTTTGAGTACGTTTTGCCTGTGATTCGGGGAATTCAGGCAGGGCGAGAATACTACGTTTCGATGTGTCCGGTGCGATTTATCCCGAAGCTGTTCCCCTTGGACGATGGGGAAATGCCGCCGGAAATGAGGACAAAGCGATCGCTCAACCGCACCCGCGTGCCAGAAATTGCCCGATATATTTTGAACAATCCGACTAACTACATTTTCTCGGCAATTACGGCATCGATTGACGCGGATATCACTTTTGAACCGATTGGAACAGAGACAGAAGCGCGGAAGATTGGACGCTTGAAAGTGCCGATGGATGCGCGTTTTGCCATCCATGACGGGCAACATCGACGGGCAGCGTTGGAAATGGCGCTGAAAGAAAATCCCGAACTGGGGTATGAAACGATCGCGGTTATCTTCTTTTTAGATATAGGTCTAAAGCGATCGCAGCAGATGTTTATTGATTTAAACCGTTATGCAGTCGATCCCGATCCATCGCTAAACATTCTTTACGATCATCGGGATGAGAAAACAAACTGGGTGCGGTCAATTGTCAAGCAAGTTCAGGTTTTTAGAAACCTCACAGATACGGAACGCAGTACGCTGCCTACTCGCTCTGGCAAGCTATTTACTCTCAACAGCATCTATAATGCTACTCTTGCCCTGCTAACGGATCGCCAGGAGACTGAACAGCAGATTGAACGAGCAGTCCGTTACTGGAATGCAGTTAGTCGCTATATCCCAGCTTGGGAGCAAGTTCTACACGGGAAGGTCAGTGCAGGCGAAATCCGGCGGGATTACGTGCATAGTCACGCGATCGCGATCGCTAGTTTAGGCGCTGTTGGAGCAAGTTTGCTGTCGCTTTACCCGGAAAACTGGGACTCACATCTAGAAGGTTTGCAACAAATCGACTGGTCGCGCTCTAATCCTGATTGGAAAGGGATAATTATGTCTAGCGGTGGGATTTCTAAATCCCGCACCAGTGTCACTCAGATGAGTGCTTATATTAAAAAGCACCTGAATTTGCCGCTGACACCGGAAGAGGAACGGTTAGAGAATGCCCGTCTTATAAGGAGGGAGAAATGAAAAGACGATAAGAGCGAGCGCTTACATCCATCCCAGATTAGCTTTTGCCATACTAATTGCCATTCTTACAGCGCTGGCACTGGCTGTTATTCTGTAGGATTTACCTGGATTTTTGGGGTCTGGGCTAGATAAAACAATATTCCCTTCCCAAATATGGCTGTCTTTTGACCAATTAAGCTGAGCAATTTTTGAAATCTTCTCAGCTTCAAAATAATCCCTGTTTTTATCATAGGTGCAGTATAGCAAGTGTCCTAAAATTTCTAGACCAACACTTCTGCCTAAAATACATTCTTCCTTAAATGCACCAACTTCCTCAATCGTTAATTCTCCGGCAGTTGTCTCAAATATATGCTTTGTCTGACTGCATTCTGAAAAAAGCTGATTTAGGCAACTGATCAGAGCCTCAGATGATGACTCAACATCATAATCTTTCAGCTCGTTATTGGGATCGTCAGCAAAAGCGCAGCTTACTAGCTTGGCTATGTAATTAGTTGTGTAAATCAATCTCTTTTTAGTTTCGGGACTGCCTTTAATTTTCTCGGTTTTCCCCTCAAACATTGGCACTCTTTCAAGTACAGTTTTAGTAATACCAACTCTACCTTCAAATTCACCAAATGATAAAAGTAAAGATTTGTCCAATTGCCTTGTTTGCGCCATATCTTTGAAATCTATCTGGCACTGGTTAAAATTTTCTTCTAAAACCAGAGTAATAGGGAAGTTATTATCACCAATCAGCTCTCCTTGTGTACTTTCAATTAATTCATGAATAGCCCGCTTACGATGCTGCCCATCAGTAATATCTAACTTAACGCCACGAGGAATGACTACTAGACAAATTCCCCTCCCTAATTCGATAATATTAATCTTGCCCGGAGTTACATTTGCCGTCAGTGTACCTAAAACCCAAGGTTTCCCCTTTTCAACACGTTTTAGAATATATTCTTTTATTTCCTCAGCATGACCCTTCACCTCCGGACGATTTTTTCCAGAATCAGGATCATTACCAATAGATGGTTTTGCTTGGAGAAGAGTTGGCAAGTCGTCAGCAGGGACATTAATTTGTATCATTGTTCGCTTTCCTTGCTGAAAGCTCAGTCCTAAATAGCACTTCTCTCGATAATATTTCTCAAAGTATGGCGCAAGTAAACCCATTAAAGGCTGGTTTACTTCAGGCTGAAGAGGGTTGTTTTCAGGCATATTAATCAATACAATTAATTCTGTCAGGTCAATCTTCTATTTACTGATTATACAAGGTAAGCAATCGAGTCAGAACACGATTTAATATTAAAATTAAAATTCACGTAAATACAAATAATTTCAAAAAAGTAAAATATGAGGTTTAACTAATGACAGATACACAACAAATTCCCCTCTTCCCACCTCGCAATATTGCTGAATTAATAGAGGATATAGAAAAGTTAACTAAAGAAATTCAAGAATTATATTGTCTAGATGAAATACCTTGGGTAATTGGATATAGTGGAGGAAAGGATTCTACCACCGTATTGCAGCTAATCTGGAATGCGATCGCAGCACTTCCATTAGAAAAAAGAACTAAAGAAATTCATGCAATTACAACGGACACACTGGTAGAAAATCCGATAGTTTCTGCTTGGGTTCGTCAATCTGTAGAGCGGATGAAGGTGGCTGCAAAAGAACAAAAAATGCCAATAGAACCTCATTTGCTTAATCCCGCAGTAAAAGACACATTTTGGGTGAACTTAATAGGTAAAGGTTATCCAGCACCTCGAAATGGATTTCGTTGGTGTACTGATCGCATGAAAATTCAGCCTGTTAACCAATTTATTCGCGATATGGTTAGAGTCAGCGGTGAAACTATTGTTATTCTAGGTACTCGAAAGGCTGAAAGCCTCAAACGTGCAGCAACAATGACTAAGCATGAAGCAGGTAGAGTACGCGATCGCCTTAGCCCTAATGCACGCTTACCTAATTCCTTGATTTATAGCCCTATTGAAGACTGGCGTAATGATGAGGTATGGATTTACCTCAATCAGTGGGAAAATCCTTGGGGAAATAGTAATAAGGATCTATTTACAATGTACCGGGGTGCAACAGCAGATAATGAATGTCCATTAGTTGTTGACACCTCCACCCCTAGTTGTGGCGATTCTCGCTTTGGGTGTTGGGTTTGCACAATGGTAAGTAAAGATAAATCAATGGAGGCGATGATCCAGAATGATGAAGAGAAAGAATGGATGCAGCCTTTACTAAGTATCCGTAATGAATTAGATATTGAGAATGATCGCCCCAAAAGAGACTTTCGCCGAATCTATGGTAAGGTCGAACTTTTTGAACGCAATGTAGACGGTGAAACCTCAGTTGAACCAATTCCTGGCCCCTATACAAAATACTGGCGAGAACATTGGTTGAGACGAGTCTTAGAAGCACAAACCCAAACTCGCCGCACTGCACCTCTAGAAATGCGCGACATCACCTTAATTACCCAGGATGAATTAAGCGAAATTCGCCGCATTTGGTTAGAAGAAAAGCACGAATTTGATGACAGCTTGCCGCGTATTTACGAAGAAGTCACAGGCGAATCGTTCCAAGACATTCGTCCTGGTGCTGAGAGGAAACTCCTAGGTACTGACGAGTGGGAAGTGCTACAAGAAATCTGCAATGATGAAATGCACCTAGAACTGATGGCGAAACTGCTAGATACAGAACGCCAGCATCACACAAAATCTCGGCGTGGCGTTTACGAAAAATTGGATAAATGCTTTGAAAGCAGTTCTCGCTCGAAAGAGGATGCAATTCAAAATGCCCATGATAAGCGCGACTTGAAAAATGCTGTTGTCGAAGAAGATATTGACAAAGTGAAACAGCTAACTTGGGCAAGCATGAAATTTCCATCGCCAAAAGTAGATGACGCTAATGAATAAGTGCTGTTTATTCCCGATTACCCATTAGCCGTTACTGATTACCTATTCTCAATAAGCTGTGATATTTCTCGAACTCGTCCTGCAAAATTTCGGCCCTTATCTAGGGCGACAAGTCATCAACCTCCGCCCCGAAACTGATGAAAATACTCGCCCGATTATCTTAATTGGCGGCATGAATGGCGGCGGTAAAACGACCCTGATGGACGCCATTCGCCTTGCCCTATACGGTTCTCGCGCCCAATGTTCTACACGCGGCAACTTAAGCTATAACGACTTTCTTACCCAGTCAGTCAACCGCAATACCCCACCCACAGAAAAAGCCCGAATTGAATTAGCTTTCGAGGTCATTCAAGACGACAAACCAACTATTTTAAGAGTTGTCCGATATTGGGAAAAGGAACCCAAAGACGGAAAAGATACTCTCGGTATTCTAGTAGATGAAGAATGGCCCGATAAAGCCCTTGCCAACACCTGGGATGAATATATCGAGAACCTGCTACCGCTGGGAATTTCTAATCTATTTTTGTTTGACGGCGAACAAGTAAAAGAACTTGCCGAATTGGATACTCCACCCCCTTTAGTTGTTGGAGCAATTCAATCGCTATTAGGCTTAGAACTATCAGAACGTCTATCCGCCGATTTAGATGTCCTCGTTAGCCGTAAGCGCAAAGAAATTGCTAGCGCTAAAGAACTCGCTACGTTAGAAGAAATTGAACAAAAACTTAATGTACAAAAAGATGAATTAGAAGCTGCAACCCAAGAAGTAGGTTCTCTGCAAAATAAGTTAGAGATGGCTGAAAAAAAGCAGCGCGAAGCCTCTGAAAAATTCCTGTACGAAGGTGGAAAACTTGCAAGCGATCGCAACCGTCTAGAAAAACAAAAAGACCATTTCACAACCCAGGCAGAAAAAACGCGGGAAGCGCTGCGAGAATTAGCTGCTGGTAGCTTTCCCCTCACTTTAATTTCTCCCTTGCTTGAACAAGCTAAATGCCAAGCCGAAAAGGAAAGCCGCCAACAACAGAAAAAAATCGCACGGGATGTTTTGGTAGAACGAGACTATCGTCTCCTAAATTATATTGCCGAATTGTCATTAGTTTCCGAGCAACTTGACAAAATAAAATTTTTCCTAGACCAAGAAAATCAACAACTTGAGGAAGAAATTGCGAACAATGAAAGTCCCTGGTTATTAGCAGAATTAGAAGAAATTAAGGAACTGGATAACTTCTTAAATTTTGGCATCAATACTGCTAAATTTAGAGCCAAAGAAAAACTAGAAGAACTAGAAAACCTAGAAATTGAGATAGATGCTCTCGATAGACAGATAGCCACTGCTGCTTCTCCAGAAGCGTATCAACAACTACAAGACGCTGTTAGAGAAGCGAATAATGCAGTCGCAAAAGCTCAAGTTGCTCATGAAATGGCTACCCGCCGTTGTGAAGAATTAATGAGAGCGATCGCTAAAACCAAAAAAGAATTAGCAGACTATAGCGAAGACAATATCAAGCTAAAAAATAATCAGCACATTATCGCCTCCGTTGCCAAAGTTCAAGCGACCCTAAAGCTATTTCGGGAAAAATTAACCCTGAAAAAACTGAATAAATTAGAAATAGAAGTAACCGAGTGTTTCCGCTATCTGCTGCACAAATCTGACTTAGTGCATCGCGTAGCCATTGACACTCAAACCTTCAGCCTTTCTATCTACGATCCGCAGGGACAACCCGTACCAAAGCATCGCCTCTCAGCTGGAGAAAAACAATTACTAGCGATCGCTTTCTTATGGGGATTAGCACGAGTCGCCGGACACCACTTACCTGTAGCAATCGACACACCGCTGGGGCGACTAGATTCTTCTCACCGACAGAATTTAGTTGAGCGATATTTTCCCTCTGCGAGTCATCAGGTGATTCTATTATCCACCGATACTGAGGTTGGCAAAACTGAAGCCGAAAGGTTGCGAGAATTGGATGCGATCGCTCACGAGTATCTGCTGAAGTATGACACAAGCGATCGACAGACAACCGTAGTACCCGGTTATTTCTGGTGATATATTTCTGGTGATATAGAAATTTAGGAATACTATAGCGGTTCTCACTTTTAGGCCCTACAATTTTGACCTCTCTCCAAACCTCTCTCCTCCCAGGAGAGAGGCTTTGAATTATTTCCCCTCCTCGAAGAGCGGGGAGGGGCAGGGGTGGGGTTAAAGTGTACTGCATCTAAACGAGAAGCGCTATGTATATATTGAGCCAAAGCATTACATATCCATTAACTCGTAGTTTCTCTGTAAATCCAGTAATTTTACTCTAGCTTCGCCCGCATTATCTGCCAAGTCAGCAAACTCTACAAATCGCCGCAATTCCTTTCTTAACAAATTGCGTTCTACTTCCAAAGTTTCCCGATCTAACTCTGGTGGCAGTACAATCATGTCAAATAAAGTAGCGCGTTGTTTGCCTGGGTGAGGGCGCAAAATTCGTCCTCGACGCTGAATAAATTGGCGTGGGTTGCTGCTACTAGCTAAAATTACAGCATTCTGAATTGCTGGAATATCGACACCCTCATCTAGACACCGAATCGCCACCAAACCTTGTAAATCTCCCGACTCAAATTGACACCGCAAATTTTCTCTTTCTGATAATGGAGTTTGGGCAGTGTAGGTGTTAATTCGGTATCCCAATTCATCTCCCAAAATTTTAGCAACCGCTTTCAATTGGCGCGTGCTTTCTACAGAACCATCTCCGCAATAAAATAAAGTGTGCGTCATGTCCAAGCGTTTACTCATTAACTGGCGCAAAGCAGTTAACTTGTTGGTAGCAGCGCCAATTAATCTCGCCCGTTGCATCAACAATGGCTTGAGTTTTTCCTGGTCTTCCCAATTGCTTTTGCTAGCACCGTTCTCGCGTTCCTGGAACAACAGCGCCCTGCCAATCCTAGCGGTTAATTTTACATAAGCACGGGCTTCTGCCTCTGTTAGTTCTACCAGGATAGGGTAGTACAAATAATGCACCAACGCCCCCTGTTGAATTGCATCTTTCAGCGTAAATTCCGGCTCTAAAACTCTGCCAAAATAATCAAATAAAGATTGCGTTCCTTCATCATCAAAATACCGTTCTGGTGTTGCCGAAAGCGCCAGTCTTAACCCCACTTTAGAAGGTAAACTCTTCTCCAACTGCCTTGCACCGAGGTTATGCGCTTCATCTCCCACAATTAGCGTTTTGTCTGGGAAATACTTGAGTTGAGATTGCAATCCCTCACTCATCAAGGTGGCATTTGTTGTAATAAGTGTGAGAAACCGTTGATTGCCAGAACGCAGATTGTATAGGTGCGTGGATAGCTGACTCTGCCAGTTGCGTACATTCTCAAAAGCTAAAACTGGCTGTAGTCCAAATTTCTCGCATTCTCGCGCCCACTGTGTCACCAGATGTCGATAGGGACACACTACCAGCAACACTTGCAAGCCAATTTGTTGATAGAGTGAGGTGGCGATCGCTAGCGCCGTAATCGTCTTTCCACTCCCCGTCGCCATCTTCAGCGTTCCTCTGCCTTGATTGGCAAACCAGCTAGCAACCGCTTCCTGCTGATACTGTCGCAGTTGTAAAGACGCTGGTATTCTGGGGCATCCTAGGGGTATTTCATGCCCTTCTGAGGGATGCAGATGGTAGGTTCCCTTAGAAGCAGCAACTGCTAAAAGTCTGTTAATCGGTTGCAGGTCATACTCTACTGGCGAAGCGACAGGATAGGATTGCTTTTTTGCCTGACTTTCGACTTGATAAACACCCTTTGACGACAACTTCACGCGCCAGTACCCCTGCCATTCAAGCTGTTGATTTATTTTATGGGTTTAGGGGAGTAATTGGGTGCGATCGCTATTTATCTAACCAGCTAATTTAAGTATTCACTACACTCAAATAGCTGCAAACTTAACTTAAAAATCAATTTACCTAGGCGCACAGATTCCCATTCTTCAAGTATATGTCAATACGTAGAAAAAATCAAGTAATATTTGATACAGTCTACACTTAATTCCTACGCCAAAAAAAAGCACCCACTTCAAATCAAAAGTGAGTGCTTTCCACAAGTCAACCAGGAAAAAGTCTTTCTTTCACTAATTGCCTTTTGCTTGAATCAATAAGCATCCTGCAACTCGTAGAAATCAGGCGACACATAATCCTTCCGCAACGGATAGCCCACCCAATCTTCCGGCATCAAAAGCCGCTTCAGGTTCGGGTGTCCTTCATAGACGATGCCATACATATCAAAAGCTTCCCGCTCTTGCCAGTCTGCCGTCTTCCAAATCCAATACACCGAAGGAACTCTAGCGTCATCTCGCGGCAAAAACACCTTCAGCCGCAGTTCCTCCGGTCTGTCAGCATTGTCGCTCACCTGGATTAGATGATAGAAGCTGACCAAATGCTCTCCTGGCCCCGCATCATAGCCACCTTGACACTGGAGGTAGTTAAATCCGTAAGCGTAGAGAGCTGTAGCAATCGGAATCAAGAAGTCCCGGTCAACTTTGATGATCTCAACATCACTGCGATCGCGTTCTAGTTCCTGATGCTCAAAACCGTTTTCCTTCAGCCAAAGGGAAACCTTACCCGCTTCCACAATTTGGGATTCTGCTTGGGGTTCCCCTGAAGATTCTGCTGGGGATTCTGCTTCAGCCACGACGTTCCTCCTGTTTTTCTGCCGTCAACAGTGCTGGTGCTACAGGCATACCCGTCGCTGCCGCCAGCTCTTGCGGCGGAGTTTGGCGAGTTGCCAACTGTAAATACTTGCCATCGTGGATGGTGTCTACAGCTTGCATCTTGTGCGTGGTGCTGTAATAGCGATGGATTTGCTGAAACTGATCCCGCTCTTGGATAGAATCGTTCCCGATTTTCTTCCGCAGTTTAATAATCGCATCCATGATCGCTTCCGGACGTGGGGGACATCCAGGCAAATAGACATCGACAGGAATCAGCTTATCCACACCCCGCACCGCAGTCGGGGAATCAGCGCTGAACATCCCGCCAGTAATCGTGCAGGCTCCCATTGCAATCACGTACTTGGGATCTGGCATCTGCTCATAAAGGCGCACCAGAGCCGGTGCCATCTTCATGTTAATCGTGCCAGCAGTAATAATTAAATCTGCTTGCCGAGGGCTAGAACGGGGAACTAGACCAAATCTGTCAAAGTCAAATCGGGAGCCAATCATCGCCGCCACTTCAATGAAGCAGCAGGCGGTTCCAAACAACAGAGGCCACAGGCTGGAAAGCCGCGACCAGTTGTAGAGGTCGTCAACCGTTGTCAGGATGACATTTTCAGAAAGTTCTTGAGTAACAGAAGGTCGCTCAATCGGGTTAAGGATCTTCTCTTTCTGCTGCGCCTCAAAGGCAGCAATATCACTGTTACCGTTAGATTTCATGACCATTCCAAGGCTCCTTTGCGCCACGCATAAACAAGAGCAACTACAAGAATTGCAATAAAGACCAAAGCTTCAATAAACGCCAGTACACCTAGACGATTGAAGGCAACGGCCCACGGATACAGGAAAACAGTTTCAACATCAAAAATGACGAAAACCAGCGCAAACATGTAATAGCGGATGTTGAACTGAATCCAGGCTCCCCCAATCGGTTCCATGCCAGATTCGTAAGTGGTGCGCCGCTCTGGACTACTACCACTGGGCCGCAGGAGCTTGGAGGCAGTCAGCGCCAAAATCGGCACCAGACTGGAAGCTAGCAAGAAGCCTAAAAAATACTCATACCCACTGAGGACAAACACGATCTTGTACTACCACTCAGATGAAAGGACGGCTGTTATTACTTCTTCACATTTATACATTATAAAGCGCCTGCCTCTGCCAAAGTTGCTAGTGGCGGGGCAGCGAACGTCGATCATCGATACTGTTTTCTGATTGACCCGTTCAGCTTTTCTAGTCAAGGCTCCTACTGAAGCGGACAACGTTACTGCTAGCGAGGGATGACAGCGAAGTCCTCTCCTCAAGGCAGAGGCAAGCTAAACAATATTAAGAAAATCCCCTACTTATGGCATAATTTTTAACATACATTTTAAGATTGGCTTCTCAATTTCATCTTGAGCCATGAGCAATCAAGCCGTCGATGCCCAACCACTAGATCGCTATGAATGTCGCGCCTGTGGCTACATTTATGAGCCGACTAAAGGTGATAGTAAGAGTAACGTTCCCTCAGGGACATCCTTTGAAGAATTGCCAATAGATTGGCGCTGTCCAATTTGTGGGGTGCGAAAAACACAGTTTCAAAACATTGGCGTTGTAGGCTCACCCTCTGGATTCAAGGAAAATCTGAGCTATGGTCTAGGCGTTAACCGTTTAACCCCAGGACAGAAGAATCTTCTCATTTTTGGGGCATTAGCCTTGGGCTTCTTGTTCTTTATCAGTCTCTATGGTTTGCAATAAAACCAACCTCAGCTTGCAACAGATGAAGCGAATCCCCGCCGCATTCGCTGGATTAACACTCGTATAGTAGAAGATTTGCACGCACCAGTTCTGGATAGTATGAATTTATTTGTGAGAAAGCTGAAACAAATTGCAATATTGTTGGCAGTTGTCCTCTTTTGCGCCAGTTGCAGTCAAGTTCCTTCGGTGAGCAACAGCCCCTGGCACGCCATTTCTCTACCAACACAAGCAAACTTACAGGATCTCGCTTTTACGGGCGACCCCAATCATGGCTGGGTTGTGGGGAGTGACTCCACACTGTTGGAGACAACGGATGGCGGCAAGACTTGGGAGTCTAGAAACCTGGAACTGGGAGATCGGCAATACCGCTTTACTGGCGTGAGTTTTGCCGATCAAGAAGGCTGGATTACAGGCGAACCCTCTATCTTGCTCCACACCACAGATGGGGGAAAATCTTGGACTCGCATCGCGCTGAGTAACAAGTTACCGGGGGCACCCAATAAAATTGTGGCACTCGGTCCGAACTCCGCTGAGATGAGCACCAACGTTGGGGCAATTTATCGCACTCAAGACGCAGGACAGACTTGGAAAGCGATGGTGCAAGAAGCGGTGGGCGTTGTCCGCAATATGTCTCGCTCTCCCGATGGCAAATATGTTGCGGTGTCTGCCAAAGGTAACTTCTACTCCACTTGGGAGCCGGGTCTAGATGCCTGGGTTCCCCATAATCGAAATAGCTCCCGAAGAGTGGAGAATATGGGGTTTGCACAAGATGGTCGGCTGTGGATGCTGGCGCGGGGCGGTCAGCTACAATTTAGCAGTCCTGAAAAGCCAGACGAGTGGGAAGAAGCACAATATCCAGAGGTATCCACCAGTTGGGGTTTACTCGATTTGGCATACCGGACACCTGAGGAAGTTTGGGTATCAGGAGGCAGTGGAAATTTGCTGCGGAGTCTGGATGGCGGCAAAACTTGGGAAAAAGCTCGCGAGATAGAGGATATCCCTTCCAATCTTTACAGGATTATGTTTCTAACACCCCAGCAAGGATTTATCATAGGTCAGCGAGGTGTTTTGTTGAAATACGAAGGTTCGTCGCAAGCGGCTTGAAGAGGAAAGCAAGATTGTTGTCATACAACTAATGCTTTGCTTGTGACTCTCTACCGAGTTTCGTATCATAATTAAGTTAGCTTTTAATTGTTGTCAGAGGAGGAATCTGAATGGCTGGTACAACTGGAGAGCGTCCATTTTCGGACATTATTACAAGCGTTCGTTACTGGGTAATTCACAGCATCACCATCCCTGCATTATTTATTGCAGGCTGGCTATTTGTTAGCACAGGTCTTGCATACGATGCCTTTGGGACACCCCGCCCCAACGAGTATTACACCCAAACTCGGCAGGAAGTGCCGATTGTTCAAGATCGCTTTGAATCCAAGCAACAAATCGAGGATTTTATAAAATAAGCGGGCAGTCTCTAGACATCGCTGGGTGTGAAAATAAAAGCACCTATTTGTGTTAGGATTGCCGGGGCAATTTTGGCTGGATTTGATGCAAAAAAGGGATTAAAAGTACCGCATCAATTCGGCTCTAAAGAGCGAACGGGAATCCAGTTTGATACATCGGTAGTGAAGTACCGTAGGTATACGGAAGTGTTTGGAAAAAGAATCACCTCTAGCTTGTTGGAGGAGACTTCAAAGGGTCAGTAGGCTCAATATAGGTTTACGAAGCCCTTTTTGCAGGAAAAGCTTTCCCGTTACGGTACAAAAAGTCCCATTTCTATCAAAAGAATTGGGAGTGTCAACAAGTAAGTCGTTTAAAAGAGGTGGCAAAACATGACTACTAATACGCCCAATCAGCCAGTTTCATATCCCATTTTTACCGTTAGATGGCTAGCGGTTCATACGCTGGCTGTCCCAACAATCTTTTTCTTGGGCGCGATCGCTTCTATGCAATTTATTCAACGATAGGAGAAACCTAATCATGCCAGAACGGAGTCCAAATCCCAATAATCAACCAGTTGAGTTAAACCGTACTTCTCTTTACTTGGGCTTGCTACTGGTTTTTGTCCTTGGTATCCTGTTTTCCAGTTATTTCTTTAACTAACTGGGCTTGACTGCATCATTTTTAAGTTTAATTAGGAGGGAAAAGCTGTGTCTGGAAGTGGAAGAATCCCGTTGTGGATTGTAGCTACCGTCGCTGGTCTGGGCGCGATCGCTGTGCTAGGTGTTTTCTTCTATGGTGCCTACGCTGGTCTAGGCTCCTCTTTGTAGAGAAAAGCTGGGTAATCAACTAGATTTGAGAGAACTCTCATCAAATCATCAAAAAAAACCGCCTCTCTGACTAGAACAGGCGGTTTTTTCCATTGCCCAACTAATGCCCAGCTAAAGTTAAATTCCCGTGGGATCTTCGTGTTCAATGTAAAGAAACAAGAAGGCCATCGCGACAGCCGGGAAGATCAAGCCAGTTAGCGGCACTAGGATTGAGGGTAAGAATGAAGCTCCCATCTTTAAATTTCCTATTTTAATGAAACAGCTTTCGTAATTGAATTTACAGTGAATTGGTAGCCAAAAACCGAATCATAAAAATTTTTAACAAGCGCCTAATCCGCAAACTCATCTAGCGACCAGTTGGGCAAATCGGGGGGAATAACTATACGGTCAACAGTTACTTTATGGCTCTCTCGTTGGGTATAAGTATCAACCGCGACAGCTTCAAAACGGATTTCTACGCTCCCAAATGGCACAGTTAGTTGAGTCGTTGCCTCTAGGGATTCTAAACCAGTAGGGATAAAATCGACTAGCCACCGCGGGCCATCCAGCAGCGATCGCGTTTGGCGGTCATGCACCCACAGCTTGACATAGAGCCGGGGGGACTCAGATCGCAACGTCAGGCGGACAGCCAACGGTTGTCCGGCAATCAGTTCGCCTTCGGGTAAAACTAGCTCAGGCTCTGGCACGGGTTCCTCGTCCAGCGACGATGGCTGCGGTTCTGGGGGAACCCCCCGCCCCGCATTGGCAAAACGCGATCGCCCTGGTTGTACCCCCCTTGAGGAAGCTTCTCGCGAGCCATACCCGCCTCGCCCACTGGTGCTGGGAGGGAGTTCAGAAGGATCATCGTCTACCACAATTTCTCGCTCTGTCCAGTTAACCGCAGACTCTGCCATCGATAAAACATTCTTAGCCATCTCAACCGGGTTCTGCGGAGTTGCTGGCAGTTGACCAGAGGCGGCTCCCACCTCTTGGGAATTGTTCGTTGCATCGCTGGCAATACCGCCATCTTCACCCAATTCTTCCTCCAACTCTGGGAGGGGAGGTTGTTGGTCAAGCAATAGTGCTACAAGTTCCCAGTCTGTCGGCATTGGTGGCAAACGGTCATCAGTTTCCCCCTGCGGCTCGGCGGCAGTTGCTTCGGTGCCATCCGCAGCGTCACCATCCGCAACGTCATCATCCGCAACGTCAGCGTCTTCGCTGCCCTCGGTCAGATCTGCTGAAGGCTCTGCTTCCTCGGTAGATTCCTCCTCCGTTGCAAATACCTCTTCCGGTTGCAGCCATGCTGAAGATTCCTCATCCGTTGCCAGGTCGTTCAACCGGGACAAAAAACGATCTTGCAGCTTCAGGGTCGCAAAAGCCGTATCTAAGGGCGATGCTTGAGAGTCAGCGGAGAGATGCGCTTCTCTTTGTTCGGCGGAGTGTTCAGCGGAGTGTTCTGCTCCCTCGATATCAGAAGCATCTTCAACACCTACGTCCTGCTGACTATGCAAATCTGTATCGGCATCAGCGCTGGCATCTGTTCCATCGGATTCCTCTGGACGCTGCCAAGTCTGAGCTAAGTGATTCAATAAATTATCAAATAACTGCTCTACATCAGGCGCAGCCCCCTCAGGAGGGGCGGCATCAACATGTTGGGGAGGATTTAGTGCAGAAGATAAATCTTCCTCTTTCGCAGCGGATGTGTCGCCATTCTCGATGCGCTCGGTTGCAGGCATCGCATCAGAAATCACCGGAAGTTTAAGCGATCGATTAACTGGATTGGCAGGATCGGGTCGATAAAGTTGCGGGGGGAGGGATACCACCGGCGGGGGTTCAGAAGTCACTGATGTATTGCGATCGCCCAAAGCGAGAATGTCCTCAGGCTCATCGCTATCGGTTGCCTCCCCGTTCCCTGTTGCCTCAGTATCGGAAGCAATTGCTGGAAGTTCCGGGGGTTTAAGCGCTGCAATGGCAGGATCGGATTTAGCAATCTGCTCCGGTAGGGGTTTATTAGGTAAAGGTTCTAAGTGCAGCAGCGGAGTATCTTTTGCCGTTTCCACCAGATCGAGGAAAGATGAATCGATCGGGGGTGTCTCTCCCAAAAGAGAATCTAATGGCGGGTTCAATAAATTTGCGTGCTGTTTATCGTGAGCGATCGCATCGAGCAAGTCTTCCAAATCGGCTGTCACGGTAAAGGCGTGAGTCACCAAGACTGTCTCAGCCGCATCGATTAACGTGACTTCTCCTAAAATCAAACGGGTTTGGCAATTTTCGGGCAGCTCTAAATTACAGCTAAAAGAAAAACTCGGCACCTGTTCGGGTATCAGCTGCTGGACATCTACCAAGATTTGTGAGTTTTGCGGATCGCGCATTTCAATTCGCAGTACGTCTGGCGGCAAAAGATGCAAATCCCTAAAACTGTCTAGGATCTCTACTTGTCCGCTGAAGGCAATCAGCTCTCCTCGACGCACGACCAGCGTCTCCCGATCGAGGGTCAGTCGGATCGGTGCTTCATCAATTTCAGGTGGCTCAGTTTCTGCTGAGTAACTTCTTCCGGCGGCAGCAAAGGAAAGCTCCGACGAGTTACTGACAGGGGGAGACGTTAAGGAATCGCGGGAAAACTCACTCTGCGGGATAGCTCCACGAGCCGTAGATGTCGGCTCAAACGCTTGCCAGACGGGATCGACGACTTCCTGTAAGATTTCGTCCACCATTTGTAGCGAGTGTTCTACGAGGCGGCTGACGGGCACTGCCGCCTTTGGAGGGGTGCGGTTGAGTGCCGTCTCCCATCTTTGTGCCTCCGATGCCCCGAAAGAGAGGAATAATTCATTGACTGCCTCATCATCGTCTTCTTCCCAGCCAGCATTAGTCATCGCCTCTGTCACTGATTCGTCCTCTGGGGAAGGAGGCACTGGATTCGGAAGGTCAACGTCGGCGGTGAGCGTTTCAGTGGTTGTCGGGGCAGAGTTAACGGGGCGGTCAGCGGCAGAACCTGCGGATGATTCTTGGACGGTTTCGGTAGCGACACCTACCTGGGCACTCCAAACGGGTCGCATGTGTCCAACTAAATCGACATCTGCATCTGCCGGGGTGGTTGGAAAAACCTGGAATTGAATTGCCTGCTGCCAAGTGTTGCCGAGGAAATCTGACATGATATCGCCAGAGCAACGCAACTCCCAGCGCCCCGACTTGAGATAGGTGAAGGGAATGACCACCATCAAGCCTTCGGCGTTGGTGCGGCGCGATCGCTTCTGAAACCGCCGCTTGGGGGGAACTTCCTCAGTGCTGTCATAGGTGATGCGAATTTCCACCTCGGTGTTGGGACGGCTGGAGTGAGCAACCACCCGATACCGACCTTCTTGGATTTCCACACTTGGCGTCTCTAGGGAGAGCCAGGAAGAATCACCCTCTTGTTGTATTAGAAATTGCCAGTATTCCATAGGAGGCAAGCAGCAAGCATAAAGGATGAAGTATAAAGGATGAAGTTATTAGAGGCGCGGCTGAAAGACAGTGTGACGTATTATTACACGCCAAACTTCACACTTCATACTTCATATTCTTGTTACCTTTTTACTTTAATCTGCTGCCGCAGTTCCTCAATCGTTCCTAATAATTCACTTTGAGCGATCGCACTCTGCTCTTTCGATGCCATCCACTTCAGCTTGACAGTTCGGTTCTCTGCTTCCTCTTCTCCCAAAACCAAGCAAGCAACTGCACCGCTACGGTCAGCCCTAGCGAACTGCTTTTTAAAAGCACTTCCACTCAGGTCTAGATCCACGCTAAACCCAGCTTGACGTAATTTTTGAGCTAATTGTAAAGCTTGAGATTCTGCTTTCTCGCCTCTGGAAACAACGTAAAAATCCAACGCCGGGACGGGTGCCTCTTGCAGCTGTTGCAGCAAGATGATCAAGCGTTCTAAGCCCATTGCCCAACCCACGGCTGGTGTCTTGGGTCCCCCTAGTTCTGCTACCAGCCCATCGTAGCGTCCCCCACCACAGACAGTTGCTTGCGCTCCTAGGTCGTCTGAGATAATTTCAAAGGCAATATGAGTGTAGTAATCCAGACCGCGCACCAGACGCGGATTGAGTTGGTAGGCAATCCCCAAATCAGCCAGACGTGCTTGGATTTGCTCAAAATAGCGACAAGAATCTGAACTCAGATAATCCAAGATACTGGGAGCATCTTGAACAATTTCTTGCGTCCGCCGATCCTTACTATCCAGTATCCGTAATGGATTGCGACTCAGCCGTACCTGCGAATCCGAGTCCAACTCTTCTTTGTAGGGAATCAGGTAATCTACCAGTGCTTGCCGGTAACGCTGTCGATCTTCAGGATTTCCTACTGAGTTAATATCCATGCGGAGATTTTTTAGACCGAGGGTTTGCAGAATATCGGTTGCGATCGCGATCACCTCTGCATCTGCCCTCGAATCGGCAGTCCCCAACACCTCTACACCCAGCTGGTGAAATTGCCGCTGTCGTCCCTTCTGGGGAGCTTCGTAACGAAACATCGGCCCCAAATACCAGAGGCGCTGAATCCCACTTTTGACATCAAGAGCGTGTTCAATATAAGAGCGCACAACCCCAGCCGTTCCCTCCGGTCTCAGGGTCATGGAATAGGGATTGTCCCCCCGACTCTTGAAGGTATACATTTCCTTCCCTACCACATCTGTGGTTTCGCCAATCCCGCGCTCAAATAGCGTCGTCAGCTCAAAAATCGGGGTGCGAATTTCTTGATAAGCCGCTCTGCTTAGAATATCCCGTGCGATCGATTCTACCCATTGCCAGTAACCGATCTCTTCGGGCAGAATATCCCGCGTTCCCCGTATCGCTTGAATGCTTCCCATTGTTTAGACTTTAGATTTTAGTGAGTGTCATGAGTTTTTCACCCCCAGGATTTTAACTTTACCCCCTTCGGGGATTCGGGGTTAGGTCATTGCAATGGCGAAAACTTCATGACACTGAAGATTTTAGATTCAATCCCATCTAAAATCCAAAAATTATTGGTTTTCCTCCCAAGGGCAATAGCGCTGACTATAGTAGTCCAAAATCTGCGTGACCCATTGGCGACTCAATGAATCAGCATCTTCTGCATACTGAATCCACAAGCCGCCAATTTGGCTTTGATAATAGTCGAACGATTGCCCCGAAGGCTGGGGAACCAAACCTGTGTCTACCCCTCCCACCTGACGCAAATGAGCAGCAATTTCCCGATATACCGCTAAGGGTAATCCAGGGAAGCGAATTTCATACCGCAGGCGTTCTCCTCCAGCAGTCTGCACCTTTCAACTCCTACAACAACTGAATCGTGGTACTTGTTTAAGCTTGAGGAGAGCCATTGATTCCTGGCTCCTTCGCAGGAGCAACAGCCGTCGGTGTACCGGGTTGATCGGGCGTTGCCACTGGTTTTTCCCCAACCCGTCTGGCAACTTCTCTGCCGTATTGCTCCAGAATCACTACCGGACTGGCACCATTATTGACTTCAATCCGCTTGACTAGCACCTGCCCATTAGATAAGCGCTGTCCCACTCCGACGTAGCGACTTGGCTCGTTTGGTACCCTCACAATTGCCTGAGGTTCACCCCCCACCTGAACCACTCCTGTGACTTCTACACTTCTTGCCAAGTTTGGTTCTGGTAGCGGTGGCAGTTTGGGTAGAAGTGGCGCGGGAGCCGGAATCCGAGGAGCCGTAGCAATCCGGCTACCTGGAGTTATACCGTTTCTGTTCCCTGGAGATGTAGCGTTTCTCCTACCCGCAGTCGCCCCATTCCCATTTCTAGCACCTGGAGTGGTAGTGGGGCGTATCGTCGTCCTGCCGCCTGCGTTCCCCCGACTGCCAGCATTCCCTCCGCCTCCAGCGGTTCTGGAAGGTCTGACAGGGGGCAGGGGTGGCGGTACGGGAATCACTCGACGCCCAGGAGTCAAACCCTGAGGAGGAGCTACACCAGGAGCCGGAAACGGAGGGGGAGGCGAACCCGAACCCGTCTCGTTTGGTGTCACTTCCACAATTGGTTTCAGGGGAACAAGTGCAAACGGATCTTGCCGCCCTTTCTGAATTTCTCGCAGCCGCACATCAGAGTTCGTAGATGGAATCAAGCCAGAAAGCCCAGGAACGCTTGCCGGTTTTTGGGCAACCGTCGGATTGGGAAAAGTTGACTTGCCTACAGGAGTTTGCGGGGCTATTGGTGAAGCAGTTGGTACAGCAGACGGAGCGGGAACTGGAACAATGCTAGGGCTAGGAGCTACAGCCGTATCCTCTCCCTGTGAACATCCACCCGCTAACACAGCAAGTATTCCCAACAACGCAATCCATGAATGTTGACGCATGACCAGTCTCCCAGAGCTTTACCTGCATCCGCCCATAGAAATTCCCTGTTTGCTTTCAACAGTTCTAAATATATGCGGATAATTTATTTTATTAAATGTGTGCAAAAACACCCATCTATATATTCAGTTTACTGGACAGAGATCGATCCATCGCTTTTGTGTTCCTTATCTTCAAAGAATCGGGAATCTCAGTTTCCGGTTGTTGGAAGAATCAATCGTCAATCCCTACCATTGACTTTTTCAGTGCATCCAGTCCCTTTTTTACCCGCCGAGAAACGGTCACAACACTGATATCTAAGCGTTCTGCAACTTCTTTTTGCGTTAAGTCGTGTAAGAAAACAAATTCCAAGATTTCGCGGGTTCGCTTTTCTAGCTGAACTAAAGCTTGTTGTAGGCGAAGCTGGTCTTCTTGCGCTAACTGAAAACTCCGATATTGCGGGTCTGGGACGATTTCACCTAAGCAAGTTTCACCTTCCGAACCATCCCCTAGGGGTACATCTAAGCTTACAAGTTCGCGGTTTTGAAAGGCCAACTTGATTTCCTGCCATTCTGCCTGTGAAATTTCTAGCTTTGCTGCCACCTCTGGATCGGTAGGAGGTCGGTTGTACTTCTGCTGGAAATACCGCGTCAAAGAAACTGCCTGATAGTGCAGTGCTTCCCAACGCCGAGGAATGCGGAATGAGCCGCCTTTATCCCGTAAATAGTGCTGAATTTCTCCGCGAATGTAGGGGATAGCAAAGGAACTGAAGGCGTGACCCTTGGACAAGTCAAAGCGCTCAATTGCTCGAATTAAACCTAAACAGCCGACTTGAAGCAAGTCTTCGTAACTTTCTGTACACTGATTAGTCCAGTGATGTGCTTCTTTTCTCACCAATCCAAAATTCAGTTTTACCAGCTGATTGCGAACAGTATCTAAACGATTTTGCTGGTACTCTCGCAACAGCCGTAAGCTTTCATGCTTCAGTTCAGGAGTGGCAGTGCTATACATATACGAAGTTCAGTTGGTAGAGTGGCCCGGTTAAAAACGTTTGTTTCAGTTATATTCTGTTTTTGAAGTGGGTGCTGTGATACTAAACATAGGTTGCGATAACAAAACTTTAAGCCGGAAAGCGAACAAATGCAGTTGGGGAAACGCCCAGGAATGTAGCCTTTTCCCCAAATTGCGATAAGTTGCTTTCTTTTCCTCGCTTCAAAATTCAGTTTATTCTCTGAACCTGGTCAATTACAACAGCATTTTCACCGAGAAACTCTCTTGTGGGAATCACTCACATGATTGCGGAGTGTAGGCAGAAGGATTAAACAGCAGATGCTGACCTTGCTAAGGAAAAGAAAAAAGGGGTTCCAAACCCCTTTTCTTCACCTGCAAGCAAAGCCAAGCAGCGTGGCTCGGTGCTAACGAGCAGATTTAAGCCTGGTCTGGTGAAATCCGAGCATAGAAAATGCCGCGAATTTTCACTTCCTTAGCTTCACCAGCGCCCAGATCGGTATCGGATGGCTGTTCGCTCTCAAATGTACCGGCAATTTCACCTGTGGCGTTATCCACTTTAGCGACTTGGAGAGAAATTTCGCCCTTAAGGGTTTCAGCACGCTTCACATTGGCACGTGTCAGTGCTTCCTGATCGGCTTGACTGGGGAGTGCTACTGCATTGTCATAACCAGTGACAACACCGCGACCCTTGGGATCGAGGAAAGCTGCTCCCCGATAGGAGGGAACGTTAAATTCGCCTTCAAAGTCAGTCGAGGTGTTAATACTGTCCATTCCTGGCTGGCTTTTGGCAACCAGATTTTTGATCGTGAATAGAAAGGGTACTCGCTCACCACCCGGTAGCTGGACGGTAATAGCTTGGAAGTCGAGACCATCCTGTTCAATAAAGGTCAAACGACGATCTTGATCAACTTGCAATTTACCCAGCACCTGGTCGATGCTAGAAGTAAACCGGGTCAACAACTTACCCTGAACGAATTGGGCGGATTGACGTTTGTTTGTAGATTCTTCTTTGACAAAGAAGCTGGTTGGCTGTAGGCACAGATTCGTCAAAGCATACGACTGTCCAGGCTGAATGGGAATGGCACCGCGTGTCGTTTCTGACAGTTGCGGGCAGTTATTCGCAAGCCCGGTACCTCGAATTTGGTCGTAAGTGAGTGGAGTGGGAACACTGGTCGCAGCTGCTGGACCTTCACTACAAGCAGTTAATACTCCCAAGCACAAAGCTAGGAAGGCAACAATGAAAGCGCGATACCTCATGGTCAACCTCAAATATTTAATCTAGGAATCCCTACCAGTAGAATCTGATATTGGGCTTAAGTTACAACAGACAAAAGTGAAATTCTTAATCAGGCTCGGAATGGTTCGGCTCAGAATCTCTACAGTGAATTTTACAAGGCTTTGTGTTGCCTTTATCCTGAAGCTCAGTGTAAATTGACCATTCCAGTCAGTGAAAGACTCGGTTAAAGTTGAGTTGATCAAACGGAGTAAAGGGGATGGCGTGAACAGCGATCAGAATTTAGAATTGGGGCTTTTGAAGCCGGAACTGCAAGCGATCGCTACTTCTGTTCGCGCTTTGGCACAGACTTGCCAGGGGGATACTCTGGCTCTGTTGGCGTTGCTGCGGGCGTTAGAAAGTTGGCATCGTGAGATTCGAGATACTGTGTTTCAAGCGTCTTTACCGGATAATCGTCAGGCTCTATATGCCCTGCTGAAGGATATGGAAGAAGAAGGCGGCTGGCCTTATATTGAGCGCATGAAGGTGCGATCGCTGTTGGAAAAGCTCTCAGCCGCAGAATCGCCCAATTCTTCACACCCTCTACCACTGGAGTCAGAAACTCACCCACCTCAGCCTGGTTGAAGTTACACGGTTGAAGGCAAAACTCTTTCACTGGCGTGGCTCTAGGCGTGTGAAGTTGTCAATCTTTATTGGGCTATAGAGTACAACAGATGCTAAGATCCTCCAGTTATTAATGCAATCTCTGAACACTAACCCCCTGCTTAATTTATGCCGGTTGCTGTTAATCCGATTAAGTTTGGTACAGATGGCTGGCGAGGCATCATCGCCGCAGACTTTACGTTTGAGCGGGTGGCTTTGGTAGCACCGTTGGCGGCACAAGTCCTGGCAAATGTCTATGGCGAGACGACGGGTAGCCGCACAATTATTGTGGGTTATGACCGGCGCTTTATGGCGGAAACGTTCGCCCGTAAAGCGGCCCAAGTCGTGCAAGCAGCCGGATTTGAGGTGCTGCTGAGCAGTAGTTATGCCCCCACACCGGCATTCAGCTGGGCGGCTTATCAACGGAGAGCTTTGGGAGCTTTGGTGATAACCGCTAGTCACAATCCCGGATCATATTTAGGGTTAAAAGTCAAGGGTGCATTTGGAGGATCGGTACCCCCGGAAATTACTCAGCAGATTGAAGCGTTGTTAGAGAAGGAATCGTCACCTGACTCGACGATGGCGGGAAGCTTGGAGATGTTCGACCCGTGGCCCAATTACTGCGAAGCGCTACGGGCGAAAGTGGATATTACTTGCATTCAGGATGCGATCGCCCAACATAAGCTTGCTGTCTTTGCTGATGTGATGCACGGTGCTGCTGCGACAGGACTAGAACAACTGCTGCAAACGCCAATCCAGGAAATTAATAGTTCCCGCGATCCTTTATTTGGTGGCAGTGCACCGGAACCTTTGCCGCGTTACCTTTCCCAGATGTTTCGGCAGATGCGGACTCACCGACGCCGCAGCGGTGATGGGTTGGCAGTGGGGTTTGTATTTGATGGAGATAGCGATCGCATTGCGGCTGTCGATGGACAGGGAAATTTCCTCAGTTCCCAAATCCTCATCCCAATTTTGATCGAACATATGGCATCTCGGCGGGGATTGACGGGCGAAGTCGTTAAAACAGTGAGTGGTTCCGACTTGTTTCCCCGCGTTGCCTCCCTGTACAATCTGCCAGTATATGAGACGCCTATTGGATACAAGTACATCGCCGACCGGATGCTAACGACTCAGGTGTTAGTCGGTGGTGAAGAGTCGGGAGGGATTGGCTACGGCAATCATATTCCAGAACGGGATGGGCTGTTGTCAGCGCTGTATCTGCTAGAAGCGATCGCGCAATCAGGAATGGATCTCAGCGATCTTTACCAGCGCTTGCAGGAGAAAACTGGCTTTCATTCTGCCTACGACCGCATTGACCTACCATTAGCGAGTATGGAAGTGCGATCGCGCCTGCTAGAACAATTACAAAATACACCCTTAACTGAGATTGCCGGTCGGTCGGTAATTGATTGCCTAACGATTGATGGTTATAAGTTCCGGTTAGCCGATGATAGTTGGTTGATGATTCGCTTCAGCGGAACCGAACCCGTTTTGCGGTTGTACTGCGAAGCGCCAACGCTGAAACAAGTTCATCACACCTTAGAGTGGGCGAACAAGTGGGCAAATTCAGTTTAAGCCCTACAAAGTATCTAGCTTGGTACCCAATGCCCGTAGTTTCGCAACAAAAAGGAATCGGCTCAAGCTTGAGCCGATTCCTTTTTGTGAATAAGCAAAAATAAATTTCAATGCTGAGTAAACCAGACACTTTAAACACTCCTTTTGGTTCATGATTAGGAATGCAGAATGCCAAAGAATTGCATCATTTGCTTATATAAGTCTTGGTTTTCCTATTCAATATAAAGACGGATATAAGTTGTATATTTTAGCACTGATATAGAGACTGTCAAAACGGTTGGCTTGCTGCTGACAATATCTCTCCTTACTACTAAACAGATATAAACAGATAAAAACGGACTTAGCCAAATTTGCTCCTTTCTGTGGCAATCTGAGAAACAGAGAGGAAAGCCAAAATTAAACAAAAGGTTATGCAAACCCTGCCCAATCCAAGCACTACCAGTGCATCTTCCAGTCAACCCTCCTTTGAAACCACTATCAAGCGGCGCAAAACTCGTCCCGTCAAGGTGGGAAATGTCACGATTGGCGGCAACTACCCAGTGGTAGTGCAGTCGATGATTAATGAAGACACCCTTGATATTGATGGGTCGGTTGCCGGAATTCGCCGCCTGCACGAGATTGGCTGCGAAATTGTCCGCGTTACCGTGCCAAGTATCGGTCATGCCAAAGCTTTAGCGGAAATCAAGCATAAATTAGCTCAAACCTATCAACCAGTGCCCCTGGTCGCTGATGTGCATCACAACGGCATGAAGATTGCCTTGGAAGTTGCCAAGCACGTTGATAAGGTGCGGATTAATCCAGGGTTGTATGTATTTGAAAAGCCAAAAGCGGATAGAACGGAATATACCCAAGCTGAATTTGATGAAATTGGCGAAAAAATCCGCGAAACTTTAGAACCCCTGGTAGTTTCCTTGCGAGATCAGGGTAAGGCAATGCGAATCGGGGTAAATCACGGTTCTCTTGCTGAAAGAATGCTGTTTTCCTACGGCGACACCCCCGAAGGGATGGTGGAATCTGCCCTAGAATTTATCAAAATTTGTGAATCTCTCGACTTCCGGAACCTGGTAATTTCTCTGAAAGCCTCGCGGGTGCCCGTGATGTTAGCCGCTTATCGTCTGATGGCACAGCGGATGGATGCGCTAGGCATGGATTATCCCTTGCATTTGGGCGTCACGGAAGCGGGTGATGGCGAATACGGACGGATTAAGTCTACCGCAGGCATTGCGCCTCTGCTTGCTGATGGGATTGGCGATACGATTCGAGTCTCAATCACTGAAGCACCGGAAAAAGAGATTCCCGTTTGCTACAGCATTCTGCAAGCTCTGGGATTGCGGAAAACGATGGTGGAATATGTCGCCTGCCCCTCATGTGGGCGGACATTGTTTAATCTAGAAGAAGTGCTGCACGAAGTGCGGGAAGCCACCAAACATCTTACAGGTCTGGACGTAGCAGTCATGGGATGTATTGTCAATGGTCCCGGAGAAATGGCGGATGCCGACTATGGTTATGTTGGTAAACAGCCCGGTTACATCTCTCTGTATCGTGGCAGAGAAGAAATCAAAAAAGTGCCAGAGTCTCAAGGAGTTGAAGAGTTGATTAATTTAATTAAGGCAGATGGACGTTGGGTCGATCCTTAAGTAAGTGCTGAGTGGTGAGTGTCGAGACAAAAGTTAATTCAAAACTCACAAAATAATAAGTGTTGAGGAAAGCATTAATTTAAAACTCAATCGCGAGAAATCGCGTTTTTACAGCTCAAAACTCAAAACTCTCTACTTCCGGACTTGCACTTAGTGCAGCTGGATAAATAATTGCGCTCTCCGGCTTCCATATATGGCCTGTGCTAGAGTTAGCGTAATTCCTTGGCAGTAGTTTCCCCCCGGCTCAGAAAGGATCATGGTAATTACAAAACGCGGGCTCGTTCTCGGTGCGACAGCACTGGTTTTATCGACTGTTGCTGTTACGGGCGCTGGTATTCATCTGTCTCAAGGTCAGGCTTTTTTTCGTGAAAGTCCCAAGGAACTTGTAGATGAAGTATGGCAGATTATTGACCGCAGTTACGTAGATGGTACCTTTAATAAAGTCAATTGGCGGTCAGTTCGTAAAGACTACCTGAATCGGTCTTACCCCAGCAAGAAGGAAGCCTATGAGGCGATCCGGGAGATGCTGAAAAAGCTGAACGATCCCTACACCCGCTTCATGGACCCGGAAGAGTTCAAGAGCATGCAGATTGATACTTCTGGGGAATTAACTGGCGTTGGCATTCAACTCGCTCAAGATGAGAAATCGAAAAAGCTAACGGTTATTGCGCCAATTGAAGATACACCAGCGTCTAAGGCTGGTGTTCTGGCAAAGGACACTATCACTAAAATTGATGGCAAGAGTACCGAGGGCATGGATGTCAATGATGCTGTGCGCCTGATCCGAGGACAACCAGGAACGCAAGTAACCTTGACCATTCAGCGGGGCGAAAAGGAATTAGTATTTCCTCTGAAACGAGCGCGGATTGAAATCCATCCGGTGCGCTCTAGCAAGCAGAACAGTCCTACGGGTGAGATAGGCTACATTCGCCTGAATCAGTTTAGCGCCAATGCTGCTAAGGAAATGGCAGATGCGATTAAGGGTTTAGAACGGCAGAAGGTAAATGGCTACATTCTGGATCTGCGTTCTAATCCAGGTGGATTACTCTACGCCAGTATTGAAATTGCCCAGATGTGGTTAAAAGACGGCACAATTGTCTCAACGGTGGATCGTCAGGGCGAAAGGGAGCGAGAGAAAGCGAATAATCGCGCCCTCACAGATAAACCGTTGGTGGTGTTGGTAGATGGCGGCTCGGCGAGTGCTAGTGAAATCCTCTCTGGGGCGTTGCAGGATAACAAGCGAGCTGTTTTGGTAGGGACAAAAACCTTTGGTAAAGGCTTGGTGCAATCGGTGCGGGGGCTGGGGGATGGTTCGGGACTAGCGGTGACGATCGCTAAGTATTTCACTCCCAACGGGCGCGATATTAATCAGGCGGGGATCAAGCCGGATGTGGTGCTGGAAATGACGGAAGAGCAGCGCAAGGCATTGCAAGCCGATCGCAATAAAATCGGCAGTGCTGACGATCCTCAATACGCTAAAGCGCTGGAAGTGCTGAATCAGAGGATTGCCGCCCAGCGAGGGAACCAGGCGCAGAAATAGTTTTGAGTTATGAGTTTTGAGTTAAAATTCCAAACTCAAAACTCATAACTTATTGGGGTTGGCACTTTCCAGCGCGAATTAAGCCGACGCGACGAGCGATCGCTTCCGCTTGAGAATCAAATGGTCCCCATCGTTCCACAAAAGCTGATTTATCCTCTCCTTCGACTTGTTCGCTGGAGAGGATTTCGCATTTTCCTTCTTGGCGCTTGACAATATACCAGATTTGTGTAGCAGTCATTCGGTGAAGATTTGCAAAAAACGCCTTGAAGAGTAGCTTAGTGATGAGTTTTGAATGATGAGCAATTCATTCAAAATTCAAAACTCATAACTTTTCTAGTTAATGTGCGCCGTTGCCGTTTCCAGAAGTTGCGATCGCGCGTTCAACCAGCTTGTCTGGAACTTCTTGGAGATGGTCGTACTTCCAGTGAAAGAAGCCGACGCCCATTGTAAGCGATCGCAATTCCACAATAAAATTGTGCATCTCTGCTTGGGGTAAGTAAGCAGAAATGCAATCCCAACCGGGCCAATCCGACTTTCCTTCGTAGCCGAGAATTTGTCCCCGACGTCCGCTGACTAGCTGAAGAACCTTAGAGGTAAATTCGGCTGGGGCACACGCCTGAATTGCGGTAATCGGTTCTAGGAGCGTTGGTTCGCACTTGGGCATTCCTTCCTGCATCGCAATCCGGGCTGCCTGTTTAAACGCTTGTTCGGAACTATCAACCGAGTGGTAAGAACCATTCGTCAGCGTCACCGCTACATCGACCACAGGGAAGCCCAAGGGGCCATGTACCAAATACTCCCGAACACCCGTCTCAACGCCAGGGATATATTGTCTCGGTACGACGCCACCGACAATTGTTTGACTGAAGTTAACGCCTTCGCCACGCGACAGCGGCTTGATATCCAGATAAACATCGCCAAACTGTCCGTGACCGCCACTTTGGTGCTTGTAGCGCCCGTGAATCGAGGATGCGGGTTTGCGGATGGTTTCTTTGTAGGGAACGCGGGGCAGGTGAGTCGTCATTGGCAGGTTGTACTTGCGCCGCAGTCGGTCGAGGGCAACTTGCAGATGAATTTCACCTTGACCCCAAAGAATGACTTCGTGGGTGTCTCCATGTTGTTCCCAAGCTAGGGAGGGGTCTTCTTCTAGCAGCTTTGTGATGGCGCTGCTGAGTTTAACTTCATCGTTGCGTTTTTCGGGCGTAATCGCTAAAGCAAAAACGGGTGCCATTTGCTCGGCTTTGGGGAGTTCGGTCGCCAGTGGGTCGCCGGAAGCGGTCAAGGTATCGCCTGTTTTAATTCCCTCTAAGCGTCCCAAGACAACAATCTCACCGGCTTCGGCTGAAGTCAGCGGCTGTTGTTGCTGACCCATCAGACGATACAAGCCACCAGTCCGAACGCCATTGAGGACAATTCCATCAGTCAACGTGCCCTGCCACACCCGCACCAGGGAGATTTTCCCGCCTTGAGGAGTGTAATAGGTTTTAATCGCTTGTGCGAGGGGGGCATCGGCATGGAGAACGATTCCCCGACGTTCGGCAGTGGTGGATGGATCGGGTGCTTCTCGCAACAACGCTTCCAGCAACGGTCGCACTCCGTAATCTTGCTCGGCAACGCCCAGGAATACAGGCACGATTAAATCTGCCCCTAACTCCATCTTCAAGTCTTGGAGAATTTCTTCTTGGGGCGGGTTAATTTCTTCTAGCAGTTCTTCTAGCAGGTGGTCGTCAAAATTTGCCAATTCCTCCAGCATTTCGGCACGGGCGGCTTGTTCCTGCTCTTTGAGGTTATCTGGCATCGGCACCGGGTCGGCGGCGGCACCAGGATGGTAGTGATAAGCTTGTTCGCTCACCAGGTCGATAAAGCCACTGAGCTGTTCGCCTTGACCAATGGGATACTGGTGTGGGATCACGGGGCGACTGGAGACCGTTTTTAGCGCGTGCAGCACGTCCATGAAGTTGTTGTTCGCCCGATCCATTTTGTTGATGAAGACTAGGTGCGGAATTTCCCAGTCGTCGAGGAATTTAAATAGCGGCGCGAGAGTCATGACGCGATCGCTCACGGGTTCGCACACGACAATTGCTGCATCGACGCCAATTAGAGCATTGTAGGTTTCTTGAGCAAATTCAACCGATCCGGGACAATCGACAAAGGTGAAGCGGACAGTGTCGTACTCGGTGCTGGCAGTTGATACTTCCACGCTCATGTGGCGCTCGCGTGCCTCTTGGGAACTATCTCCCACCGTGTTACCGTCTGAAGTGTGACCTTTGCGGGAAATCGCACCCGTGACGAAAAGCAAACTTTCCAGTAACGTAGTTTTGCCACTTAAATAGGGGCCAACAATTGCAACATTGCGTACCCCGGACATGACTTTTTCGTTCATGATTCACCCCCAACAAAATAAAAAAGATGTAGAGATGTGAGCGATCGCATGGGTATACGGGATTGATGCCATTGGCAGCTTCCGGAGAATTTTTGCCCTCCCGTGCCGATGGCGATCGCTGTTAACAGTTAGATGGAATTTTGTATCCCTGAATGTGAGGTTAGCGCGTTCTAGGGGCAATGACTGAGAAATTGCAATTTCTTTTAAAGCAAACCCAGCAAAAACTTAAGTTGAATGAATCAGTATTAATTAGCTATAAATTTTATGAATATATGCAACAAATAACCGCAAATTTGTTAGAAGAAAATCTGAATGGGTGGGCGACAAACGTAACAATTGTAAAGAGGTGACACGGAGAATGAGAACGTACCAGCAGATGAGATGGATAGCTGGAGGGTTAATACTGTTACTGGGTGGGAGGATGACGCCAGCGGTGGCTGGGACACCCGCGACGCCGGTACAAATTGCTCAAGCTCAATCGGCGGTGGACTTGATGAATCAGGGACTCCAGCTAATCGGTCAAGCAAAAACACAAGAAGCGATCGCCTCTTTTCGACAAGCCGCCAAACTCGACCCCAAACTGGCACCCGCGCATTACAACTTGGGGCTGGCTTTGCGTCAGGTGGGGCAATTGCAGCCAGCAGCGGATGCCTTTTACCAAGCAGTTCAAGCCGATCCTAACTTTGCTCTCGCCTATGCCAATTTGGGTGCAGCGCTGCTTGAGGGAAACAACTTGCAGCAGGCGGGTGATTATTTGTCACGGGCACTGGAACTCAACCCACAGTTGGGAGTTGCTCATTACAATCTAGGTTTGGTAAGGGAACAGCAGGGAGATGAGGAACGAGCGATCGCGTCTTTTAAACAAGCGATGCAGTTGAGTCCCAACGCACCAGAACCTGCCTATCATCTGGGACTTGCTTATCTACAACAAAACAACCTGAACGAAGCAAAAAAGGCATTCCAGCAAGCCATTAAAATCAGCCCTAAATATCCAGAAGCCCACTATAATCTCGGTTCCATCCTGATGAATCAGGGGAATTTAGACGAAGCTCTCGCCGCCTTTCGCAAGGCAGCAGAGGCTAATTCTAACTACCCCAATGCCTACTACGCTGCTGGGTTAGTCTTCCTTCGCCAAGGTCGTTACAGTGACGCCCAGCAAGTTTTGCAATATGCCAAACAGCTTTACACTGCCCAAGGGAATACCCAGTGGGCTTCTAATGCAGAGGAGTTATTGAAGCGATCGCAAAACCCCTAAACAATTAAAAATTAGTTTTTTAATCTTTAATTGTTTCCCCGATGCACTCTAACCCGCTTATTCGGGTCTTGCTTCTTCACCCAAGACAAAAACTTCTCCATTTGCGGCTCATCCTTCAGCCTATCCAAAGAATTAAGTTCCTGGGCTAATCGCGTATTGTCAAATAAATTATGTATTTGCCGATGGCAGGCAGAACATATCTTTGCAGTCGGTCCTGGATCTTCATTTTTCCGTTTCGTTTTCTGCCTTGGAATCAAGTGATGGACGGTCAACCGCTCCACTTCTCTTTCACACAATTCACACTGCATTTTTTGATAAGGCTTATAACTCAAGACTATCTAACATCATTATATGTCGATGAAAAAAGTGAGGCGCTTTTCATGTGCTATTCACTAAAAACATAACGTCAATGAAATTGAGACTATAGCAATCTATTTCCTTTGTGAACCAATCAGTTCCTCTTTGTCTCTTCCTAAGCGCTAGCTCTTTCAGAGCCGCTTCGCTAACGCACAGGCTAAGCACATCCGCGCCGCTACGCGAAGGCCAACGTGTTCTTTGTATCTTTGCGGTTCAATACACTGTTTTTGCCTTCACAAATAATTTCAGATAGCAACAAATACTAATTGGATTTGTTGTAAACAAATTTAAAATTAAGTAAAAATACGATTTAAGGCTAAACTTGCTTGTGCTAGGTATATAAAGAAACTTCCAGTTGCCAAATTATCCCAGCCATCTAGCAAAAAAAGCAATGTTTCAAACCCATAAACAAGATGATGTTATCTCAGGTGCTGCATTTGTTACCGGAGGCGCGGCGGCGGGTGCTGGAGTTTCCGCAGCAGTTGGTGGGATGGGATTAGTCGGAGGATTCGGAGCAGTTGGAATTGGCATGGCACCCGTTACAGCAGCGGGCGCGGTTGCTGGTGCTGCTGCTTATGGAGCATTCAAAGCGATAGGAGAAGGAGATGCTTTCGCTTTAGGTTCGATGGGAATTGGTGCAGTAGGCGGCGCAGGTTTTTCCTCTGTTTTTGGCGGCATGGGATTAGCTTTCAAGGGAACAGCGGTTGGAATTGGTATGGGTTCTTTTGCGGCAACAGGTGCAGTTTTTGGGTTGGGAGTTTACGGTTTATTGAAGCTGATTGACAGCTCTGGAAGCGGGGAAACCGCATATCAAGCTTTCGAGCGGATGGAAGAGAAAGTATCATGGCAAGAAGCTTATACTAATGCTCTTCTAGAGCTAGAATTAGCAGCGCTAGATAAGAAGCTAGCAGGTGATGTTTTAGAGGAAAAATTTGCCCCTATAGAAATTGAAGACGAGTTGAAGGCGCTAAAAGCAAAAATACCAGCGAAGACTGTTTTAAATCTAAATTATTCTGCACCTTATAAAAATATTTCATCCAAATTTTCTACATTTCACCCAAGTTTAAATCCCTCTGTAACGCCTAAAATTTCTACTCATCAAACACCGTTACCTCAACCGGAATCTTCTCAGCCTAAGATGGCACCAGGATTGACAAAAATTGAGTCTCAGACACCTCAAGGCTGGAAATGCATACACACCCTAAAAGAGCATTCAGCCTCAGTCAATTCTATTGCCATCAGCTCCGATGATCGGACGATTGCTAGTGGCAGTGATGATAGAATCGTTACCCTGTGGAACCTGAAGACTGGAAAACAGATTTTTAACTTCTTTGGGCAAGGACAGGAAGTTTCTTCAGTGGCAATTAGCCCAGATGGTCAAACGATTGCCAGTGGCAGTTTTGACCAAAAAATTACTACCTGGAATCTGCCTAAAAAAGAATTTCTCCGCACCTTCTTTTATTTAAACTCCTCTTACAGTCATTCGGGCTTTGTTTACTCAGTTTCCTTCAGCCCTGACGGAAAAATTATTGCGAGTGGAAGCGCTGATAAAACGATTAGGCTTTGGGGTGCCTATACGGGAAAACTAAGAAGCACTCTTAATGGACATTCTGACGCGGTTTTGTCTGTTGCGATTAGTCCTGATAGCCAAATTCTTGCTAGTGGAAGTGCCGATCAAACTATCAGGCTTTGGAATTTGAGCGGTGGACAACAGCATCGCATCCTTATCGGACATTCAGGCTGGGTTACTTCTGTCGCCTTCAGCCCGGATGGAAAGACTCTAGCGAGTGGGAGTGGAGACGCGACAATTAAGTTGTGGAATTTCCAGACTGGAGAATTGCTTCGCACTCTTACAGGACATTCATCTGGGGTTGTTTCTATCGCTATTAACCCTGATGGAAAAACCCTCGCCAGTGGCAGCCGAGACGGTACTATCAAACTTTGGAACCTAGATGGAGAACTGCTGGATACTCTGCCTGGGCGTCATCCTGTTGCTTTCAGTTTCGATGGACAGACGCTGGTGAGTGGCGGTGAGAAGAACACACTGAAAATTTGGCAAAAATGCTTTGGCGTGAGTGAATCTACACTTGACGCAGTGCCATCTGGGGAATGGTGGGAAGTTTTAGGCGTGGAAAGGAACGCTGATGCTGATGATGTTAAGCGTGCTTACCGACGTTTGGGAAGGCAGTATCACCCTGATGTTAATCCTTCTACCAATGCCCAAGCTCAAATGCAGGCAATTAATCAAGCTTATGCCCAGTTTGAGAAACAATGGAGCGATCGCTAACAGCATAAATCCTTTAGAGATTCGCCCTACGAGTCTTGTCTAATCTCTCACTGTTTGAGCTGACCTAGTCGTGAAGGCTGCCATCCGGCATGATGGCTCCACTCAAATTAGCTTCGCTGAGGTCGGCTCCACTCAAATTGGCTCCACTCAAATTGGCTCCACTCAAATTAGCTCCACTCAAATTGGCTCCACTCAAATCTACCCAAACCATATCTGCCTTGCTCAAGTTAGTACCGCTCAAGTTAGCTCCACGCAGATTAACCCCAGGAAGGTTCGCTCTACTCAGGTCTAGCCCTGCCAGCAATACATTCGGGGCAATCAACAATGCTCCTGCTAGTTTTGGATCAAACTCTTCGGGAAACTTAGTTTGTTCGTTGTAGAGCGCTCTACGGAAGTTCGTTCCCTCCAAGTTGGCCTCGCTCAAGTCAGCTTCATAGAGATGGGATGCGCTCAGATTAGCCTCATTCAGATTAGCTCCACTCAGGTCAGCTCCCCGCAGGTCGGCTAAACTCAAGTTAGCTTCACTCAAGTCAGTTCCAATCAAGTCAGCTCCAATCAAGTCGGTTAAACTCAAATTGGCTTTCGTCAAGTCGGTGCCAATCAAGTCGGCTAAACTCAGGTTGGCTGCAATTAAGAAGGCTCCAAACATTTCAGCTCCACTCAAATCGGCTCTACGCAAGTCTGCCTCACACAAGTCAGCTTCCTCCATGTGGGTTGCGGCTAGGGTGCATCGGCTCAGAATCGCTCGACTCAAGGTAGCTTTTTTTAAGTTGGCTCCACTAAAATCCGCCTGACTGAGATTTACCCCACTCAGGTCAGCTCCACTTAGGTCGGCTAGACAAAAATCTCTTTCGCCCTCTACATATTTCCTCAGTAGTTCATCTGCGTCCATCGATTCATACCAATTTGCGGAACAGTTGCATGATTTTCAATCGGGAAAGTCGCTGACTGTCTAAGATTTTCAACTCAAAATCCCAAACCCCAAATCTAAAATTTTAGGACTCCTTCCCGCCTCCAATCAGTAGAGTAACTTTTCCTCATAAAAAAGCCCCCAATTGGGGGCAAGCTTTGTCAAAAAAGCAAAAACAAAGATTCAAATCAGATAGAGGATGGTGAACAAAATAATCCACACAATATCGACGAAATGCCAATAAATCTCTGCGGCTTCAACGCCAAAGTGGTGTTCGCTGCTGTAGTGACCGGGTTTTAAACTGCGCCACAAAACGGCAATCATCGCCCCTAGTCCTAAAAGAACGTGGAGACCGTGGAAACCAGTCAGAACATAAAACGTGCTGGCAAACAAGTTAGTGCTGAGGCCAAATTCCAAATGGGTATACTCGTAAACCTGACCCCCCAGGAAAATCGCTCCCATTAAGGCAGTTGCGGCAAACCAACTCCTTAAACCTGCCACATCGTTCTTTTTGATGGCAGTATCTGCATTGTGGATCACGAAACTGCTAGAAATCAGAATCAGTGTGTTGATTCCGGGCAGTAATAGCTCTAACTTTGGCGTTCCTTCCGGGGGCCAACTGGGTGCCACAGCGCGAAAGGCGAGATAGGCGGTAAATAAGCCGACAAAGATCATGCCTTCCGCAATCAGAAACACAATCAGCCCCTGGATGCGGAAATCATGATGTTCTACGCCGTGGGCTTCCACAGTCGCTTCTGAGTTGTGGTGATAGTTGAGGGCAGTTTTCGCTGGGTCAATCGTTGAACCTTGCATGAATCTCCTCTAGAAAGAGTTGGATACGTAATGGGTAGTGGAGAATCGGTAATAGGTCATCGTTTCCCGATTACCGATTACCATTACCGATTGTGACTTTCTCCTTGGCGGTCATCGGGATTCACCGCCACTGCGGGATCGGGATCGGCACGGAGAGCCGAGTCAGGGCCAGCAGCCAAGACTGGATTTCGAGGCTCGTCAAAGGGCACCTCTACTTGAGTGCGGCGATCGCCCATCCCATAGTCATAAGGCCCAGTGGCTAACACTGGGTCTTTCTCAAAGTTTTCCGGTGGCGGGGGCGAGGTTGTCATCCACTCTAGGGTCAGTCCTTGCCAGGGGTTATCAGGTGCCTTGGGACCCGCTATCCAACTCCAGCAGGCATTAACAATGAAAGGAATGGTGGAGACGGCGAGGATGTATGCCCCAATCGTGCAGATCACGTTGAGAGTGGTAAATTTCGGGTCATACGAAGCAATCCGTCGGTTCATCCCTTCTAGACCTAGCTTGTGCATCGGCAGGAATGCCATATTGAAGCCAACCAACATCAGGACAAAGTGAACTTTGCCCCAAGTTTCGTTCAGCATCCGCCCCGTCATCTTGGGGAACCAGTGATAGAATCCGGCATAAATGCCGAAAACACTGCCGCCAAAGAGGACGTAGTGCAGGTGAGCCACGACAAAGTAGGTGTCGTGAACGTGGATATCAAAGGGCACAGCTGCCACCATGACTCCACTGATGCCGCCGATGACAAACATGGAGATAAAGCCCATTGCGAACAGCATGGCGCTGTTCAGGCGCAGTTTGCCGCCCCAAATGGTTGCCAACCAGCTAAATACTTTGATCCCGGTAGGGACAGCAATCACCATTGTGGTGATCATGAAAAACATCCGCAACCAGGCAGGGGTGCCGCTGGTAAACATGTGGTGCGCCCAGACGATTAGCCCCAAAAAGCTGATTGCCAGACTGGAATAAGCGATCGCCTTATAACCAAAAATCGGCTTGCGGGCGTGAACCGGCAAAATTTCTGAGATCATCCCGAAGAAGGGGAGGATCATGATGTAAACCGCCGGGTGGGAGTAAAACCAGAATAGGTGTTGATACACGATGGGATCGCCCCCTCCAGTCGGGTTAAAGAAGGACGTACCCACCAGCAGGTCAAAGGATAGTAGAATCAGTGCCCCTGCTAATACAGGCGTAGCGATAAGAGCCAATGCAGAAGTGGCGAGCATTGCCCAGCAGAACAAGGGCATTTGATTCCACCCCATCCCTGGCGTCCGCATCTTCCAGATGGTGACGAGAAAATTGATCGCTGCCAGGATCGAAGAGGTCCCCAGGATCAGGACGCTGAGAATCCAAATCGCTTCACCGGGTTTGCCACTAACAACGCTCAAGGGGGGATAAGAAGTCCAACCCGCACCGGGTGCCCCGACCAAGAAACTGCTCAACAGCAGCAACCCAGCCGGTGGGATGATCCAGAAGGCGATCGCATTCAGTCTCGGAAACGCCATATCCCTTGCTCCAATCAGCAAGGGCACCAGGTAATTCCCAAAGCCGCCGGTTCCCGCAGGCACGATCCACAAGAAGATCATCACCGTCGCGTGAACCGTAAATAAGCTGTTGTAAACATCTGGGGCGACAAAATCGGACTCTGGGGTTGCCAGTTCCGTGCGAACGGCTGTTGCCAGGACTCCACCAATCAAATAAAAGATAAACGTCGTGACCAGGTATTGAATCCCAATCACTTTGTGGTCGGTACTAAAGCTAAAGTATTCTCGCCAATGCGTTACCTTCGGTTGTTCACCGTGGGCTGGTAGATTTGCTTTTTCTTGAAGCTCTACTTGTGTCATCTCAAATTCAGAAGTTAAGGGGGGTCAGAAGAGTTTTGAGTTTTGAATTTTGAGTTTTGAATTAAATAAAAGATTTTTACGAGAACTTTTTTAACTCACAACTCAACACTCAACACTCATCACTCTCTTACTCAGTGGTGGTGGAGAGGGTGTAGAGTTTCGGCATCGATCCCCATTTCACTGGCGTAGGGAGCCAAAAACTCAGCATCTGAGCGTTCTGCGGGGTTTACTGCCACCGCCCGATCGAGAGCCTCCGAACTGGCAACTTCTTGCTGCTCGGCAAGCCAATTCTGGAAATCTTCGGGGGTCTGAACAATGACCGTTGTCTTCATGACTCCATGATAAGCACCACAGAGTTCCGCACAAATGAGCGGATACTCACCGAGTCTGTTGGGTGTAAACCGCAGCTCAGTTTGGCGTCCTGGAACCGCATCCTGCTTGAGGCGAAACTCAGGCACCCAAAAAGCGTGTATAACATCATTTGCCGAGATGTTCAATTTCACTTCCCGTCCAAGCGGAAGATGCAATTCGCCCGCTGTCACATCGGTTCCGGGGTAGCTAAAAAGCCAAGCAAACTGTAGACCCGTAACATTCACATAAAATTCTGGATCTTGACCTTGCTTGTCAGGTGTGGGACCAATGCGACCGGAAGTTACGCCTACATCGGCTGAATCCCGCAGTTGAGGAAGCTCCTTGCGGACTTTTGCCGTAGCGGGGTCTTCTAAGACTTTATCTTGCAGCTGCTGATTGCGATTTTCAGTGTCCGTGGCGTTTTCAGCCTCTGTTAAGGTAGCTGCAATCGCCGCTCCAGGCATTTTGGCAACCTGCTGATGACTCGGAGCGTGAGCAACCGAATGATCCATCGGATTCAGTCCGCCGATTTGACCATAAACCTCAAAACTGTAGATCGAGATTCCCAGGACGATCACCGCTGGAATCGCCGTCCACAAAATTTCTAAGGGAACGTTGCCATGCACGGGTGGCCCGTCCGTATCATCGCCAGGACGTTGCCGAAATCTAATTGCCGCAATGATAATTATTCCCTGAACCAGCAGGAACAGACCTGTGGAAATGGTCATCATCGCGTTAAACAGCCTGTCGATTAGGGTTGCTTCCTCAGAGGCTGCTATCGGCAAAAGACCGTGGTTTTGACCGTACCACAGGCTGACAAGGGTCAGCACAATGCCAACCAGTAAAGTTAATATCGAGCTTGGGATTTTCACGGGCTTTGTCTTGGATTTGGTGCAATTCTAAACAAAACAGTGTGGGCTGATGCCCAGACCGATTTGGTCTATCTAGACTGCCTCGAAGTGAAGCTGCCTTTGTGTTCGATCTTAGGAAATCAGTAAGAGCCTCATTAACCACGGTAAGGCAGAGATCCCATAAAGGTGAGCCAATCTGAGTTATCTTTTGGAATTTTTTTGGGATCGCCGCCATTTTCAGGAAAGGTACCAGCAGACAAAGCCATTTCCGCTAGGATGAATCCTGGGAGGCGTCTCCCGCCCTGTCAGGGATTCGGGATTTAGAGCTAGAAGATTGCTTCTGGATTCTAGCGGTTTTCTCTTTGAATACCAGTATTCTTTTTTACAATGAAATACTTGATTTAGAAGAAATCTAAAAATTTTAGCCGCAGAGGTTATTGCATTGCCCTAATTCGCCTCAATTTCCGCAAAATCTCGGCAATTGGAAGAAATTCCTAAAGCGGTGGCTGATGATGCAACGGGGTCATTAGAGTGGTAGCTAGAGTCGGTCATCTTCCTCCATTCAGATGCTAGGTTGGAATTGAGCGGATACTCTGATTTGATTGGTGAAAAATTAGCTTTTTGAACGCTATGACAGAATCCGTCCTTCATCAGGATGTTCGCACTCCGGAGGATTCCCACCCAAGGGACAAGATCCGTCGCTTGGTGTTTCGGCTGGGCGTCGCTACGCTGGTTTTGATGGCGATTGGGAGTGCCACAAGAGTGATGAATGCTGGGCTGGCGTGCCCGGATTGGCCTCTATGCTACGGTCAACTGGTGCCTTCTTCGCAGATGAATCTTCAGGTGTTTCTGGAGTGGTTTCACAGGTTGGACGCGGCAGCAATTGGCTTCGGCGCGATCGCGCTGGCAGTTCTTTCCTGGTGGCATCGGCTATCGCTCCCCAAATGGCTGCCTTGGGCGTCCACCTTCGCACTCTTTTTAGTCGTATTTCAGGGCGTCTTGGGAGGGCTGACCGTAACGCACTTGCTGCGTTTTGATATTGTCACTGCTCACCTGGGAACCGCACTGTTGTTTTTCATGACCCTCCTGATAATTGGCGCGGCACTGTTGCCTTATCAAGGCACGGGCACGGTTGGAAAATTGCCGTGGGTGAGTTTAACGGCTGCAATTTTGGTCTATCTACAAAGCCTCCTGGGTGGATTAGTGGGTTCTCGCTGGGCGCTCCATCAGTGCTTTGGGGCGCAAGAGTTGTGTACGGTGATGAATAGCCACATTGCGGGTGTCGTTCCCCCAACTTTAGCGATCGTCGCTGTCGTGCTTTTGGCATGGCGCACACCCGCACTGCACCCGATGCTGCGCCGTCTGGCTAATCTGGGTGGTGGTTTACTGGTGTTACAAGTGATTCTCGGTGTGGCGACCTTCCGCTTGCACCTCCAAGTAGAACCACTGACCGTCGCTCACCAGGCAGTCGGAGCCGCCTTACTCGGAACGCTTGTTGCTTTTACTGTTTTGGCGTTGCGCGATCGCGCCAGTGTCATTCCCAACCCTTCCGTATAGCTCTTCATCAATCCGCACCCCTCAGGGTGGGACTCTACAAACAAAGCCTGCGCTCATTTACCCTTGAGCGATCGCGTTGCGGCAGGCTAAGTAATTTAGGAAAAAATAAATAATGCAGGAAATGATAGTTGGAACCGATGTCTCCCGCAGACACCAAAACTTCCTAGAGGTCATTCAGAGTTACTACCAGCTGACAAAGCCCCGAATTATCCCGCTGCTGCTGATCACAACGGCGGCGAGTATGTGGATGGCATCAGATGGACAGGTAGATCCGCTGTTGTTATTGGTGACGATGGCAGGCGGAACTCTCGCTGCTGCATCTGCTCAAACCCTCAACTGCATCTACGATCGCGATATCGATTATGCAATGGAGCGCACCCGCCACCGCCCGATTCCTTCTGGTAGGGTGCAGTCCCGCGATGCGCTAATTTTTGCAATTGTTCTGGCTTGTCTCTCTTTCACCTTGCTGACAGTCTTCGCTAACCTGCTGTCCGCCCTCTTAGCAATCTCAGGTGTTGTCTTCTACATGGGCATCTACACCCACTTGCTAAAACGCCACACCACGCAAAACATCGTGATTGGCGGTGCAGCCGGAGCGATTCCGGCTCTTGTGGGTTGGGCAGCTGTTACCGGCACCTTAAGCTGGGCAGCTTGGCTGCTTTTTGCGATTGTGTTTGTGTGGACGCCTCCCCATTTCTGGGCGTTAGCTTTAATGATTCGAGATGACTACGCCAAAGTCGGCATTCCGATGCTGCCAGTGGTTAAAGGTGAAGTGGTCACGACTCGGCAAATTTGGCTTTACACCCTGATTATGGTGCCGATGACGTTGCTGCTGGTTTATCCGTTGGGCGCGTCTAGTATTGTTTATGGCATTATTGCCTCAATCCTGGGGAGTCTCTTTATTAAGAAAGCGTGGCAGCTATTGCAGTCACCTGGAGATAAACAGGTCGCGCGATCGCTGTTTAAATACTCCATCCTCTACATGATGCTGCTCTGCACCGGCATTGTCGTTGATAGTTTGCCAGTGACGCATCACTTCACCGCATTTGTTGCCGAACATCTTCAGACATTAATTAGCGCGATCGCAATTTTGCAATGATCCCGCGATTAGAAATCGCGACTAAACAAAAAAACCCGCCTTGGCGGGTTTTTTGCATTGAGAACGATCGCACTTTCTCTATCTCAACCTATGGGGAAGGGCGCGCGATCGCTAATACCTATACTTATCTGGCGCTGTTCGTCTTGGGATGCCACTGTACGGGCTTTCCCCTTTCAAATGGGGAATTTCGGTACGGTGGGAGTATAAATCCTAATGAGGGATTGAAATACAATAGAAACAAAGAGTGTTTAGATTTGTTAATTTGGGACATCTATGGCTCCCGCTGTTTTAATCGAAAAGCTTCAGAAACGGTACGGCTCAGTAGAAGCCGTTAAAAATGTTTCCTTTCAGGTCGAACCTGGTGAAATTTTTGGTCTATTGGGACCCAATGGTGCCGGGAAAACGACTACCCTGCGGGTCTTGTGTACCCTGATAACACCTGATGCTGGCAAAATTGAAGTTTCTGGCATCTCCGTTTTGGATAACCCTAGGGGGGCACGGCAACGCTTGGGCTATGTGGCTCAGGAGGTCGCCTTAGATAAGGTGCTGACGGGGCGGGAACTCTTGCAACTGCAAGCCGCACTGTATCACCTCCCCCGTGCCGTGGCGAAACAGAGAATTGAGGCGGTGCTGAGCATATTGGGATTGCAAGAATACGCCGATAAAAAAACTGGCACCTACTCTGGCGGTTTACGCAAGCGCCTCGACTTAGCTGCTGGGTTGCTGCATCAGCCAGATGTCTTAGTTCTGGATGAACCAACCGTGGGGTTAGATATTGAAAGCCGTGTCGTTGTGTGGGATTTCTTGCGCCAGTTGCGAGCATCCGGGACAACGGTGCTGATTACCAGCCACTATTTAGAAGAAATTGATGCTTTAGCTGACCGGGTGGCGATTATCGACCGGGGGGTAGTGATTGCCTCTGGGACGCCTTCTGAGTTGAAGGATCGGGTAGGAGGCGATCGCATCACCCTTCGTATCCGCGAATTTTCTCCTATTGAGGAAGCAGAGAAAGCGAAAAATATGCTGCAATCTCTGCCCTTTGTCCAAGAAGCGATCATCAATAACGCTCAGGGGAATTCCCTTAATTTAGTAGTGACGCCCCAAAGCGACGCGCTGATGACCATACAGCAATCTCTCCAAGCCGCTAATTTACCGATTTTTGGCATTGCCCAAGCTAGACCTAGCTTAGATGATGTTTACCTTGCCGCTACGGGGAGAACCCTGATGGATGCAGAACTTGCAGCAGCGGGTAGCCGCGATCCGAAGGCAGAGAAAAAGCAGAATATGCGGTAGAGCCAGCTTTTACACCACCAAGCCACCAAAATCCAACATCCAAACAAAATTGATATGAGCAGTACGATAACGCCTCCTAAACCTGATATCCGGTTGCAGCCAGAGGCATCTGGTAAATCTAATGCCGGTGCTGCATCCAGCCTCGTCAGCGACTTTATTCAAGAAACTCTGGCTTTAACGAAGCGCTTATTCATTCAATTGCAACGGCGTCCCTCGACGCTCGTGGCGGGAATTATCCAGCCTTTGATGTGGCTGGTTCTATTCGGGGCGCTGTTTCAAAATGCTCCTCAAGGCATTTTTGGGAATAACTTGAGCTACGGACAATTTCTCGGTGCCGGGGTGATTGTTTTTACCGCTTTTGCCGGGGCACTGAATGCTGGATTGCCAGTAATGTTTGACCGGGAATTTGGCTTTCTCAACCGCTTATTAGTCGCTCCTCTGGCATCTCGATTTTCGATTGTGGCTGCCTCAGCTATCTATATTGTGACGCTGAGCTTAATCCAAGCGGCAGTGATTGTTGCAGCCAGCGCTTTTCTGGGAGCTGGTTTACCCAATCTTTTAGGCTTGGGCGCGATCGCATTAATTGTTCTGTTACTGGTTCTGGGTGTCACCGCTTTGAGCTTGGGTTTAGCTTTTGCTTTGCCCGGTCACGTCGAGCTGATTGCTGTAATTTTTGTTACCAACCTGCCTTTACTGTTTGCCAGCACAGCTCTCGCCCCTCTATCTTTCATGCCCAATTGGTTGCAGGTTGTCGCAACGCTTAATCCTCTAAGCTATGCGATTGAACCAATTCGTTATCTGTATCTCCACAGCGATTGGGCACTCAGTAGCGTCGTCATACAAGCGCCTGGGGGTGCTGTAACTTTTGGCACTGCGATATTGGTGCTTCTCGGTTTTGATGCAGTAATATTATTAGCAATTCAGCCACTGCTGCGTCGTCGGTTTGCTTAAGAATCGTCTTGAGTGATGAGTACCAAGTCTTGAGTGAGTTTTGAGTTATAAAGTTGAACATAGAGATAAATTTTTTCGTCTTTATTCAAAACTCAAAATTCAACCGTCAAAACTTTCTTAGTGCGTTTCGCCCCAAATTGTCATGAATAAAAAAACTAAACTGGTTCTCGGTGTCCTGGCTGGCATGGGATTTGCCTCCTGCTTGCTGCCTCAATTGACTCTGGCTCAATCAACCCTGTCGCAACCAGGAGAGGTCAATCCCGCAGACACTTTCCAAGAGCAAAATACAGATCCATTTTCTCGGACGAATAATGGTGGTGCTTCCGGTGTCTTTGACTTGATGCATCGAGCCACCTTGGGCAACATTCGCAGTATGGACGAATTTAATAACGACCAGAAGAATAATCTCAATACTGCCGCCGATCAGTTCCGGCGTCAACAACTACAACTTCTTGGTACTCCAAATCAGGCAGCACCTGTAGCACCTGTCACTCCAGCAAACTCAGTTACACCCGCCTCTTCGACGCCGAAGTAATCACTATTCACATCGTCCTGTGCTTAAGAAGCCCGGTTTCCTTAAGGAAATCGGGCTTCTCGGATTATTTCTAGAGACTAAAGTCGTCAGCTCAAGAAGCCAGTGCCGCTAAGATATCCTGAGCATGACTACCCGTGTTGACGCTGGAATCAACGTGAACGATCTTGCCAGTTCCATCAATCACGTAGGTTACGCGCTGGGCATAACCGCTACTTCCTTCAACGTCATAAGCTTTGATAATGCTGCCATCGACATCTGCCAGTAGGGGAAAAGGCAAATTGAACTTCTCGGTGAATTTCTGGTGAGATGCTTCATCATCCTTACTAACGCCCAAGACGACAATATCTTTGCCTTGATAGTCTGCATAGGCATCTCGAAAGCTACAAGCTTGTTTGGTACAGCCGGGTGTATCATCTTTGGGATAAAAATACAAAATCACGGTTTTTCCCGCCAAATCAGACAACGAGACAGTGTTCCCATTGGTATCTTTGGCGGTGAAAGCGGGTGCCGTTGTACCGACTGCTAGAGCCATAAATTCTATTTCCTACTCAGTTATGATTGTTTGGTGAAAATCAAATTTTACAATATTTTAAAATTCCGCTTGGGCTAAGCTAAGGTGGATGACGGCAGTCAGTCTCCTAAAGAGACGCGCCGGAGAGCGTCTACAGCTACAACCATAAAGCTTGTGGATGCGATCGCGAGAAGTCGGTGAAAGAATAACCGATATTGACTAGATAGCAATTTTTAATCCTCTGCTGTTTCCTGGCATTAGAGATAGAGATGAATTCTGTTGAGGCAAAAAACTCCCAGTCGATTCAATATTCCCCTAGCAGTGTGTCCCGTGCCGAACGAGCGATGCGCTGTTCGCCCTTCCTCCTGCCTTTGTTTGCAGCGATGCGCTCAACCAGCGTTCCCCTGCAAGCGATCGCTGGTGCTTCAGGCGTCCAACACCAGTACACCCGCCATCCTGTGCGGGAACTAGGCGCAGAAAGTTCCCTGTTGTGGCTGATTCAAGTAGGCATTCTGCGGCGAGAGGTGGATGGTCAAGGAATCACCGATAGTTTTCGCCTCACGCCTTTGGGACGCCAATTGGTTGAAAAATGGGAACTTCAGGGTGGTTCGTGGCCTGCCCCCTCTCTTAGCGATCGCTTCTATAATGCCTTAAATCGTTGGTTCCGGTTGTTTTGAGGACTGAGGACTGAGGACTGAGGACTGAGTAAGAATTTTTCCCTGCCCCTCTGTTTTGTGCCTTTCGCGTGCTTGCCTGCTTGCCTGCTCTTCCCTATAACCCCAAACTATTAAAATGAAAGCGATTATGGTCGTGGGAACCACATCTCACGCAGGAAAATCTCTACTAACCGCAGCACTTTGCCGGATTCTATCTCGGCGCGGCTGGCGAGTATCTCCCTTTAAAGCGCAGAATATGGCGCTGAATGCTTACGTAACGCCCACTGGAGGAGAAATTGGTTATGCCCAGGCAGTCCAAGCTTGGGCTGCGGGAGTCACGCCCTGGGTGGAGATGAACCCAATTTTACTTAAGCCCCAAGGGGACATGACTTCCCAGGTGATTATCAAGGGCAGATCCGTCGGGCAAGTCGGTGCTGCGGAGTACTACGAGCAGTATTTTGATATAGGTTGGCAGGCAATTGAAGAATCGCTGCAACGTCTTTCCGAAGAATTTGACTTACTGGTCTGTGAGGGAGCGGGTAGCCCAGCGGAGATTAACCTTAAGCACCGCGACATGGCGAATATGCGGGTAGCGAAGCATTTAAATGCCTCAACCTTGCTGGTCGTGGATATCGACCGGGGGGGCGCTTTTGCCCATGTAGTGGGTACTCTGGAGTTGCTGGAGAAGGAAGAACGGGCGCTGATTAAGGGGATTGTCATTAATAAATTCCGAGGACAGCGATCGCTCTTAGACTCCGGCATCACCTGGCTAGAAGAACGCACCGGCATTCCCGTTGCAGGTGTCATTCCCTGGATCGATCAAGCTTTGCCCGCCGAAGATTCCCTAGATTTGTTTGAGCGTCGCACGACCAAATCTCACAGCGATCTCACCATTGCCATCATCCGCCTTCCCCGGATTTCTAACTTCACCGATTTTGACCCCCTAGAAGCAGAATCCAGCGTTACGGTGAAATACATTAGCCCCAGAGAACCCTTGGGACATCCGGATGCCGTGATTATTCCAGGTTCCAAAACCACCATCGCTGACTTGATGCTGCTGCAAAAAACCGGCATGGCGCAGGCAATTCAAAATTACGCGGCAGCAGGCGGTACTATTCTGGGAATCTGCGGCGGTTTCCAGATGCTAGGCAAATTTTTAGCCGATCCTGAAGGAATTGAAGGTGAAACCGGACGTTACAAAGGTCTAGAATTGTTACCCGTAAAAACCGTAATTACCGCCCAAAAAATTGCCCGCCAACGACTCGTAACTTCTAACTATCCTCAAACTGGTTTACCCGTCGCCGGTTATGAAATCCATCAAGGGCGCACGCGGCTGTTGGATTCAGAGGAAGGAATGGGGGCATCCGGACACGCACCCAAGCAATACTCCTACAAAACCCTATTTGACGATCCCAGTTTAGGGATTGTCGATGCGACTCAATCCGTTGTGGGCACTTATCTCCACGGTCTTTTTGATAATGGCCCTTGGCGAAGAGCCTGGTTAAATCACCTAAGGCAGCAACGGGGACTTCCATCCCTCCCCACAGGCGTCGCCAACTACCGCGAACACCGAGAAACCATTCTGGATTCGCTGGCAGATACGGTGGAAGCTCACCTAGATTTAAACCCTATTTTGTCTTAAGGCATGGGTAATGGGTCATTGCTTTTCACCCATTACCCATTAGCAAATACCCATTACCCATTACCAACTACTGATGAGCGTAAGTGTACTTTTTTTACCTGACGAGATTGCGGTTGACGCTGAGGTAGGAGAAGCGTTATTACAGGTAGCAGAACGGGCTGGGGTGTTCATTCCCACCGGGTGCCTGATGGGTTCGTGTCACGCCTGCGAAGTGGAGGTAGCGGACGGACATACCATCTGTGCTTGTATCACAGCAGTACCGGCAGGGTGCGAACAATTAACAATCAATCTCTACGTTGACCCCGCCTGGTAGCAAACTACACACAGGGTTGGGCCGTTAATGGAATATTTGCTTTACGGATTAGCAGTCTATGGGTTGCTAGTAGCGTGCCGCTACTTGATTTTTTTTCAGCGACTTTTAGGCTTGACTCTACAGTACATCGATTACGAAATTCGGAGCGGCGAGGAAATCCCTGCTTATATCAAAGATTTATTTGAGATTCCGTTGCCAGAACTTGAAAAGCTAGGGTTTCAGTTCCATTCCTATTTCAGCTTTAATGACATTTACCTGGATGTCTCGAAAAGCTGGGGGATGGTGCTATACAACGAGGCATTTAAAACATTCGCTAATGTAAACATTCGTAGCCTACCGGAATCGGTGAGGCTGTTTACGATCGAGTTTCTTACGTTTTTTGAGGATGGTCTCCTATTACACACGATGAATGGACAGGCTTTCGGGGTGATTGGAGAAATACCCAATACCATTCTCCAAGATCCTTACGCGGTGGAAACCCAAGAGCAGTGGCAAGTCCATCAAGACAAACTTGAGCATTTGGCACTTACAAAAACGCCCGTCGCGATGTCATCAAAAGCGTTTATTGAGAGATTGCGATCGCATCATGTCACCTACATAGACAGCTTGGTGAAATCAGGGCAGCTGTCACCGATTAAAGGAACGGAACTGCTAGAACTCAATCTCAGTGCTGCGATGAAAACAGCTATCAAGATGGGGCGGGATAGCGGCAAGTATACAACTCTGGTCAAAAAGTGGACGCAAAAGGCAAAAACAGAACCCTATCGGTATGTGGAGATTCCTTCGGCGGTGGAAGTGGAGGGATTCCGCCGCATGGAACGAATCGAACGGGGACGTGCCAGAAAGGGGATAAAGTCGTGGTTGTTGCTTGGCAGTTTGGTCGTGTTTGCTATCTCGTTCACGCCATTTTTTGACTTGCAGACACTGCTGATTCTCATCGGCGTCCTGTTTTTGCACGAACTAGGGCACTTTTTGACGATGAGAGGCTGTGGCTATAAAGATACATCGATTTTCTTCTTGCCCTTATTTGGTGCTGCGGCTTCCGGACGCAAAGACAATGCGACGATTCGGGAAAAATTTCTAGTTTTGCTGGCGGGGCCGGTTCCGGGGATAATCTTAGGAGTTGCGATCGCGTTGGCAATTCCTGATTCTCTCCAGGGTTCCCTAGGGTTGCAAGAAGTAATCAGCTTTCTGGTGATTATTAACTACTTCAATCTACTTCCTATCTTGCCCTTGGATGGAGGACGCATCCTAGATTTATTAATATTTTCCCGCCATCCCTACACCGATGTTCTGTTCAAACTTTTCGCAGTTGGGTTGCTAGTTTTTATCGGCATGAGTCCGGGGACTGGGGTTTTTCTTTTCCTCGGATTTTTGATTGCGTTTAGCATCCCTGCTAGCTTTCGCAGTGCCAAGATTCTGAAGATACTGCGGCGAGAACTGCCACAATCAACTGACGATTCTGATAGCGTACTGATGGCGATTTTCCAGACGCTCAAAAAGTCTGGTTACGGTTCCCTACCGTTTGCTCAGAAGTACAGAATGGTCAAAGATATTGCCCAACGCTGTCGGGAATCCCATTCTAGTTGGGGAACCCGGCTGTTGTTGTTAGGCGTGTATTTGATGTGCTTATTTGGCGGATTGGTGATTGCGTTTGTCACGCTGCTACCGCAAAGTTCTTGAACCGCGAAGACGGAAAATGCGATCGCATTTTCCATCTCTTTTTCAATATCCCGCTCTAAAATCTGCCTAAGGTTTTGAGAAGGGCTGATTTCTACTGAGTTTTCGCTTGGGATTTAATCGCGTATTCTCGAAAACGATCCAAATCGGCTTGAATCGTGGATTCGACTACGCGCCCCAGGAAGAGATTATCCATTAATCTGCCCAGCCAGCCTGGAATGGCGTAAGCCACCGTTAGCTTAACAATGCTACTGCCATGTCGGTCATAAAAGCGAATCGCACCCCGATTGGGTAATCCACCAACAGATTCCCATTGGATAATCTGGTTGGGCACCTTTTTCACGATCCGGGCAAGCCAAGTAAATTCTAAGCCACCCGTGGCAAGTTTCCAGCGCGACAAGGTTGGGTCATTATCCAGAACTGTAACCGAGTCAATCCACTTCATCCACCGGGGCATTTGCTCCAGATCGGACCAAAGGTTCCACACCTCATCAATAGGAACCGGCACCTCTACCTGCACGCTATGCTCTAGCCACTCAGCCATTTACTTCTTTTCTTCCTTCGCTATAGCCGCGTTTTTGCGGTTTATTCGTCTAAACCGCCGACAGATGGCTCTTACCCTTTATTTCCTGCACATTTTCTAAAATCGCTTTTGCTGCCTGACGCCCAGACAGGGTTGCCCCTTCCATACTATCGATGTAATCTTGCTGAGTATAGCTACCCGCAAGGAAGAAATTGGCGATCGGCGTCTTTTGAGGAGGACGATAGGGGTCCATACCAGGGGCTTCGCGGTAGAGAGACTGAGCCAGCTTCACCACACTGTACCAAGTCATGTTCAAATCGCGGGAGGAAGGGAATAGCTCGTGTACTTGGTTGAGGACGTGTTGAGCGATCGCTTCGTTACTTTCCTTGATAAACGGATCTCCCGGCGTTAGCACCAACTGCAACAACGAACCTTGTCCCTCACGATAATAATCAGAGGGACTCGTTAAAGCTAAATCGGCAAAGCAGGAAAAGTCGGCATCCGCTGTATAAAGCAGATTATCAATTCCGGCAGCATGATCCACTTGGTGTCGTTCTTCGGCATCGTGCAACTCAGTTACCCAGCCATCAAACCGCAGCTGCACTGTCGCCACTGGCACGGCATCCAGCTTATAAATATTGTCAAATTCCGACCATTGACGCCACGCTTGCGGCAAAACGCGCTGAATTCCGGGCACATCGCAGGCGCAGACATAAGCATCGGCGGTGATGGTTTCTTCAGTTTCGCCTTTAGCAATCAGTAAGCCAGTTACTCGCGTCTCATTGCCTTCGCCTGTATATTGAATTTCTCTTACCCGGCGACGAGTATGAATTTTTGCGCCTCGTGCTTCTATGTATTCAATAATCGGCTTGTGCAGATATTCGTAGGGAGAACCTTCCAGCATTCGCAGCACCGACGCCTCGGTTCTAGCAGCAAACATCTGAAAGATGGTCAGCATACAACGAGCAGAAATATTTTCGCAATCAATAAATCCGAGTGCATAAGCAATTGGGTTCCACATCCGCTTGATGCTGCCATTACTGCCACCGTGACTGCGAAACCAATCGGCAAAGCTAACTTTATCGAGAGCGCGAATTGTTTTCATCGAACCCTCGAAGTCTACCAAGCCGCGCACGATGGTACTGCTGCCCAGAGCGATCGCATTCTGTACTTTATCCTGCAACGACAGCTGCGATGTTGTGAAAAATGCTTTTAATCCGTTGAAAGGCGCACCCGTGATGAAGCGGAAATCCAAGGCACCTGTGACGCCGCCTTGATTGATAAAGGTGTGGATATGTTCTTTCAGGCGCAAATTGTCACCTGCCCCCACCTTCTTCATCAATTCAAATAGCTGGTAGTAGTTCCCAAAAAAGACGTGCAATCCCATCTCAACGTGATTGCCGTCGGCATCCACCCAACTGCCGACCTTACCCCCCACAAACGGACGAGACTCAAAGATTTCGACTTCGCAACCGGCATCGACTAAATCGACTGCCGCTGCCATTCCAGCCAATCCTGCCCCGACGATTGCAACCCGCATGCCATCTGTCCTTCTCAATTTCTTTACAAAGTTTAACAGGTGACAGCAGAAGATTACCGATTTTCATCGCCTGGATTAAGGAATTGGGTATTGGCGATCGCTCACGGCGAATTCCCCATCTCCTCTAGCCCTTTGCCGCTTTACTCGAACTCAAACTGGGGCATCAGCTGGAGCATCCCCAATCCTAAATCTTTACTAGAGAGCGATCGCGCTTCAAATAAAGCCATCATGTCGCCTAGCTGAGGATTTCCCCTAGATGCGCCTTTTAGCCCCCTAGCCACAATCAAGCCGCAGTAGCCTTTGGTTTTCTTACAACGCTGATCCCATTTGCGACGAGCTTCGCTATGAATCGGATCGTCTTCTTGAAATTCACCAAACAGGTACATATTGCCATTTTCTGTTTGGAGAATCCCCAAGTCATAGCGATCGCCTTCAAAAGGATCTTCTCCCGGATTAAAGCAAATTCCCTTCAACCCTCCCGCGCTTTGGATTTGCTCAATCAATTCCTTTGCCTTGGGACGGGAAGTTTGAATCAAAACCACTGGCATTCCCTCTCCCGCCGCGATCGCTTCCTTCGCTTGATAGCAATCAACGGTTTTACGCAGCAACTCTACTTTGTCCCAAGTCATCATCCCCAAGCTGAGGAAAGAATCTTTGGGCACTAAGTCATCCCGCAGGGGCAGCATCATCTCTTCGAGATCGCTGTCTTCCTCCTCTGCCAACCCTGCCACCTCTGCCATGTCAAACAGTTCCGTCGCCACATCGGGAACCGTTGCCACCTTAACGGGAATCGATTTTTGCAGATCCGCCTCTAGCGGCGCGGCGATGCGGTAGCGTTTGCTCAAGGTAGGGAATTTCTCTGCTGCCAGCTGGCGATTGGATGCTCGGAAAAAGCGATGGAGGGCTTCGAGTGCCACGTAAACTGCGATCGCTTCTTCCTCATATAAAAAGGGTCGCATCCCCTCTAACGGATGCACATTTCCGAAATTGGGTTGAATTTCTGAAAGCGGCAAGTCGGCTAAATCAATGCCTTCGTCCTCTTCATCTTCGTCTAAGGAATCTTCAGCCTGCTCGAAGGTGACAAACAAGCAATCTTGCCCTAGAAATGCTTCTTCTAGCTCCTCAAAAGACTCTTTTGCCAAAACCGACGAGCGAAACCGTTTCAGAGAGTCCAGAGAGCGATACAACAAAATGCCGTACTCCATGCCCAGCATCCCCATCACCGAGGCGTACAGCGTCTCCACATCCCACTGATTTAGCTCAATTGAGATAATCTGGTGGTCGGCAAGCAGTTCCCAAGGTGCATCGTCCCAAATCTCATAAGCTTTTTGCACCAGTAACTCGGCATATTCAGGCGGTAGTTTGGGGGGGCGAGTGCTGGTGATTTCTTGGAACCCGCGAAATAGTTCGTCAATCAGGGGCAGTTCTGGTACATAATCAACAGCAATGTCTAGATCCTGAAGAACACCCCGCAGGTAGAACTGAAGTTCTCTGTGTCGGACTACAATTTTCTGAGGACGGGATGGCTTGGCAGGGCTGTGGGGATGTTCCATTGCTCGCAGCAGGGCGCGAACAACGGCTTCCGGCCCAGTCTCGGAAGTTACGACATCCATCGCTCGAACCATTCCTTCGACGCCATCCACCCAAACAATGCATTCGCTGTCTGTCTGAGTATCCGACTCTAAGCTTTGCGCCATCCCAGCAGATAATCGACGGCGATCGCCTTCCCAGACGCTAGGAATTTGTTGTAAAGTTTGCAGCCGACGAGACGTGGAGCGAGTGAGAACAGACATAGACTATGCCAACTGGGGGAACAACACACCGTGCGCTTTGTAGATCCTCATTTTAAATACTAATCGCCTCTCTGCCGTCCTCCTCTAAACTAATGCTTGGCAGTGATGAAAGCACCACAATACAATCCTTGCGCGATCGCTCTATCTAACCTCAACGCCTAATCGTTAACATAAATAATAAAAAGCTTTTCGCTTCGCCGGTCTGCGGTTAAGTTAAGAATCTTCGATAAAATTGACCTAGTGGACTGGCTTCCTCAAGTCGTCTAGATAAAACACCAAATTAGGAGTCGAGAGCGCCATGACACAAGCTACTCAATCGCAAAAACGCGGCATCCAGTTAAGCGAATCTGCCCTCAAACACGTTCTCTCTCTGCGGGAGAAACAAGGCAAGGATCTGTGCCTGCGAGTTGGCGTCCGCCAAGGTGGCTGCTCTGGAATGTCGTACATGATGGATTTTGAAGAGCCTAGTCAAATTCGGGACAACGATGAAGTCTACGACTACGATGGCTTCAAAATTGTCTGCGATCCCAAGAGTATGCTATACCTCTATGGTCTGATGCTGGACTATAGCGATGCCATGATTGGCGGTGGCTTCCAATTTACAAACCCCAATGCTGCTCAAAGCTGTGGCTGCGGTAAGTCATTTGGAGTCTAAGTCATTTGCATTTGGTGTCTAAGTTCAAGCTTGGCGTACAGTTTGTAAAAACTTCTGATTGGAAAGCAGGTATCCCGCCTGCTTTCCAGATTAGGGTGGATTCAACCCCCCATTGCCCCGTAAAATAACGCATCCGGCGAAGAGAGCGTCGCTATCTAGCCCGCCATCCGCTACGCGATCGCTAACATCTTTCATCTTTCAGAAATGACCGAGCCAATTAACGACCTTTTTGACAATGGCCTAGAACGCTATAAAGCGGGAGAAGGCCCGGATACTTTGCTTCCTGTTTTCAAGGATATTTGCGATCGCGCCCCCAAACTCACTGCTGCCTGGATTTGTCTGTCGTGGCTGTATCTGTTGGACGATCAAGCCACTCTGGCCTACAAAGCCGCTCAAAAAGCTGTTAAGTTAAATCCCCAAGATCCCCAGGCTCACATTAACCTAGTTCTGGCAATGCTTGAAGAAGGGAAAACCGGCGTCCGGCAACACATTGAAGAGGCTCAGCGATCTCTGGCGATTAATCCAGAATTACGCCCCGATATCCAAGAAAGTATTGAGGATGGATTAGCGAGAAAACCCGACTGGAAGGGTTTAAACCGGGTAAAAAACTGGTTGTTTACCTAATTGGAAATTGTCCTCAGAATCCCTAACTTTGAAAGTAAAATATTGAAAAAGTTAGGGCTTTTCAGGATATAATTATTAAATTAAATCTGAATAATATATTTTAAAAAATGGAATATTAACCGTTATAAAAAAACAAAACTATTCCATTATAAAAGTATACCAGTTGTGGACGAAGAGGAAGATAAAATAGGTACAATGTTTTGTAAATCGCATTAATAAAACATAGTTAGGTGCGCCGTTTGGAAACAAAAACAAAGCGCCCTCGCTATACTAATTTGGGATATCTAATCTCACGATCGCCCTGAGATTAGCACCGCATCAATCAATTCTTTTGTTTTAGTTCTTTTTTTTGAGATTTCCTCCATGTTGCCTTCAAGGACACCCTTAATTGGTCTCTCGGCAGATAAATTTCGCCATCCCTTAGATTTAGAAGCGACTAACGCCTTAAAACAACTGCCGGGAATGGATATCCTGGTCAGAAATCTGCTTGGTCCCCTCGCAGAACAGTTTTTTTATTTGGAAAATATAGCGGCGGGCGTCCTCGTAGGCGAACAACAGCTACCTCATCTGCATAAACTGCTGTTAGAAGCTTGCCAGATATTGGATTTGGAACCCCCGCAACTGTACGTCCGTTCCTCACCCACGCCAAACGCCTACACCTTTGCCATGCGAGGAAAGCAGCCATTTATTGTGTTGCACACCTCTTTAATCGATTTGCTGACACCTGAAGAGATTCAGGCAGTCATCGCTCACGAACTGGGACATCTAAAATGCGAGCATGGAGTGTACCTAACACCCGTCAATATTATGGTGTTAGCAGCAGGATTAATTCCCACTTGGGGTGCAGCGATCGCTGAAACTTTGAGGGGACAGATGCTACAGTGGCTGCGATGTGCAGAATTTACTTGCGATCGCGCTGCACTTCTCGCCACTCAAGACTCTAAAGTCGTCAGTTCCGTCTTAATGAAACTGGCTGGAGGTTCACCCATTCTTGCGCCGCAGCTGAATCTGGAAGCCTTTTTAGCTCAAGCGAGAGCTTACGACGATATCAGTAAAAATCAACTGGGTGAAATGCTCAAACAAGCGCAAACAGCCCAACTCAGCCATCCAGTACCCGTCCTGCGGGCGCGAGAAATTGACCGTTGGGCTAGCAGTCAAGAATATCAAGCCTTGCTAGAACAGCATTCGATAGGCTATAATAGTGAAGCTAAACCCAAGGGCGGGTGGCGAAATTGGTAGACGCATCAGACTCAAAATCTGACGATCGTGAGATCGTGAGAGTTCGATTCTCTCCCTGCCCACTCTTTACACAAGAGAACGACCATGACTCAACGACTCAAGCGGTGGGAATCTCCCCGCCGAGAGGGACGGAACGACAAAGGGAAAGGTGGCTCCGCTAGGGCGAGACAGATTAGAAAGCAACAGAAGATGTTGCGGAAGAAGCTAAAAGACCAGGGTGAATCTGAAAATAGTAAAGATTCGAGGAGAGGGAAGATTAACTTCCCTCTCTTTTTTTATGCATAATTCCAGTTAAGTTAGACCTTGAGAAATGGGAATCTCAATCCAAAACTCCGCTCCTTGTCCTGGTTTGGAGACACATTTTAAAGTGCCACCGTGCTTTTCCACCACAATTTGATAACTGATGGATAATCCCAGACCTGTACCTTTCCCTACAGGTTTAGTCGTAAAGAAGGGATCAAATAGGCGAGCCTTTACTGGCTCGGTCATCCCTGGGCCGTTATCAGCAATCCGAATCAAAACATAAGGGTCAGGAAGGGATTTCCCACGTCCCACTTCAGTCCGAATGGTAATGATTCTCGGTTCGGGCTGCGTTTCTAGGGCATCAATCCCATTGTTGAGCAGGTTCATAAACACTTGATTGAGCTGTCCCGCGTAGCATTCCACCAGCGGTAGATTGCCATACTCTTTAACAATTTCAATGCTGGGATAGTTGGGGGCGGCTCTCAGTCGGTTTTGCAAGATCAGGAGGGTGCTATCAATCCCTTCATGAATATCCACTGCCTTCATGGCGGCTTCATCCAAGCGCGAGAAATTCCGCAGCGACAGAACAATCTGACGGATGCGGTCAGTCCCCATCTTCATCGAACCCAGGATTTTCGGGAGGTCTTCTACCACAAAATCAAGGTCAATCGCCTCGATTTCATCTTGAATTTCCGGAACTGGATTGGGATAGTGCTGCTTGTAAAGCTGGAGGAGATTCAGTAAATCTTGGCTGTATTGATTTGCGTGGGTGAGGTTGCCGTGGATGAAGTTGACAGGATTGTTGATTTCGTGAGCAACACCAGCAACCATCTGACCGAGGCTGGACATTTTTTCACTTTGAATCAGATGACTTTGAGTTTGTTGCAACTGGTGCAAAGTTTGCTGTAGCTGGTGAGCTTTTTCTTGAGCTTGCTGTGCAGAGTCTTGAGCTTGCGTGTAGAGTTCGGCTTGGAAAAGCGCGATCGCGAGTTGGTCAGTTACCGCTTGCAGCAGTTCCACCTCCGAGCCACTCCAAGACCGAGAACCACGATGATGGATGCAACTGACCACACCAATCTCACCAGAAGGAGCTTGAATTGGCAGCGATAGGATAGCATTGTAGCCCGAAGCACTATAGAGTTCCTGTTCGGCTGGATCGCTGGCTTTTGCAAGATCGTCAACTTGGAGGATTTCCAAGTTGGTGAACTTCTGAGTTAGCGAACTTGCTGGGGCTGGGTATTGACCCAGCAAGCTAGGCAGGGTGGGTATCTTCGCTTCTTTTACCACTTCCCAGACTGGTTGTTCTGCTGATGGTCGATACCAAAGAAACAGACATCGGTCAATCTGCAACAAATTGCGGATCTCCTGCACAGCCGTTCCTAATATGGTACTGACATCAAGGGAGTTCCTGATATCGCTGGACAAACGGTTGAGCAGTGCCTCGCGTTGAGCGAGTTGTCTAAATCGTGCTTCCGAGTGTCGCAACGCCTCCTCTGCCTGTAGGCGCTTAACACCTAATGCAATCTCGTCCGCTGCAAATTCTAGCGCCCCCAGCGTAGCTTCGGTAAGCGGTTTCCGGGCAAACATGGCGATAACCCCTAATATCTGGTTTTCGATAATCAGGGGATAACCAGCGAAGGAGATCAAGCCCTCTCTTTTTGCCCAATCTTTATCAGCAACACGAGGATCGTCAATCACAGAGTTGGTCAGGTGGGGCTGGCACTCTTGGGCAATTAGGCCGATCTTGAATTGACCAACGGGTACGCGGCTATGAGAGCCATTAAGGTGGGTATACATCCCCGCACTCGCTTGCAACTCCAATACATTCTCCTCTCTGTTAAGCGTCCATAGCCTTGCAAACGCGGCATCGAGATGTTGGACTACAGCCTCGGTGCAGCGTTGCAGTATCACCTGCAAGCGATCGCCCTGAGTCAGCGCAGTGTCTACATCCGCACGAAACGCGGCTAAGCAAGCTTTCTCTGCTAGAGCTTCTTCAGCGGCTTTGCGTTCGGTTACGTCCACACCAATGCCCCAAGTGGTCCAGCCGGGAATGGGGAATCCCTCGGAGATATTCGACCATGCTACTGTTTTGACACTTCCATCTTTAGCTGTGATTTCCCATTCCCAGTTACGGTAGTTATTGCCAAGTTCAGCCCAGATGGTCAGCATTGATGTGCGATAGGCGGGATCTGGATACACCCACTCCAGTGCTTTGGGATTGCCAACAATTTCCGCAGCACTGTAGCCTGCAACCCTTTCGCACTCGCGGTTCCAGACAGTGATGTTTCCGTCTGCATCGAAGGCAGTCATCATAACTGGCATATTCTGAAGAATCTGGCGCAATTGTTCTTCCCGCTGCCGCAACGCCTCCTCTGCCTGTTTGCGATCGCTGATATTTTGCGTCAACGTCATCCCCGCAAAGATTTCTCCCTGCTGGTTGGTGACGGGCAGAATTTGCAACAGATAGGTGCGATCGCCATAGGGGATTTCAGAAACCGTCATGGCACCAGCTAATGCTGCTTGATACATCGGTTCCACAGTTTCGCAGGTGTCTGGAGGAAAAACCTCCCATAGGGTTTTTCCTTCCATAAGTTCTTTGGAAAGCCCGATGGCGGCTAATTCGCTTCCATCTGCCAGCAGGTAGCGCAAGTCCTTATCAAATAAAGCCACCGAACCGTCGGGGAAATTTCGGGCAAGGGCGCGGTATAGTTCTTCGCTTTGTCGTAGGGCTTCTTCTTGTTGCTTGCGCTGGGTGATGTCTAGTCCTGTTCCAAATAGCTTGATGACCCGACCCTCAGAGTTGATAATCGGTTGCCCTTTGGAGAACATATATCCAATCGAACCATCAGGGCGCAAAGTGCGATTGTCGAATTCGTAGGGCTTGCCTTCAGTAATTGCTAGCTCAACTGCTTTTACAAAAACTTCCCGGTCATCCGGATAAATTTTTTGCACCAACTCTTCGTAAGTCGGTACGGGTTGGTTCGGCTCCATACCCCACACGCGGAATAGTTCCTCCGACCAAGCGATTTCTCCAGTCGCCAGATCGAATTCCCAACTGCCGATATGGGCAATTTTTTGAGCTTCTGCAAGTCTAGTTTCGCTTTGGCGGATGGCTTCCTCTGCCCGCTTAGCAGGAGTGATATCGCGGGCGATCGTAGAGAAAAATTCAACCTCCCCATTTTCTAATTTATGGCTCATCCATACCTGGGAGATAGGAACCTCTCTGCCATCCCGGTGCTGCAACGCTGATTCGCCACTCCAAATACCTTCTCTGACAACAGCCTGCCACCCTTCGTTCAGAATCCCGTCGATGACTGAAGCTGCCATGAAATCGGGGATATACATCGTTGTGATATCCTCATTCTCGCCAATTCCTATCATTTGGCGACCGGCCTTGTTGACGTATAAGGCGCGTCCTTCTGCATTGGCGATGCCTACGAAGTCAGGTGTTGCTTCTAAGATTGCGGTCAGTCTTGCCTGAGCTTTTTCTGCCTGTTTACGCTCGGTAATGTCAGAAGTTAAACCATCTATACGAATAGCTTTCCCGGTTTCATCGTAAATCACCCGGCTCTTGTCACGAACCCAACGAACTTCGCCATCGGGTCGGAGAATTCGGTACTCTATGTCACCGCTGCCCTCGACTATAACCTGACGGTTGTATTCAAAGGCGCGATCGCGATCTTCGGGGTGAATGCTATCAAACCACACTTGGGGGTTGTCAAAGAAATCTTGTCTTGGGCGTTGATAAACACTCTCGGTAGCTGGGTTGAGGTAAAGCACTTCAAAGGTGCTGGCTGAAACAGACCACACCACGTCTTTCAGCGAATTTAGAATGCTGTTGAGCCGCGACTCGCTTTCGCTCAGAGCTGCCTCGGCTTGCTTGCGATCTGTGATATCGGTGGACAGACCATCCATGCGGGTAGCAGTACCGTACTCGTCATAAATCATCCAGGCTCGACTGTAAACCCATCGCACTTCGCCATCGGGTCGGATAATTCGGTACTCCAGTTCACCATTGCCCTCTTGCATAACCCTGTGGTTATAGGCAAGGGCGAGTTCGCGATCTTCTGGATGAATAACCTCCAGCCAGAGGTTGGAGTTGTTGAAGAACTCCGAGTAAGACCGCCCATAAAACTTCTCAGCCACTGGGTTCATAAACAGCGTTTTATAGGTGGTGGCTGAAATAGACCACACCAAATCTTTAAGGCAATTTAGAATACTGTTGAGTCGTAACTCACTCTGTTGTAAAGCCGCTTCTACTTCCTTGCGCTCGGTGATGTCGTGCATCGCCACAACTGCACCTAGTTTTTTTCCCTGAGCATCAACGATCGCTTGTCCACTAGCGAGGAGGGTGCGGATTTTTCCTTGCTTCGGGGCGATGATCATTTCTACTTCCCGAACCGTCTCTCCCCGAAACGCTTTAAACAACGGAATATCTTCCGTTTTCATCAGTGTTTTCCCATCGGGCAGATATAAATCGAAGTGTTCAGCCCATTGTTCGGCAGGAAGAGCTTGTTCCGGCAATCCATGAAACTCTTGTGTCGCTCGATTAAATAGCGTTAAAACTCCATTAGCGTCACAAGCGACAATGCCATCTGCCAAGTTATTCAGCAATGCATTTAAGAATTCTCTTTCTTTGTATAAAGCTTTCTCTGCCCGCTGGCGCTCAGTTATTTCGTCTTCTAGCTGCTGGAGGGTATGCCTTAATTGGGCGGTGCGTTCCTCGACTCGGATTTCGAGGGCTTCATTCGCCTGTTTGAGTGCTGACTCTGCTAACTTGCGATCGCTGATATCAACGAAGGTGACAACAGCCCCTTTGATTTCCTCACCCTCAAAAATCGGATAAGCCGAATATTCGGCAGCAAAAGCAGCTCCATCCCGCCGCCATAGAACTTCGTTGTCAATCCGGCAACTGTTCCTGTTGCGAACAGCACAAAAAATCGGAGACTCAACACTGGGATAGAAGGAGCCATCGGGGCGACTGTGATGGATTAACTCGTGCATATCCTTGCCCATCACTTCATCCGGCTGGTATCCCAGCATCTGAGCCGCCGCTTTGTTGATGAAGGTACAACGTCCCTGTAAATCTATGCCGTAGATGCCTTCCCCGGTCGATTGCAGCAGCAATTGGATGTGATTAGCTAATTGCGATCGCTCTTGTTCGGTTCGGTGACGTTCGGTGATGTCTTTCATAAAACAGTGATGACCGATAAATCGCTGCTCTTGGTCGTAATCGCAGATCATCACCACTTGCTTATAAAAAATAGAGCCATCTTTACGGATGCCTCTCGTTTCAGCTTCTACCTTGCCATCCACCAACATTTTGTGGTAAGCAGCGATCAGCTTGTCGATCTCTTCCGGATGAACCGTTCGCTGCCATTCCATGCCAATCATTTCTTCAGGTTCGTAACCCGCTGCATTGGCGTAGGCTTTATTAACGGTAACGTAGCGCCCTTGAGTGTCTAGCCGGGAAATTCCTTCGACGGCATTCTCCAAGACAGCTCTTAAATTGAGGAGTTTTTCTTCAGCCGCTTTGCGATCGCTAATGTCACGAGCCACTGCATACAGCAAACCTTCTTCAGTGGAGACCGCAGAAGTCCATAATAGCCATTTATAGGAGCCGTCTTTGCATCGGTAGCGGTTCTCAAAAGAGATTGTTTCCGCGCCTGTAGCAAGCTTCTGCGCTTCGGTGATGGTTGCTTCCCAATCTTCCGGGTGAACCAACTCCATAAACGATTGGCTTAAGAGTTCTTCCTTCGTAAAACCCAGAGTTTTTTCCCAGGCAGGGTTCAGGTGCTTGAAGTAGCCATCAAGTCCGGCGATACAAAGCAGATCCAGCGAGAGATTGAAGAAACCCGCCTCTGCCCACTCGTATCCGTTTAGGCTCTTTCCTTTGTCGCGATTGTGAGTCAACACTTTGGTTTACTTCCTTCGTCTCAGATGGAACTGAACTTAGTTTTCCCATAAACCGAACTAAAAGTTGCCGCGATCGCACACTTAATGAATGTTTAGGGAACAGAGCCGACTTGCCAAATTTTAATGGTTCTGTCAAACCCCCCACTCGCCAGAGTTCGCCCGTCAGGACTAAAGGCAACCGATTTCACCCAATCGGAATGTCCGACCAGCAAAGCAATCAGTTCGCCCGTTCTCAAGTTCCACAAGCGGACTCCATCCTGACTCGCGGTAGCCATAACTTGTCCAGAAGGAGCGATCGCGATCGCCCGAATCCAACCTGTATGCCCTGAAAGGGTGTAAAGCAATCGTCCGCTATTAAAATCCCAGACTTTGATGGTGCGATCGTAGCTGCCACTGATCAGCGTACTTCCATCCGGCGTGAATGCTAAAGTACTGATTGCACCGCTATGTCCCGACAATGAGTCAAGAAATCTTCCATTCTGGAGATCCCAGACCTTAATCGCAGTATCTTTGCCGCCGCTTGCTAGAATCTCCCCATTGGGATTTGGGGCAACTGCATAAGTTTGGTTATCGAAACGCACCAGGTTGTAAATCGGGCGCTGCGTTCTCAAATTCCAGACTCGAATCCCATCCAAAGCACCCGTCACCAGCATTTCACTATCCGAGGTAATCGCCGCTGACAGAATATTACTCGTATGATCCAGAAAAGTCCGGGTATATTTTCCAGTCTTCCAATTCCATAAATTCAGCGAGGAGTCATTGCTGCAACTCGCCAGAATTTCTGAATTAGGACTCATCGCAAGGGTCATCACTGCCTGACTATGCGCCCTGAGGCTACCCACTTCTTTCCAACTTCTCACCCACCAAAATTTTATTCTGCCGTCATTGTCGCTCCCCCCGCTGATCAGAAATTTTCCATCAGGGGTGAAGGTCAAGGAATCAATTGTCGCGTTGTGACCCTTGAGAGTGCGGAGGAGTTGAACGTTTCTCCAAGCTTCAGGAGGCAGGTTTTGGGCTGGGGCAGACGGAACAGCTTCAGCTTCCTGGATTATTGTTTTGGCGGCGGCTGGGAGAGGCTGACTGGCAAGGGCGAAACAATAAAAGCTAAAAGGTAAAAATGCAAAACTCAGAATTTTTTCTTTGTATAAATGCCTTTTGACTTTTGCCTTCCGAGCCGGAGGTTTCATGGTGCTGATTGAATATTGGGGCAGATAGTATGATCGATGTGGTGAGCGGGCGGTCGGTCTTGCCAACCAGAGATTAACCCTTCTAGCTCGCTCTTGAGGATTTCTAACGATTCAATTTGTTCTGCGATCGCCTCTACTTTCGCGTGCAGAAGCTGCTTCAAGGCACCGCAGGGTAACTGCCCCCGATCGTGAACTGTTAAAATTTCTTGAATCTCGCTGAGAGTGAGTCCGAGTGCTTGCGATCGCTTGATGAATGCCAGTCGATTAACAATCTCACGATTAAAAAGACGATAGCCGGAAGGTGTCCGCTTCACCGTTGGTGCTAACAGACCAATATCTTCGTAATAGCGAATGGTTTTGACAGGCAGACCACTCCGAGCGGCAACTTCACCGATTTTAAGCCATTCAATTGAAACAGAAGTGCCAATCATGGTTTTCGGAAGCTCCCACCCAAAGGGTTACGGTTTTGGATGGTGTTTGGAGTTACTTAGCATGGGCAGGACAGGACGAGAGGTTGGGGGGGGAAGAAAGTGTTTTGCCGTTTGGGGGATTGGTTCGACTTCTTTACCCTGGGTTTGCCACCAACGCAGAGCGATCGCTGCCCCTACTGTCAACACTCCGAAACTAAACAAACCCCAGCTTTCATCTACGCCGCCAATCACTGCATCTACAGCACCAACGATTACCACAAAGCTGGAAATTGGCTCTTTACGATAGGCTGACTTTAAAAATCTAGGCCACAAAGCATTCATCACGACTTGCTCTATTCCGTTATTCTTTAATCTAATTTCAGGTTATCTCATTCAGGAGTCAGGAGTCAGGCGGCAGAAGTCAGAATCATTTTTGGATTCTAAACTTCATCCTTCATTCCACCCTTCGGCAAGGGCAGAACCCTACATCCTGTATCCTGAGACAAATTCTTGTACTTGTTGTGCTAGACCGAGGAAAGCCTGTACGGGTTGCCGATTCCGAAGGACTAGACAAAAGAAGAGCGCTTTTTTATTGCAAGCCCAGCCAGGATAGCACTCCTTGACCCGTGACATATTCAATGAGCACCATTAGCAAAAAGCCGATCATTGCGGCTCGACCATTCAATCGCTCTGCGTAATCATTGAAGCCTAACTTGGGTTCTTCCAGCTTAGGAGTGGTCGTAGGTTGAAGTTGTGTCATGGCTTTGGCAATCCTTGCCCCTTCAGAGGTTTACAATTCGTTATAGATTGTCTTCTATTGTAGAGGTGCTAAGCCTTGAGTCAAGAGCAAAGCTTGCCAGAGTTGCTAATCAACCTCTTTGATCACCATGACTTCGGTCGCCTTGATCAGGGCACTCACTTCATCGCCAACTGAAATTCGCAGATTTTCTGCCGAACGACGAGTAATCACCGCATCAATTAAGTTATCTCCCACCTGAATTGTCACCTCGGCGAGGATATCACCCAGTTGAATCGCAGTCACTTTACCCCTGAGTTGATTCCGTCCGCTAATTTGCATCGTCATATTGGTGTTTCCAAATCCTTTGGATAAGGTAGCCGTCTTGATTGTTGCAGCATTTTTGTGAAGTAATCCGAAAATTTTTGGGACTCCTAAATAAATAAGTAATGATGGGGATCAGGGGCGAGAGAGAGTTTCAGGAATAAAGAGACTTCAGGAGTAAAGGGAGAGGGGAGCGATCGATACCTCATTCGATACCTCATTCCCGATCGGCTGCCCCTCCCGATCGATGCGCGAATTACCCAAACCAAAAACCGTTTTACTTGAGAAGTTGTCAGTCCAATTTCTCACTCGCTCCTTCAGGGAGGTAACTCCCAATGCAACAAGTCACCAGGTGTGGCACCTATAGTCAATTCAATAGATAGCCGAGCAATTTGAGGTATATAAATGGAAATTGGCGTTCCCAAGGAAACCAAAGATCGTGAATTTCGGGTAGGGTTAAGTCCTAGTAGCGTCCGGGTACTCAGTGAAAACGGTCACGCGATTTTTGTAGAATCCGCGGCTGGTAATGGTGCTGGCTTCTCTGATGAAGATTATATTCTTGCCGGGGCAAAAATTGTCCTAGAAGCGAAGGATGCTTGGAACCGAGAACTGGTGGTTAAGGTGAAAGAACCACTGAAGCCAGAGTACCAGTTTCTCCAGAAAGGGCAGATGCTGTTTACTTATTTGCACTTGGCAGCCGATCGGGGGTTGACCGAGCATCTGATTGATTGTGGCGTCAGCGCGATCGCTTACGAAACGGTAGAACTCCCCGATAGAAAATTGCCCCTGCTCACCCCCATGAGCATTATCGCCGGTCGCCTCTCCGTACAGTTCGGGGCACAGTTTTTAGAGCGCCAGCAAGGAGGTCGGGGGATTCTTCTGGGCGGTATTCCCGGTGTCAGACCGGGTAACGTGGTGATTTTAGGCGGCGGTGTCGTTGGCACCGAAGCAGCTCGAATGGCGGTAGGACTGGGTGCCCGCGTCCAGATTTTGGATGTGAATGTCGAGCGGTTGGCGTATCTGGAAACCCTCTTTGGCTCCAGAGTTGAGCTGCTCTACAGTAACTCCCTGCAAGTAGAAGCGGTCGTTTCGGAAGCCGATTTACTTGTTGGGGCGGTTTTAGTTCCAGGACGTCGCGCCCCTATCTTAGTCCCTCGGAAGTTGGTACAAAAAATGCATCCCGGTTCGGTAATTGTCGATGTGGCAGTCGATCAAGGCGGTTGTGTCGAGACGGTGCGACCAACGACCCACACCAATCCTATCTACATCGAGGAAGGCGTCGTCCACTACGGCGTCCCGAATATGCCGGGAGCCGTTCCCTGGACAGCCACTCAGGGACTGAACAACAGCACTTTACCCTACGTCCTGAAGCTGGCGAACCAGGGGATGAAAGCTCTAGAACTCGACCCGGCTTTAGCAAGGGGTATCAATGTACAGAATCACCGGCTGGTTCATCCTGCCGTCCGCGAAGTGTTTCCCGATTTAGCTGATTAACTGTAACATTACGGGTAAGGAAATAGGCGAGAGGCTAGTAGTGGGGCGATCGCGATCTGTGGCGTTCATGGTACAGCGATCGCCCCCAGCGTCCTCACGGCGTAGGCTGAGATTCACTCACCAAAATTGATTGCTCACTGGCAGGTTCGCCCTTGCTTGGGGGTTCGACTGGCTCACCAAAGGCGATCCGCAGAAACGGTGGAGCCAGAAATGTGGTCAGAATCACCATGATAATAATGGATACCTCTAACGGCTTATCCAGAACCCCACTCGCAGAACCGATTCCGGCAAACACTAGCCCGACTTCACCCCGTGGAATCATGCCAACTCCGATCGCGAGTCGATTAATTCCGGGCTGACCAAACACCGCCCAACCCGTCACTACCTTGCCGAGAATGGCAACTACCATCAAAAATGCGGCAATCAAAATTCCGGCACGATTCTCAGGCACCGTCGGATTCAACACGCCTAGATCGGCTCGCGCTCCCACCGTCACAAAGAAGATGGGTACCAGTAGATCGGCGATCGGTTTTACTAGTTCATCTAACTCATTACGGGCATCAGTTTCATCCAGAACCAAGCCAGCGGCAAAAGCACCCAAAATCGCTTCTAGATGAATCGCGCTGCCCAGAAATGCCATGAAAAAGGCAAAGATAAATGCTGGCATAACCACATTGCCACGGGTTTTGAATTTCTCCACAATCACATTGAAGGTTTGGTTGAAGATGCCACCCAACAAAATGGAACCGAGCAGAAACGCTGTTGCACTCACAATCAGGTAGATGACATTAGCAACATCAATCTCACCCGTTTTGGCTAAACTGGCGACAACAGCCAAGACAATGATTCCCAGGACATCATCAATCACCGCCGCACCAACAATGATTTGACCTTCTTTGGATTTAAGCTGTCCTAACTCAGACAACACTTTGGACGTAATTCCGATGCTGGTTGCCGTCAAAGCAGCGCCTGCAAAAATTGCTGGAATTGCAGGTGTGTGAAAGAACATCATCAAGCCAGCGGTACCAGCGGCAAACGGAACTGCCACCCCCACGCAGGCGACTATCGCAGCTTGAGAACCCACTTCTTTGAGTTGTTTGAGATCCGATTCCAGACCAATTTCAAATAGCAGAATAATCACGCCCAATTCAGCCAGCACTGAAATGACTTCACTCTGGGACTCATATACGCTCGTGAGGGCTGCGGGAGACAGATGATTAATCCATTGCAGCACGGTCATCACCGCTGAATCTGAGGCTGACAGTCCACTTTCGGGAAAGACGATCAGGTGTAAAGCAGATACCCCGACAATCACCCCTGCCACCAGTTCACCCAGAACGGGTGGAAAATCAAATTGTTTAGCGAGTTCCGCGCCGAGTTTACTGGCGATATAAATCACGACTAAACTCAGCAGAACTCCAGCCAGAACAATCGGTGAATTTTCTGCCTCTACCGTTGCTAACAAGGGCATGGGAGCAATCAGAGATGCCATCCCAGAACTTAAAGCTGTCATTGTATGGTTCAAAAACATGGGTTAGGTTTTGGTGGTAAAAATGAATCAAACCTTATTTGAATGAGAGGCAATTGATTGCCAGCTAGTTTTCTGACGCATTAGATCGCCTCGATTCATCAAACCTCCAAACAGGTGAATTAGGCAACTATCTCTTTGCGGTAAACCAGATCAACCGCTTGACGCAGGGCTTCAGTGCGATCGCTTAAGATATGCTCTGGAGTCACCAGATCGAACAGTCCTAACTTTTGCAAGCGATTCTGAATTTTCTCGCTGGCACCGACGATATAGACCTGTAACCCCTTATCGTGGGCGTCGCGAATCGCATTTTCGATTGCTAGCGACGCCGTTACCCCCAGCATGGGCACATCGCTGAGATCCATCACTAACGCATCGGCTTCCTTCATGGGGTTGTGTTCCCGTGCGATCGCCTTCGACAAGCCAATAAATGATCGGGCCACTCAGGTAAAACAGCAAGACACGTCCGTTGCCCTTATCCAGCAGTTGTTTCTGATCAGCGCTTAACCGCACGTCATCATCTGTATCGGTAATCAGCTTGACTTCCTTGGATTGCAAATTGCTCAACCGTTCGATGGTGAGGATATTGGCAATAAACACACCCACACTCACCGCCACGATCAGATCCACAAACACTGTCAAGAACAACACCCCGTACATGATCGGGGAACCCTTGAGGGATAGCTGGTGCGATCGCTTCAGGGAAACTCCAGTCGAGAATATCAATCCCGACCCTAAGGGCAATCCCCGTTAACACTGCCATCGAAATCGGTTCGGTAAGTCTGGCAGCCCCAAAACTACAACCAGCAGCACCAACCCCCGTGTTAAACCTGATAACGCTGAGGTGGCAACGAAAGGATTTTAGGTCAACCTACTTCAAAGGCGATCGCTCCTCAAATCATTGAGTAAATCACCCATAACCTCAAAGGATTTTTCATTAGGGGAGCATCATGACTAGGGAGAATAGGCGATCTCCTATTCTCAAACTCTGCCAAGCATCCGTCAACCACTATCTAAATTGATAGGTTATGGCTTTTTTGGATAGGCGATCGCAGAGTGAGACAATTGAATGAGTGGAAGATGAGTGGAAAATTTCAGTTCATGCCTGCAAAACCCTCTGAGCCATATCAACCTTTTCTTCTCCGTATTCTGCATGGCTTTACTGGTCTTTTCGTAATTGCTGCGATTTTGACCGCTTTCTGGACATACGATGTCTACGATGGGCGATGGGGAAGAATTCCCTTGCCAGAGTTAAAGGAAATAGAAGGAATTCATGGCACGTTTGGGCTATATGCCTTACTTGTATTTCCTCTATTTGCTCTATATGCTTTCCATCGTGGACACAAAAGACTTATCCAGCAGGATTTTGTGGCAAAACTTGGACAGTTGGGTAAACCTATAGGGTGGTATACGCTGCATCGAGTTATTAACACCCTTGCTATCTTGGCACTGACTTTTGCCGTTTTCTCCGGCAAGATGATGGATGAAAATTGGTTGCCAAGGGGAGAGCTTAATCATAGTTGGTATTATGCTCACCTCATTTCATGGGTGGTGATGGTTGTCTGCATCGCCTTGCATCTCTTAATGAGTGCCAAGGTAGGAGGAGTTCCCCTTCTCTTGTCAATGTTAAGTTACCAGTTCCGCCCTAAAGATAGTCCCACTTTGTGGCGAGAAAATATTCTTCAATGGTGGTCTGGTTTGCAACCGACTTTTGCTAAAGAGTGGTTGAAACTGTCCTTTCCTCTCAAAGTTTTAGAGATTTTCGTGTTGATGAGCCTAACTGCTGCTTGGATTGTTCCACTCTTTAAGTAGCTGCATAATCTCTTACAACAATCCCCGATAATGAATAAAAACCAAAACAGCCGCCCAAGAACCCAACGCGACTTTTACTGCAACTAGGATGTTGAGCAGGGGGATAACCCCGCCGCTGAAAAGTGCGCCCAACTCTCCGTGCGGTAATTCAAATCCGGCTAGAGTGATAACCGACAGGACAATGAAAATAAGAACCGAAACCTTCTCCCAGGTAGCGGCGTGCCAGCGCTTGTAGATTCCCTGCATCCACTCGGTTGATGAGGTAATCGCAACAAGACCGATCGCCGTTCCGCCCGCAACGCCGGCTGCAAAACCACCCCCCGGACTCAAATGCCCCCGAATCGCCAGTTCGATACCCACCAACGCGGCAATGGTTGCTCCCAGACGCGCCATAACAATCGATGGTTGATCGGTGAACTGATAGATTGTGCAGAACGGTCTTTCATCAGCCAGCAGAAACTTTGCACCCATTACCGCGATCGTAAATACCACCACCTCAAAGATCGTGTCATAGAGCCGGTTCCTGAGAATCACAGCCGTAACTGCATTAGGTACTCCACTCTCTTGTACAAGCGTTTGGACAATCGAGAGCGATAAGTCCGGTGCCGGATTGGGCATGACCAGGAATTTGACGAACAGCGCTATCCCCGCAGCAATGTAGACCCATTTCATAGATGTTTCTCCCCTGAATCCGGTGCATTTACATAGGTTAGGCTTGTCGCCGGTGACGAAAGTTCGGTTCGCATGATGTCATAGAGGCGTTGAACCCTAGTTGTGGTGTGATAGGGTTGCTGTTCGTCCTCACTCGCTACGAGGTCTTGACTATCGTAGTCTCGTATAGCACAGGTTGCATGGACTTCTTTGTCCATCAGCGCTCGGTGCAAGGCTTGCATATTCGTGTACGGGACTACCTCAAGACGCATATAATGTTTGCCAAAAATTGAACGCATGTCATCCATTAGTTGCCCTAAATGGGACTCGTCATCTGTCTTGATTGCCCCATCTTCGAGTACACCAAGACGCATCACCAGCGATGAACGCACCGCGATCGCATAAAGCGTAATCGCCAGTAGAGTACCCATCAAAGCTTGCGTCAAAGCAACATCCGCCGCCCCCAAAACCGCAAATACCAATGTTGCTACCGCTCCCTGTATTCCCTGGATTACCAGGGCATGGTATGGATTGGTCTGAAGTAGCAGCATGAGCGCGGACAACGGCATCAGGGCGGTTATGACATAGATATAGCTATCATTCATGATTGATTCCCTCCACTGCTGGAACAGTAGGCCAACACATACCCCAGCACTGTATTCCAGATTGCTAAGGTGATAATGCCAAGGATGAGCAACGGCCATTCGCTAGGTACTTTCGGAAGCAGCAGTCCGACCATGATGAGCATCGAGCCGAGCGAATCTGCAACCGAAAGAGTATGCAGCTTGAATAATACCGAGCGATCGCCGATTAGGGGAAAGGTTCCCCAAAACCAGAAGAAAATTCCTATACCGATGCAGGTATAACTAAGCGCGTTAATCATATTTCATTCAGGCGTTTAAGGACTTGTGCCAACAACATTAATCCGGCATTACCCACACTCAGGATGATGACTCCTACAACACCGAGCATCCAATCATCCCGTAAGACCGATACAACCAGGAGTATGATTGATGCTTTGGTAGCGACACTGGCAAATGCCAACATTTTTTGCCAAATATCATCATCCTGCCAAGCCTCGTACATGGGTATGAGCAGAGCCAGAATCATTGCAACCAGTGCCCAGTTCAGTGCCAAGTTCATGCTTTTCTCCTCCTTCGTACCCAGTGGACTTCGTACCAGCCATTTTCGTGGTACTTCAAGACAATGGTCTTGGGCGTAAACGTGATTAGAAATATATCCAGGAAGATGAGTCCGGGTGTCCGTTGTGGTTTGACTCGTTCCATCGTCACATCTTCGTGATTATGGGGACGGACAATCATTTCAAAGGCTTCCATATATGCCTGCGGAATCGCCACGAGGGTTTCCCACAGCGCCCGCAGCCAATCATTTAATGCTTCCGGGGTTTTGGGGCGTCCCGGTAATAGGAGTGCGATGCTGACACCGATGATGATATTTGCCACACTCAGATTGGCGGTGAGCAAAAACCAGATGGTCAGTCGCAATATCAGATTCAAATGTCCAATCATGCCATCACCATCCAGAAGAGCAGGATTAACATTAGACTCATTCCACCGATCAGATGCTCAAATTGCTCCACAACACGGGGCAGCTTGAGTAGGGATCGTTTAAAAATCAAAAGATACGCTAACCAGCCAAGGCCGATGGTTGCCAGTGGTTTCACGATATTGGCAAGGCTATACGCCTCGTAATACACAATGTTTGCCGCAAACAGGCCACCGAGCAGCAGGATGACTGCCGGCCAGAAACCGGGCTTTACTACGTCCTCGCCGGCAGCTTTATGCGGCAAGAATATGAATTTGGCAAACGAGATGGCTGTTCCCAAAGCCGCAACGTTCATGGCGATCGCTTGCCAAGGCAGTAAATTTTTCGTCGTCAACACCTTCGCCCCAAAGCCAGACAATAAGGGAAAGCCTGAGATTGAGAAGCTGGCGATGACCAGAGCAATCCAGACGGTTGTATTGATGGGCTTGTGTTGCAACTCCTTGAAGTTGCGGCTCGGTAAAGCACCTGCAATCAGGAAGAGTGCCGATTTGACCAGTCCGTGAGTCAGTGCATAAAAGCCGCCTACGATTGGGGCAGCGAGGATAAAGCCTAACTGCGAAATCGTATGAAACGCCAGCATCCGCTTGGTATCTTTTTCAAAGACGGCATAGCCTACTCCCAGCAACGCTGTCCCAACTCCGAAGATCCGAATGAGTGGATCGACCTCCTCCACCATCAGCGCACAACGCACTAGCGGATAAACACCGGCTTTTACCACAACTCCCGACAGCATTGCCGATACCGGCGTTTCCGATTCCGAGTGGGTCAACGGTAACCACAATCCTGATACAAAGATTCCCCCCTTAACCAAGAGTCCCAGAAAGATCAGGGCCAGCGCCTCCGGTGGTGCCCCGCGCAAACTTGCAAAACTAAACGAATGATTGGTCTGATAGGCTAGCGCCGCGCCCACCAGATAAAACAGCATTGCCGTGTTGCTGATAAACAGATAGCGCAAGGCAACCCAAATCGAGCGATCAGTGCGGGGATAGGCAATCAAGAGAAACGCAGCAATCCCGCTGACCTCTAGCGCCACGTATAAACTGATAAAGTCCGCACAGGCGAATGCGGCATTGATGCTGCCATGCAAAATGATGGCTTGTGCATAGAAAAAAGCTGTTTTATCGCTGTGCCAACAGTAGAGGATGACTGCGGCTGTTACTAGCGCATTGGTCAATATAAAGTAGCCGCTTAACTGATCGACAATTAATGTGACGCCGAAATGATCTAGTAACTCTAGTGTCAGGGGTGACTGTTCGGCAAATAGCTGCAAGGCATATCCAGCCGAAACAAATGCCGTGCACAGTGCGAGGTATCGGTCAACTTTGGGGAGCAGATAAATGGTGAACCCCAAAAAAAACGGGAGTGCAATCCATGCGATGGTAATGGTAGTCATGGCGTATTGCTCTTCTCAATCTCGTTGCTTTCCAGGGTGGGATTATCCCGTGCCAGTTTCATGACACCGACCAGCATTAAGCACTGAATCGAAAAGCCAATCACAATCCCCGTCAATATGACTGCCTGGGGAACCGGATCGGCGTAAGCCCCATTTGCCGCGTCTGAAATAATGGGCGTGAATAAACCATCTCGCGATGCAATCAGCACGTAATAGGCAATAACCCCCGTACTCATGACATCCATAGAGATGATCTTCATAACCAGGTTCTTTTTAAGGATGATGCCGAGAAATCCGCAGAATATTGTTGCGAAGACGAATGCTTCTAACACGGGAATTGCCTATGAGTAATGTCTGTAAAATGGTGCTAGAGAATATATAGCACTTTTTAATAGTGCTGAGGAACCTTAACACTATTGAAAAGTGTCGAGGTAAACGATAGACTCATGCCACACCAACTTGTTGGTTTGAGCTTGAGATCGCGTAGGATAAAACACGCAATAGCCGGATGAGAGAACCGATTCGTAGCAAATCAATGCCTAACCTCCGCCCTGACTCGCCCACCGATACAGTTGGTGGCTTGCCAACTAATGAAGGCTTGCCGCAGGAAGGTTTCTACACTTGGGATCGGAACGGTAAATCCCTGAATCTTGTGAATTTGTCAGCGCCGTTTGAATTGGTTGGGCGACAGGCTCAATTTCAACGTATTACACAGGTTCTAGCCCGTGATGGTGATTTGTTAATTGTTGGCGTGCCAGGAAGTGGACGGCGAACCCTAGTGCGCCGCGCAGCGCAGGAGGTTGGTGCAGCCATTGTGGAGGTTGACTGTATCCGAGTTACGGATGGTCAGCGATTTGTACAGCTACTGTGTGAGAGCATAGACCAGACATTTCAGAGTGCAGCCACTCAAGCTCTGATGCAAGAATGGATTGCCAATGAAGCAATGGAACTCTTTGTTCTAAACAGTGAAGCAAGTAGTCGGCAGCGGTTGAAACCGATGCGAACAGAAAGTCCAGAGACGCTTTGGCAAGCGTTTGAGGCATTGCTTCATCTCCTGCAACAGCTAGCCGAATTGTTGGGCGGGCGGGTAGTGCTAATTTTGCAGAGCTTTCCCCACATTCGCTCATGGGATCGCAATCGGGTGTGGGAAACATTTTTGAGGAAAGAAATCGAGCGTCAGACTCAGGTGAGTTATGTACTGGTGGCAACGATCGCAGAAACCAGTCTTCATCCTGATGAACCAGGCAATAGCTTGGAAACCGTGCAGTTGGCTCCCTTATCGAACGATGTTGTCGCTGCGTGGGTTCAGGCGGTTTTGCATGGCGAAGGGCTGACCTTCGATCCGCGATCGCAAGCGCTGGAACTCTTTGTCAATGCGGTGCAGGGACACTTAGGCGATGCTTCGGCACTGGTGCGACGCCTCAAGTCGGTACGAGTTTCTGACGGGCTAATTCGCGATTGGCACGTCCAGCAGGCAATTCAAGAACTACTAGCCGACCTATCGATGGTCTTCGAGTCATTACTGATGCTGCTTCCAGCTAACCAGACGCATCTGTTGGAGTCTCTGGCGTTAGACCCCACTGACAAGCCGCAAAGTCGAGATTACATTCACAAGCATTGCCTGTCCAGAGGGGGCAGTCTCCAAGGCGCGATCGCGGGATTGCAGCACAAAGGCTTGATTTACGGCTCCGAACAAGGCTATCGACTGGCTCTGCCTCTGTTTGCTTTGTGGCTTCGCCAGCGCCTCAGTTGATACCAAGCTGTTCAGGAGCGATCGCACTTTGGTTCTGTGTTATGTCTGCTGCTGTCTTGGTACACTCTAAATAGCCTCTATCCTGTAGAACATTATGAAAAAAGAGGATGCTCTTCACAAATTACAGCGCCAGCGAGACTTAATTGACGACTTAAAGCTGAAGCCAAGATTTAGTCAAGACTTTAAGAAGTGGCATCGAGATACTGAAATAGCAATTGAGAAAATATTTGGTTCAGATAAAAGACAAATAGCAGACTTCAAAAAGATACATTATATTATGCCAGCCCTAGCTCTTTATGCTAGCAAACAAGATTTAGAGCAAGAATTTATTTCAGGATTAGATGATGCTAAAACTGTCTTAGAATCGCTCATACAAGAAATTGATGAATACAGTCTTGAAGAAAAGAGTTCAATAATTGATAAAGATTACGTTGATCCAGAACGAATTGCTGAACTAAAAAATATAAATAATCCCAGCTTTGACTTAGTGAAGCTAATCAGAACCTGTGAAGAATTAAATATCTGTTTTAGAAATAGATGTTTTCTATCTGCGATCATGCTGTTACGTTCATTAATTGACCACGTACCTCCAGTATTTGGTGTTAATGGATTTGCAGAAGTTGCTAATAACTATAATGGAACAAAGTCATTTAAGCAATCTATGCAGAATCTCTCAAATTCTTCGAGAAAAATAGCAGACGCTCATCTTCATACTCAAATAAGAAATAAAGAATCCCTGCCCAACCAATCCCAAGTTGATTTTTCCAATGATCTAGATGTTTTACTTGGGGAGATTGTCCGCATTCTACGATGATTTAGCCTGAGCGAGAAGAAAACTACTAATCGCATAACAGCTCACGCTTAGTGAGGAGCAAGCTTTAAGCAGTGCAGTGCAATGACGGATACGCTGGGCAAAATCAAAGAATTGGTTAACTATGCTCGTTCCCTCAAAGGCTATGAAAAGGGTGAAGCACAGGTGTTTTGTGTCCGTCTTTTCCAAGCTTTGGCTGGAATCTTAACAGTGGGATTTGCCTAAATGCGATCGCATCTCCCATCATCAGCAACAATAAGAGCGATCGCATTTTGTCTAACACTCTTTGAAGGGAAGCGATCGCTGTTTCGGGTTGGTGGATACAATAACAGCGATCGCTTACAAGCATTACCTGTCCAGAGGGGGCAGTCTGCAAGGAGCGATCGCCCGATTGCAGCACCAAGGCTTGATTTACGGCTCCGAGCAGGGTTATCTTGTTCATCATGCTTCTGGTTCGACCACAAGGATTACTGGGGTGATCGCTCCTCAGAAAAGTCTAGTCCTGAAAAGTATTCGATAATACTCAGGTAAAAAGAGCTTTCTATTAGGACTGCACTCAGAGGAATAAAGATGAGAGGTTTCACTTTGCCTGTGAAGTTGTTAATTGTGGCGATCGCCCTCTCAAGCTTCATTCTAATCAGTTGTGTCCCAGCACCCCTGAAACCCTTACGGATTGGTACCAATGTTTGGCCTGGGTATGAACCTCTATTTCTGGCTCGCGAACTGGGATACTACGGTAAAACCCCGATTCAATTAGTGGAGTATCCCAACTTCGACCCAAACAGAGCTTACCGGAACGGTGAAGTAGAAATGAGCGCCACACCGATGACTGGGTTTTTGCCATTAGCGCCGACTCATCCAGATGTCCGTGCTTGGCTAATTATGGATATCTCTAATGGTGCAGACGCGATTGTAGCTAAACCAGCGATCGCGAATCTGCAAAGTTTAAAAGGGCGCAGGGTTGGCTTTGACAGGTCAATGCTGGCACCATTTGTCCTGAGCCGTGGCTTAGAACAAGTCGGTCTGTCACTCAAAGATGTCAAGATTGTCCCTGTGGAGCTATCGGAGCAGGAGGAGGCGTTCAAACAAGGTCGCGTTGATGCCATTGTCACCTTTGAGCCATACCGCTCCAATATACTCAACGCCGGAGCCAAGTTACTCTTTGACAGCAGCCAGATTCCTGGTGAAGTAGTCGATGTGCTAATTGGCAGTGAGTCGTTGTTGACGACGCATGCTACTCAATTGCAGGTGTTAATCCAGGGTTGGTTCCGCGCTCTCGATTATATTGAGAAAAATCCCGAAGATGCCGCTCGTCGAATGGCACGGCGACAAGGAATCACACCCGAACAATTCTTATCATCCCTCAAGGGGCTTCAGCTCGTCACCCTTGAGGAAAACCAGAAACTCTTGGGAAAAACCAATTCTGTGTTGCTCAAGGGAACCCAACGGTTATCCCAATTCTTGGTTGAAAATAACATACTGAAACAAGACGTAGACCTTAACCCTCTGCTCGATGACAGACTGGTTAGAGATGTCAAGCCCTAAAGCGTAGACCGATTGCAACACTCAACATACCTTTATGAAAAAACCACAGATGCCTACAGTTAATATCAGATTCATCTGTGTTTATCTGGGTTAATCTGTGGTTCATGCCTCCAGGCAAAACTATTTTTGCAAAAAGTCTACCTATGCATCGCTTCCCCTTTCCTCTGCGGTTTTCGATTCCAGGGATTCTGTTAGTGTTCGGCAGTGTGTTAGGTTTGGTTTCGTTTCAACGGGAAGTCTCTCAGTCCTTCTCCCGTACCGAAACGATTATCAGACAGCAGGCTGAATTTTCTGCAAGTCAAACAGCAACGTTACTAGAGTACTTGTACAGAACGGCTCAAGGTAAGGGTGCCCATTTAGCGATCGCTCAGATTGCTCCCGCTCCTAATCTGCGGTTAGCTTTGCTTTGTGATGAAAATGAGCGAGTACTCTTGTCAACTCGTTTTGACTTGCAAAATCGCTTAATCAGCAACACTCTAGCAGCCTCCAGCTTATCAGCGATCAAAGAAGTCCAGCAAACTCAGTCAAAGCAGGTAATTTTCTCGGACGATAGACAAACCCTCAGGGCAATTTATCCAGTGCTTTTGGGAGCTTCGCCTGGAGAAATCCTACCGTCGAGGGTAGCTGTGTTGTTGTTGGAGTATGACCTTTCGTCGCTAAAAGCTCAGGCATACAACGATGCTTTAGAGCGATCGCTAACCTACAGTGTTGCTCTTGCCGTGCTTTGTAGCATTCTCTGGTTCTTCTTTTACAAAACCTTGAACTTGCGAGTAGGCAAACTGGTTGCAGCTAGTAACAGCTTAGCGCAAGGAAATTTAGAAGTCCGTGCTAATTTAAAAGGCTCTGATGAACTGAGTCAGATTTCAATCGCTTTCGATCGAATGGCTGAAGAAGTTCAGAAGAATACAGAAACACTGCGCCAAAATGAAGAACTAAAACAAGCTTTAGACAAGCTAAAACAAACCCAAGCACAACTGATTCACGCCGAGAAAATGTCTAGCTTAGGTCAACTGGTTGCGGGAGTTGCTCATGAAATCAACAATCCTGTTAATTTCATTCACGGCAATCTTCTTTATGTCAATGACTACACCCAAGACTTACTCAGCCTGGTTCATCTCTATCAGCAACACTATCCGAATCCCGTTTGTGAAATTGTCGAACAGACTGAAGAGATGGAGTGGGAATTTCTGGCTGATGATTTACCCAAGATGCTCGCTTCTATGAAAGTTGGCAGCGAACGCATCCGTCAGATTGTCCTTAGTTTGCGGAACTTTGCCCGTCACGACGAGTCAGAACTTAAAAAAGTTGATATTCACGAAGGTATTGATAGCACTTTATTAATTTTAAAACATCGATTGAATGGGGAGAGAGATTCTCCCAGTATTGAAATTATTAAAGCTTATGGAAACTTACCCAAGATTGAGTGTTATGCTGGGCAGTTGAATCAAGCGTTTATGAATATTATAAATAATAGTATTGATGCTTTATCAGAAGCAACAGGTAATGAAAAAAAACAGATTTTTATTCGCACTTCCATTAATGAATCAGATTGGGTAGTGGTAGCGATCGCCGATAATGGATCAGGGATGAACCAAGAAATACAACAGCGGATATTTGACCCGTTTTTTACCACGAAACCAGTAGGAAAAGGCACGGGATTAGGATTATCTATTAGCTATCAGCTTGTGGTAGAAAAACATAACGGTCAATTAAAATGTATTTCTGCTCCCGGAGAAGGAGCGCAGTTTATCATTGAAATTCCCGTGCGACAAAAAAGCAGAGAAGCTGGGAAAATGGGGGAATGAGGAAATAGTAAATGTCAGATTTTATTAATAACTATGGTTTCTTAATCGTTTCGATGATTTAGGAAATAACCAGCAAAGCGTTATCGCGAGGTAAGGAAGCCTACACCGTAATCTTCGATTCGGTGTAGGAGGATGTCACGTAGTTGAAGCACGGGCACTGTGGATTGAAAGCAACTGGCATCTTCCTACCTGAGAATTAACTGTTGGCAGATAGCGATTCCCTGCGGGATAGCTAACACTTCACGCATCTCCTCTCTTGAGCAACGATAAGAGCGATCGCACTTTGTCTAACACTCTTTGAAGGGAAGCGATCGCATTAGTGTTAAAGTACAGAACTATTTCAACTGTTCCAATAGTTGACTAACAGATAACACGGGTACGGTTGCATTAGAAAAATCCTGTGTATCACGGGTAACAATTGCATCTAAACTTTGAGCGATCGCACAAGCAACCTGTACAGCATCTTCAAAATCTCTTAGACCAGATGTTAAAGCTACCTCTAAGACAGCACGCTCGACGGGGCAAATTTCCATAACTGCCAGTGTAATAGAGATTACCTGCCTTGCCCGTTCAACGCTCTGAGTTTGTCTTCTAGCAATGTAGAAGATGTCAGTTAGTGTTGTTGCAGTACCATAACCAACAACCTGCTCAGAACCGATCGCCTGAAACAATGCTTCTGCATCTTGCAAAAACGGCTCTCGTTCCAGTAAATAATCTAAAACAACATTAGTATCGATCGGGACTCTCACTGGAGATACTTCTCCACCCGACGTTCTTCCAAGATTGCCTGAATTTGAGCATCAGTTGGTGGTGACTGATCGGTCTTCAGCAATCCTCGCATCTGGTTAATCAGGGTTTTTCGGTTTGGTTGTGGGTTGAGAGTGTCTTGCAGAGATTGAATAATAGCATTGACCAGTGCAAGGCGATCGCTCACAGATAACTTGAAAGCTTGCTCTTTGAGTTCTTGTAACGACATGGGAACGACTCCAGCTTTCCACAGATGCCAGTAATTATAGTGTGAGCGATTCTCTACGGGATAGCTCACGCTTCACGCACCTCTCCTCATCCGCAACGAAAAGAGCGATCGCACTTTGTCTAACACTAGACCTCTTGCAAAAGTCGTCGCTGGGGTAATATGAGGTCTGAAATTATGCGCTCGCTCACCTGTCTTCTACGCTCACCCCGGGTAATTCATAAGTAAAACTAATGAAATAC
>NZ_JACJPB010000030.1:0-76741 GCF_014695825.1 Coleofasciculus sp. FACHB-542 | reverse complement strand
TCGACAGAGCAAAAAAGTTCTTCTAGACTAAGCATGGGACGAGCCTGTAAAGCTGTTGTGTGATGACTTTTAGCTTACTCGCTTGTCCCCTCCTTATCCCGAACTCAGGTTAATCTAATCCCTCTTTTGTTCCTAGGGGGAATTCCGGGCGACCATGCGATCGAAGACTAAACGAGACATTTTGGGAAAAATTGTCTTATTTTGGGCGTAGGCGGCATCGTCACCAAAGACTGTCAAAATATAAACGGTGCTACCATCTCTGGTTGCGACGAATGCCGCTTCTTGGCGCGAAAAAGAAGTCCAACCCGCCTTTGAGTAAAAATCAATATCCACATCAGACAAAGCCTCGCCAAAAAATTCCTGGATGGGGTTGAAGTCACCCCAGGTTTTTGACTCTTGCGTTCTCATTTCTGGGCGCAAATCTCTTCTTAGCCATCCGCACATTTTTTCGCTAGCGGCTGAGGAAACAGCCTGTCCAGTTCCACACATTTCGTACAAGAGCCTAGCTGCCTGATCGGTTGTTATCTTATTCCGAATGGGGTCTTTGGGATCGCCTCGCATTTGCAAATCAATCTCTAGAGGCTCTGGAAGTCTTAGATAGGGAACTGGAAAAGTTTTTTGGCTAATATTAATGTCTTTGTAGCCTGCTCCTCTAAAAAATTGATTCACTTGTTGACGTTTATCTAGCCATATTTTAAACTCTTCATCATTTTCTATTTTCGATCTAGATTGCGTATCTGTTAACAGGTCAAGGATGAAGCTAGCTGCCTCGTTATCAGACTCCTTGATCATCTTGGACACATATAAAGAAAATGCACCTTCGTCTGCCCAAATCCCGTTTTCTATCTGAGCATAGAGAGCTACCATCCAAAACATTTTGATGACGCTAGCAGGATATCTCAATGTATCTTGTTTATATCCGGCAATTTCACCTGTTTTAACGTTGATTAAGGTAATAGATAAAGGCTTTATAGGTAAGTCTTTCTCGGTCGCCAATTTAACAACATCATCAACAATTTCTTCCAACTCCTGACTTTGTTTAAAGTTTGGCGGAGTCTTGACATTGTAGACAAGTTGTGAAGCATCGCGTCCGGGTAGGCGAGACGGAAGAGGTAATAATGCGGTTTTAGCCCAAAGCGGAAGTTCCGGCAAGGTAGAACTTCGTTGCTCAGATACGACTGCTGGACGCTGAGTTACCAACCGATTTAACGTTAATCCGCAAGTTGTAAAGATCGTAGCGGAGGCGATCGCTAAAGCAGCAAATCGCAGCCGTCGCACCCGTCTCTTGACTTGATGGGCACGAGCTGCACGTCTGGCTTTAAATTTGGCAATTTGTTGGGCACGTTTATGCGGTTTTGGTTGTGGTTGCTGACCCACGAGCTACACCTTACGGTTTTTAAGTTTTCCTGATTTCCCGTTTTAAATAATTTTGAACAGAGCAACTGCACGGGTATTTATTGAATTTCCCTGATCGTTTTGTATTCAAGTATTTTCCATTTGCTGTCTACTGATTGCAAAGTGTATCGCACCAGTCGAGTTTTGAAGTCAGTTTCGTTGGGGTCGATATTACCGTTTTTATAGAGAGTACGCTCTTCAGTTACCCTGATTTCGATAGTTGCGCGATCACCATCTACGGTAAATTTTTCAATATCTCCAACTTTTTGAACGCCGTACTGGTAGTAAGCATTGTTATTCTCTAGCCAAGCCATTGAGCCGCCCTCACCAACGGTATTCTCATAGAGTTGTCCCGTGGTCAGTTCGGCAGCAAGTTCGCGATTAAAGGGGGGAGCGAATATTTCTCGCTTACTGTTTACCCACCGATTAATTAACGCGACGGCTTCTTGTTGAGCTTGCTGAGGGTTTTCTATATTGGGAGAACGGTTAGCAAAAAAACTTGGTAACTTTCCAGTTGTGAATAAAATACCACCCAGAATTACTACCCCGATCGCACTGCCTAAAATCACAGCCTTCTGCCAATCTCTTGAATCGGAGATGGTTCTGGTGGCAACAGGTTGGGAGGATGAAACCGCAGCGGTTTGTAAAGAAGCAACTTCAGGAGGGTAAGAAGGCACCGTGGATGGCTGATAGGTGTTTTCTGGAGGTGGAGAAACGACTGGCAGAGGAACGTAAGGAACCGTGGGGGGAATTGGAGAGACTGGAGTTTCTAAAGCATGAAGCATTTCTTGAACATTCGTATAGCGATCGCTCGGATGAGACTGAATTGCCTTATCTAGCACCGCTAGCAAACTGGCGCTAACATTCAAAGCATACTGACGCCACAGAATCTCGCCGCTGTCACGATCGATATTTAGGGATTGAGGAAGTTTGCCGGTCAGTAGATAAATCGCCGTCAAACCCAAACTATACAAGTCACTCGAAAAAAGTGGGCGTCCGATTGCCTGCTCGCTAGGCATAAATCCAGGCGTTCCAATTACAATTGAGCTGATGGTACGCCCCTCAGAATTGACGATGGTGCCCATCGTTTCTTTCACCGCCCCGAAATCAATTAAGACGGGTTTGGTATCCCGTTTTCGCACAATCACGTTGGCTGGCTTAATATCTCGATGGACAATCCCTTTGTGATGCACGTAATCTAGGACAGGTAATAGATTTACCAAAATTTCCCGCACCGAACTCTCGCTGAGAGATCCCTGCTGTTGCACCATTTGAGCCAGCGTTTCCCCCTCAATCCATTCCTGAACTAGGTAGAACTGATCGCCAGCCGCAAAGTAAGCATACAGCCGGGGAATCTGGTAATTGCCTTCGCCCAACTCTTCTAAGATGGCGGCTTCGCGTTGGAATCGATCTTTAATTAGCTGGTACTGGGGATTATTCGTCACCGGCTTGAGTCGCTTGATCGCGCACCGGCGACCCGAAGGCATATGGATATCTTCTGCCAGAAAGGTTTCGCCAAACCCACCAGCGCCCAGCGTCTGAATTATGCGATAGCGATTGTCCAACAGCGTTGGCATCATTGGCCTTCACCGCGTAAGGTTTTCTTTAGAAGATAACATCAGGTATTCAGGACATTTCTAGCAGTTTCAGCAAAATTTACCAATAGTTAAAGAAGGATAAAGAAGGAGAAACCTCGGAAAGGTTTCATTTTCCTAAAAAAAGTTACCCACTTTTAGAGAATGCAATGACCACCCAGCCAGGGCAGCGGACTGTTATCAGCACCAATCCCTATTTGGTGCTAAATAATCAGGGGCAGATTTTACCACCCTTGGAACTGACAGCAGACCGACACATACTGGGACGCGATCGCGCTTTCGCCGATCTGATTGTTCCAGATGATTGGCGCGTCATCTCGGCTTGCCAAGCCGTCTTACATAGAGATGGGGATGACTATTACATTTATGACGGCGATGGACGCAAACCCAGTACCAATAAGTTGTTTGTAGATCACCGATTGATTACGCCCACAGAAGGCTATCGCCTGGAAAATGGCATCGAAATTCAAATCGGTCAAAATCCTCAGAACTTAATTCAGCTGAGGTATTTCAATCCCTCTAGCGCCAAAATGCTGACGCCACCGCGTCCCGTCTCGCTCAAAAATCGGTCGGTGGAAATCGGACGCGATGCCAACGCCACGATGCAGTTAGATTCGCCCATCGTTTCTCGACGTCACGCCACGATTGATACGGACTCTCAAGGGCGGTACATTCTGCAAGATCGCAGTACTAACGGCGTCTTTATAAACGGGCAACGGGTAACGGGTTCTGCTGTCCTGTCACAGGGGGCAACCATTCGCATTGGGTCATTTATCCTGGTGCTGCGCGGCGACAATCTGGTGGTACTCGACCAGGGCAATCAAATTCGCCTGGATGCTGAGGAATTGGTCATCGAACGGCGTCTGGATGACGTTTCCTTGGCGATTGAACCAGGACAATTTGTGGCTTTGGTGGGGGGAAGCGGAACGGGTAAATCTACGTTGCTGAAGACTTTATTGGGAATTGAAAAGACGAGTAAGGGTGCGGTGTATCTCAATGGCGACAATTTGCAGAAGAACTTTAATATGTACCGCACCCAAATTGGTTATGTGCCGCAAGATGATATTTTGCACCGAGATTTAACGGTGGTAGAAGTGTTAACTTATGCGGCGGCGCTGCGACTCCCGCCGGATACGGATGTGTCACAGGTGGTGCAAAAAACTCTGGCGGATATTGAAATGTGCGATCGCCAGGATGCCTTAATCAAACATCTCAGCGGCGGTCAGCGCAAGCGAGTCAGCATTGGGGTAGAACTTTTAGCCGATCCGAAGTTATTTTTTTTGGACGAACCGACTTCAGGACTCGATCCCGGTTTGGATAAGAAGATGATGCAGATGTTGCGGAGATTAGCGGATCGAGGACGGACGATTATTTTAGTCACTCATGCAACGGCGAATATCAAAATGTGCGATCGCGTCGCTTTTCTCGGACGCGGTGGGCGACTTTGTTACTATGGCATCCCGGAGGACGCGCTGAAATTTTTTGGGGTGACAACGGATAACTTTGCCGATATTTACACGCAACTGGATAAGGAGAAAGAAGAAGAAACCGAAGCCATTGTCCAACAATACGCGAATCAGTTTCGCCAATCGCCCGATTATCAGCACTACATCGCTAATTCCCTCGGTGCTGGCAGTCATACACCACAAAACGCCGGTTCACCTCCCCAGAAAGCCAGTATCTCGCCTTGGAAGCAATTAGCTTTGCTGAGTGGGCGCTACTTGAAGATGATCGGACGCGATCGCATCTATCTCGCTTTATCTCTTCTAACTTCTCCCATCGGTATCGCCTTAATTCCCCTAGCAATTGGAGGAAAAAATCCTCTCGTTCTTAGCAGCGAATCCGATCCTGCCCTTGCACCTTTAGCGCTGCGAGTATTATTTGTATTTACCTGCGCTGCGATTTGGGTCGGACTTTCCAGTTCTTTACAAGAAATTGTCAAAGAAGCTGCGATTTACTTGCGAGAAAGATTGGTCAATCTAGGGTTAATTCCTTATCTCGCTTCAAAAATATTCGTTCTTTCCGGTCTAGCCTTATTGCAAACCTTGCTAATTTCAGCAGTGATTCTGATTGGTTTCAAATCTCCGCAACCTGAATTGATACCTTGGTCTTTAGGATTTGCAGTCAATACCTTTTTAACGCTTGTTACTAGCATGAGTTTAGGCTTACTAGTTTCATCCCTTGCCAAAAATAGCAGTCAAGCGAATAGTGCTTTACCTTTACTTCTGCTCCCTCAAATTATCTTTTCGGGTGTTTTATTTAAGATGGAAGGAATTGCCAGTAGAATTTCTTGGTTGATGCTAAGTCGCTGGTCGATTGGCGGTTATGGTTCTTTGGTCAATGTCAATGCAATGGTTCCCGATCCGATATTTTTACCGAATGGTACGCTTGCGCCGATGCCGTTTGATAAAACGCCTATTTACGAGCCAACGTGGCAGAATTTAGGGTTAAATTGGGGTATTTTGTTGCTGCACGCGGCAGTTTATTTAACAGTTACTTTTTGGGTACAGAAGCGGAAGGATATATTTTAGTTTTTAACCCATTCATCCGCCAGCGATTGAAGCCGCACACTTTAAGCCAAAGTTCACTAAGATAGTAGACTGAAAAGCACGATTTAGAAGCCCATGTAGGTGAGGCTGAGGGACAAAACCTAACAAATGTTTGTAAACTACAACTATTAGCATTGTCCCAAAGCGGACGATAAAAATACTAACATTTCCTAGCAGCAGACACATTGTAATCGTGCATATCTGCTTCCCAAATACTGATGTAAATAACATCACAATCTTGCCGGACAATCATGCCTTTTAAAGAGCCTTGAGTAAAACGGTAAGAACTCAAGCGACGCTGTTGCACTTTTTGGAGTCCATCTTTAATGTAATTATCGGCTCCACCTTTTAATAATCCATCCAAAGTAGTCTCCATGACTTGAGGATCTACTGTTGGGTAAAAGGAGGCTTCAGTTTGGCGAAGACGACCGGAATTCCGATCGAATAAGTAGCCAAGATCGATCTGATTTGGCACTACGTTATAGATGACAGCGCGGGTTCTCCAAGCGCCACTTACATCTCTGTCTGGGTTGCCGAGGGATGCTTGGATAGTGCTTCTTGATGTACCGACGGGAAATGTGGGAACGCTCGAAACTGGACGATTTGGATTCGGGTTATTGTTTTGGGGTATGGGTGCAGGTTCGGGAGTTCGCGCTGGTTCAGGTGATCGCGCTGGTTCTGGTGTCGCAGATTGAACGGGCGCGGGTTCTGTAGTGCGTGCTGGTTCAGGTTCGGGTGAACGTTCCGATCTTGGGCTAGGAGATTCAGCAATAACTGGCGGCGTCGCTGCGTCCTGTCTTGTCGGAGAATTGTCAGGTGATGGTTCTGGCGATGTCTCTAGGGGACGATTTCTTTCTGGGGTTCGTTCTGTTTCTCTGGTGGTTGGTTGTGATGTTGATGGGGAAGATGACGTGACGGAAGACGGTTGCCCAAAATTCTTGAAAAGTTGGGTAAGACCGACAATAGCCCCCACCAAAACAATTGCACCCACAATGCCGATTAGCAGAGGATTCCGCTGCTGTCCTTGACCAACTACAGGCGCAGGGTTTTGAGGGGTATACGGAGAACTGACGGGCGCAGGCGAAACGTTCCTCCCACCACCCGGAGACACCGCAACGGTTGCCATATTAGATCCAGCACCCCCAGCAGAAGCCACCGTTGGAGTTGCACCCGATTGTAAAGCATTGAGCATTTCTCTAGCAGTGGAATAGCGATCGCGCGGATGCGACTGAATCGCCTTATCCAAGACAGCAACAAAACCCGGACTAACATTCGCTGCGGACTGATGCCACAAAATCTCCCCCGTTCGCGGATCGGTTGGTAAATCTTGCGGTAGTTTCCCCGTGAGTAGGTAAATCGCCGTCAGCGCCAAACTATATATGTCGCTGGCGAAGACGGGTTGCCCGACTCCCTGTTCCGGCGGCATAAATCCCGGCGTGCCAATTACAATCGAGGCGGGAGCATTCCCTGGATGCACCGCCGCACCCATACTTTCCTTAACGGCACCAAAATCAATCAATACCGGCTTCCCATCCCGTTGCCGGATAATAATATTGTCCGGTTTGATATCCCGGTGAATGATGCCCTTGCTGTGGATATAATCCAAGACGGGCAGCAGACTGACAAGTATCTCCTTAACTTGACTTTCAGGCACTAACCCCTGAGTTTGCACCTTTTTGGTCAGGGTTTGCCCTTCAATTAATTCCTGCACCAGGTGAAACTGCCCAGCTTCCGAAAAGTAGGCGTACAACTTGGGAATTTGATCGCTACCTTCACCCATCGCCTCTAAAATAGCCGCTTCCCGTTGGAATCGATCTTGCGCCATCTGGAACATCTGGGGATTGTTTGCCATTGGCTTGAGCTGTTTAATTACGCAGCGACGCCGTGACGGCATATGAGTATCTTCTGCCAGAAAGGTGTTACCAAATCCACCACTTCCCAGCGTCTGGATAATGCGATAGCGATTGTTCAACAGGTGTGGATTCATGGGATGTTAGGGCGGTCGGGGTTGCTTGGTGCAAGGATTGTAGAAGACTTGCGGTTATGGCGTCCTTACTTTAGGTCTAGTAAGCCACTTTCTTTTAATTTTGGATTAAAGCGGAGTTCTTCTTGAACCCCACGAGATTTGAGCTGCTGAAAAATTTCTTCTTCAACGCGCCTTGCTACATTTTTTAACAGCTTCCCTTGCCCGACTTCATCCATCGCTGGACTTGTCAATTTAGTTTGTTCCTCAGCGGTCATGGCTCGTTTTGCATCAATCGGATCGTTCCATGCAGCTTGTTCGGAACCATTACCGGGAGGGACGGCACCATTTTCTTCAATCCAGGCATTCCGAATGCTTTCTAGCAGGGTACGGTTCGGGCGATCGCTCGTGTGTGCTTTTAGCCAATAGCAGCGTTCGTGTTGACGTACCAAATGTTGCTTGAGACTGAGATTGATATCGCGGGAATAGTTGATCAGTTGCAACACTTTCTCTCGATCGAATATTGCGTATACGCCAATTTTTCCCTGAAATTTCTCTGGTAAATGTCCGGTTTCGTCGAGGTAAGGGATATATTCTAGGCTGGCAAGAGATGGAATATCGCTTTCAGAAGTCATCGGTATTTTTTGAGTTATTTATTTGACTTTTTGATAATCTCACAGAGGTGGCTCGAATGAATTTAGGAAAAAATATTGAGCGTAAGTTAATCCCTAAATTTAGATTCAGACCTAAATTCAGAGGGTCTTCCTTTGGGTGTCATCTTACTGCCAAAAAAACGCTTAAAAATAATTAACCTTGTCTCTAAGCTTCTTCGCTCACGCTTCACAAGCTTAGTGAAGGATAATGCACCTTCACTATCTTAAAGCGTCTGGAGCAGCGAACGTTGCCGCGCTAACAAGAATTAAATGATTAAGCTATAATAATCAATTTTTTTAATCTGAATGAATCCTTATGCCAATGGGGATGACACAGTTGCTCTATCCGGCAGAAGATTGGAATTATTAGAATAAATAGTAAGTATGGCTACCAGGGAGATTGGCAGAATTGAATACGCAAGGCAAATGGATCTGTGATGGTGTACCGAAAAACAACAATCAACAGTACCCAAGCAATGAAGCCCATCCACCCCAGGAAAATCACGGGCCAGACTGTATTGTTTGCGGCTTGCCTAGAGAGGCAATGAATCCTCAGAAAAGCCAGAAAACGGTCATCTCTAAGCCGCCCGGTTCTAAGCCTTCACTTCTGCTGCCAATCCTGATTCTGCTGGGGATTCTGGCGGTACTGGCGGGGGGATTTGGCTTGTATAAACTGACACAGGGGAATAAACAACCGGCAATCGTGGCGTCTCCTGAGACTCAATCTCCCACCGCTAGCGACAATGCACCCACGGAAACTGCCGATCCGCAAGCGATCGCAAGCGATACCGCTAATAATGCCGAGTTGATCAGTCAAGGCGAGAAAATCCTGTTAAAGGATGCAACAAATTCCCAAAAAACAGCCGCCGCAGTCGCGTTTGCCCAGAAAAATTGGGAGGAAGCGATCGCGCAATATCAACAAGCGGTTAGCGTCAACCCCAACGATCCCGAAAGCAAAATTTACCTGAATAACGCCAAAGCCAAAAAAGCCGGAAATCCTCTGACAATGGCAGTCGTAGTCCCCATCACCCCCAGTCCGGACACGGCGAAGGAAGTTCTGCGGGGTGTGGGACAAGCGCAAGACGAGTTTAACCAGTCTCCGGCGACACCCGGACGCTTATTAGAAGTCGTGATTGTCAACGATGTTGACCCGGTAAAAGCAGTTTCCTTGGCGCAAGACCTTACCAAGTCACCGAATATTTTAGGCGTTTTGGGACATGGGGTAGATAATGGCTCTCAGCAAGCGATCGCGATGTACGAACAAGCGGGGTTAACCGTCCTTTCTCCCATCAGTACCAGCATTACTCCCGGTTCTAGCGGTCAGTCTACCTTGCAAACCATCCCCCTCGCCAAAAAAGCCAATGAGTTGCTAGGTACTTATCTGCAAACAGTCGGCACCACTTTAGCAAAATATACCGCTACAAAGTCCTCCGCGCCGTCTGTGGTGGTTTTTTACAACGCCGATAGTCCTTACAGTCAGCAATTAAAGCAGCAGTTCACCACCGCCTTATCTAAAGTAAACGGCAAAGTTGTAAAAGAAGTAGATGTTACGAGTGCCAATTTCAATGCTGCTACTGAGATTCAGAATGCAACTGGGGCGGGGGCGAAAATTGGTTTCTTGGCACTCAGTAAGAATAAAGTAGATCGAGCCGTTGCGATTGCCAAAGCCAATCCCACGGGGACGCAAGGGTTACAGTTAATTGGCGGAGATGAACTGTATAACCCGACTATCCTCACCTCTGGCGGCGACGCGATTAAAGGCATTGTGCTGGCAGTTCCCTGGAGTTCTCAACCGAACGATCCTTTCGCCAACCAAGCTGCCACGATTTGGAAAGGACGTGTCAGCTGGCGCACCGCTACCGCTTATGATGCGACGAAAGCTTTAACGTCTGCTTTTAGCCAAAATCCCTCTCGTTCGGGGGTATCTCAACTTCTGAACCAGGGAGTGCCCATTAGCGGTACTGCTACGGATTTTAATGTTCTCAATGAAGTTCCGCTTGTGCAAGCCGCGCCTGGTTCTAATGGTCCGCCGGGATCTAAGTATGAATTTAACCCGATTTAGAAGAGAACGAACCGCCAAGGACGCAGAGGACGCAGAGGGAAGAGAGGAGAGAGAGGAGTTTTTGGGTTGATTGCAGTCCGGAGTCGGTAGTGAAAGGGCTGTAGTTTATAGTTTGTTTTTGCTTGTCATGAGTCGTTGTTGTTGATGACTCATGACTCATGACCAATTTACAACAGGGTTCTCTAAGTGAGTCGTTCTCGTCGCGGTTTGTGGTTGTATCCGTTATTCCAGATTCCGTTGATGTTGCTGGGAGCGTGTATAGTCGTGACGGCACTCATCTGGCTGTTAGGATTAGGTAGACCGCCAGTAGCAGTTGCGATCGCTCTCGACCTCAGCAGCAGCACTTACAGTACGGAATTTAACGCCCCAGGTACGGTGATGGATCGGGAAGTCGCAGCGGTGCGGTCGTATTTGCAACAAAACGCCCAGCAGTTGAGAAACAAAAACCAGATACAGGTTTTGGGATTTGGGGGAGTTGTGCGATCGCTTACGGGTGATTTTAAAACAGACAGTCAACAAGTGGACGCCGAATTAACTCAAGCTTTGGCAAATCCCGATCTCCCTCAACTGGTCGCGAACAATACGACAGATATTAACTTAGCAATTCAAAAAGGTACGGAAGCACTCGGCACTATTGGGCAAAAGCGCTGTCGAGAATTACTGTTAGTTACCGATGGCGGTGCTAACGTGTCACCAGCCATCATCACCGATGCCAGGAATCGTAAAGTTAGAATTAATACAGTTGTGATAGGGGAAGGCTCTCCAGAATTGCAAGCCGCAGCTTTAGCTACTGGCGGTATTTATCTGTCTGGCGAACAGAATAATCTAGAAATGCTCTTCACCGACACATTTTTTACCCGTTTCAACAGTAACCTTAAATGGCTTATTCTGGGGCTAGGGGCGACATGGATTGCTTTAATGTGGACGCTAATTTTACCCCTGGATCGGTGGTTATTTCAAGGTTTAATTGGTTTTAATCGGTCACTTTCTGGTCAATTATCCTTAAGTAATGCTCTATTTTGGAGTGTTTTGACACCTTTAATTGTTTGGCAGCTATTTAATTTATTGGATATCGTTGTTAAATGTTAGGTGAGATTTTTAAAACCCAGAGGTACGCAAATAAAATCTTCTCTTTGCGTACCTCTGCGCTTACCTTTGCGCTCCTTTGCGTTAAAAATTCTAAAATATAGCTACTAGGAGAAAATCTTATGGCAGTAGAAGAGAAAAGCATGGTTCCCACTGTATTAGTGGGTATCGGAGGCACCGGGCATGAAGTGTTGTCACGAGTACGCCGCTTAGTAGAAGAAACTTATGGCAGTTTGCAAAATTTCCCCCTAATCAGCTTTTTAATTATTGATACAGATAGAGAGTACAAAGTCAATAATCCTGCCGCCGCTGGTTCTCCCTTCAAAGACAACGAAAAATATTGGGCAAGTGTTGCTGGTAGTGAAGTCAAAAAAATTATGTCGGATATGGGAAACTATCCCTGGATAGAGAGTTGGTTTCCTACCGAATTAGAGCGAAATATTGGGGCAATTGAAGTTGGTGCAGGACAAATTCGCAGTTATGGGCGATTTGCTTTTTATTGCAATTACCACAAACTTCAAAGACGGTTTAATGAAGCTGCTGATGCCGTCAAAGGACACGAAACCTTTATGCGCGATCGCTATGGCATAAAGGTAGATACGACGAGTTTAAATGTCTTTGTGACGGGTTCTCTCTCTGGCGGGACTGGTAGCGGAATGCTGATTGATACCGGCTATTGCGTCCGCCATTGGTTACGGGGACAAGCGAGTCCGATGGTGACGGCAATTGTGCCGATGCCTACAGCTTTCGCCAGTATTAATGTAGGCGATCGCGTTCTCGCTAACGGTTACGCTGCTTTGATGGAATTGAGCTATTTTTCTGATTATAGAACAGAATATATTGCCCAATTTAGCAGTGGTTTAGTGGATGAAATTCGCAGTAAATCTGCGCCTTTTGATTTTACTTATCTGGTTGGAACAAAAAACGGGGAAAGTGAATTTACTCTCGACCAAATTCGAGAGATGATTTCCCAAAATATCTTTCTTGATTTAACCTCTGATTTTGCGCCGTATAAACGTTCTATTCGAGATAATATTAAAGGAGCTTGGGCGCAAGCAGATCCTGGTGGACGCGGTTATCCTAAGAACTTTATGAGTTTTGGGTTATCTACGGTAGAAATTCCGATAGCTCAAATTCGTACTTCTTTATCAGATCGACTTGCCGCTGATTTTATTCGCTGGTGGCTGAATGAATCGGTACAGTTGCCGCCGAATGTGTTAGAAATGGTGCAAAGTGACCTGAAACGGATGCGCCTCACAGAAGGGGAACTGATTGCAGATTTAGCTGCGGCTGGTGATAGGTCATATATCACCGAAATCTCCGCTTGGGTAAACTCTATCCGCAATGAAATTGCTACGGATAATAAGTTGCAATGTACCCAGCAAGGCGTAAATATTGTTGGTTCAGAAAAGGGTAAAATTCTCCAATTTTTAGACTATCTCCAGCCGAAAGTTGAAGAATATAAAGCCAATCATTTGCGGAAATTAAGCCCGGATGAGCGATTGCACGGTGACTTCTTGCAAAAGATGTACGATAACCGCAACCGCATCGTGCAACAAGGGCGAAAAGCTTTAGACGAAGAGTTTTATCGGATTATTGAGGATCGCACGAGAGGGCCAAAATTTGCTGATGCTTTCGTGACGGCGGTTCGTCAAATTTTTGAAAATGCCGCCGAAAAGTTCCGCCGGGAATCAGAAAAAGTTTGGCAACCCAAGGAAACCGAACGACAAAGAGACTACGAAAAGGCGCTGCAAGATATTACTGAATTTAAGAATAAGTTTGCCCTTACCAAGCAGGCAGATATGGAAAAATCCGGCGAGTTAGCGCTAACGGGTTTAGAAGGTAGCTTGGTGGCGACAATTCAAACTCAAGCGAGATATTTAGGTTTAGAAGTCATTAACAGAATGCTAGAGCATCTGGATGAATTAAACCGCCGTTTGGCACGATTAAATCAAAAGTTGAAGCAAACTCGCGATAATTTCCAGCAAAAAGCGGATCGACAAGCGGATAGTGCCGACGCTTTGATTGTGAATGGGATTAAGCTTTATAACCGCGAAGAACTCAATGAATTATATCGGGATTTAATTGAGCAACAAGCAGGTGCCAGTGAAGGTTCTAAGAGTCGCTACGAGTTGGGAATTGATGGGATTTGTAGCAATTTGTCAGTTCAGGTTCTCGCAGAAGCAAGTCCGCTGTGGAAGCGCAACCGTGCGGCGGGTGAGGTGATGCGACTATTTGATGTGCCGAATTTGGCGGATGTGCAGGAGAATGACTTTAAAGAAATTATTAGCGATCGCGCTAAATTAGTCGTGATGAATGCGCCGGAAAGTAGCCGATTGAAGCGGGAATTGGCAGCTGGCGATCGCTTATTCAAAGTCTTCAACAACGACGAAGCCGAAATCCGCAACCGCATCGGCACCGCCTACAGCAAATCAAAGCCGCTGATTTTACTCTCTGACGCCGTTCTCAAGCGTCAAGACGCAGGCTTTACCCCCGCACTCAATGCCAAAGTCGCCCTGGTTGGCGGACGCAACAGCAGCGATCCAGCGGCAATTAAGCTTATCCCGATTCTGCGGGAGAGAGTTGGCAGCAACGAAGGCATTACACCGTTGGGAGAAGCTGAACGTCACCGGATTGTTTTTGTACAAGAAATTGGTGGTTTCTCTCTGCGTTGCATTGAGGGAATGCCAGAGTTGCAGCAATCTTATCAAGATTGGAAAGGACAATCGATTCAGGCAAAACGGGCGCAACTTAAAGGCGAAAGCAAAGAACCGCCGATTCCCGTTCACATTCAAAAAGAACCGCCGTTTTGGGATATCTTTCCAGAAAATCCAGATATTTTCCGCCTCGTTGTGCAAGCAAGGGCGTTACAAGTTTTGCGAATAGAAGAAAATCGCCTAACCAAAGAAAAGGTAATTCGCTACACCCGACAAACTGTAATTGGTTTGGAAAATGTCGATATCGCCTCTAGTTGGGAAGAAGCGGTGCAAGTGCTGCAAGTATTGGCGTGTCGCCCGGATAAAGAAGAAATTCAGCGTCAGGTAACGGCAAAATTAACCCAAGCTGACACGGTGCAGAAAAAACAAGCGCTGTATCACCAACTGAAAGTATATCTGGATCGGCGTGCCGTCGAACTAGAAAAAGAAGGCGCAACTGATAGCTTAAATTACAAGCGCGAAGCAAGAGTGATTCAGGAGATGATTGAAGCTTTTAAGCTTTATTCACCGGGTAGTCAACCTGTTGATTCTCCTGTTACAACTCAGCCAATTGGGGTTGCTTCAAATCATTCTCCGGCTCAAGAGACTCGCACTCACGTTTTCTGTACTAACTGTGGAAATCAGAACCCAGCGAACTCAAAGTTCTGTTCTAAATGCGGCACTAAATTAGTGCAACTGAGCTAACATCAATTCTTCGGGGAAGGGTAGCTTCAGGAACTGATGCTGCTCATCAGGCTAGCGATCGCTACCGCTAACTCGTCTGGCTCGATTGGCTTGGTGAGGTGTTTCTGGAAGCCTGCTTTGAGTATTTGCTGATTGTCAGTTTCGCCAGCATAAGCGGTTAGGGCGATCGCGGGAGTCTCTCCCCCTTCCTCTGCACTCCTGGCTCGGATTTGACGAATCAGCATATAGCCATCCATTTCAGGCATTCCAATATCGCTCAACAGCAAATCCGGCTTCATCTGAGCTAGCGCCTCCAGCGCCTCAGCCGCCGATGCCACAGCGCGTACCTGTGCGCCACACTCTTCGAGAATGAAGACGATTAACTCCCGCGTATCCACCTCATCATCTACAACCAGTAGCTTTACCCCTTCCAAATTTGGAGAATTATCAAGTAACGGATTGTCCTGACTCGTCTGAGGCGCAGTTGTCATTAGGGGTAGCGTCACAGTGAAGGTTGCCCCTTGCCCTTCTCCCGGACTTGCAGCCGTAACAGTACCCCCATGAAGTTCTACGAGGTGGTGGACAATTGCCAGTCCTAACCCCAATCCCCCGGATACCCGTGTCGTTTGGCTATCAGCTTGACGAAAGGAATCAAAGACGAAGGGCAAAAAGTCTGGGTGAATTCCCCTCCCCATGTCTCTTACTTGGATTTGGGCATAGGAATTTTGATTGAATTTTGATTGAATGAATTCAGAATTCTCTGGACTTGGGACTTGTGAAAGTTGAATTTTTACCTGTCCTCCTATCGGTGTAAATTTAACAGCGTTGGAGAGCAGATTCCAGACGACTTGCTGTAAGCGATTGGCATCCCCCAATACCTTACCCAGATTGGGAGCGATCGCTGAGTGAATTTGAATCGACTTCGCTTCAGCTGCTAGACGCACCGTTTCCATCGCCTCCTCAATCGTTGCCACCAAGTTAACCGGGGCAATATTTAAACTCAGTTTGCCTTGCAGAATCCGCGAAATATCTAGCAAATCCTCGATCAGCCGCGACTGTAATTCGGCATTGCGCTCAATCGTTTCTAGGGCGCGGGCGGTGGTTTTTTCATCAAACTTGCGGCTGCGGAGGAGTTTTGCCCAACCCAGGATTGGATTGAGAGGCGTTCTCACCTCATGGGAGAGGACAGCAAGAAATTCATCTTTCATCCGGTTGGCTGACTCCGCTTGAGCGCGTGCTGCCTGTTCCAGCTTGAAGAGGCGATCGCGTTCTTCTTCGGCTCGCTTGCGTTCACTCAGATCGAGGACGTAGCAGACACCCTGCTCTTGTAGAGATCCCTCAAACAAAGCAGTCCCCACCAGTACAAAGACGCGGCTGCCATCTTTACGGATCAATTCTTTTTCAAAGGGAACGCAAACTCCCTGTTCTCTGAGTTCGTTAACCGCCTGCTGAGTCCGCTCGACGTATTCTGGTGGAGTCATCAGATTCCAAGCAATTTCACCAGCTTGTAAATCCTCCCGCGTATAGCCGACGATTTGCAGGAAGGCATCGTTGGCTTCGGTAATTTTGCCGCTCAGATCGCCGAAAAAGATGCCAATGATATTTGAGTCAACAATGCGCCGCAGTCGCATTTCGCTTTCTTGCAGTGCGATTTCTATTTGTTTGCGATCGCTAATATCGGTGACAGTCCCAACGTAACCGATGGTCTCACCGTTTTCTCCAATTTCAGGAGCCGCTTGACCTAATACCCAAGTCACCGAACCATCAGAATGCTGATATCGATACTCTGATTGGAACAGCCGATTTCCCTGCGCGGCTTGATACCATTCAAAGATGCATTGGCGATCCTCCGGATGAAGGGCAGTTTCCCAACCTTCTCCCAATGCGGCTTCTGGAGTGATTCCGGTCAGTTCGCACCAGCGTTCGTTGGTATACAAACACTTCCCCCGACTGTCTGTATGAAAGATTCCCACCCGTGAAACTCTCGCTAAGGTAGAATACCGCTTCTGACTCTGGCGCAGAGCTGCTTCTGCTTGCTTGCGTTTGCTAATGTCTTGGAACATCACGACACAGACCGAGGAATGACCGTGCATCGGTGGCAGGGTATCCGCAAAGACAATCAGGGAACGGATTCCTCCTGGCGTGTGCCAGTTCATCTCAAACCCGTTGAGCCGTTCGCCGCGTGCTACTCGTACTCCTGGCATTTGCTCGTTGGGAATCTGCGCTCCCGTCGCATCCGTGCAATAGTAAACGGTGTGGTACTCTTCGGCTGGTTTATCTTTGGGAAATTCGCCTCCTGCCAACTCGTCAGCGGCTCGGTTGGAAAACAGGACTCGACCCGTTCCTGGCTCAACAAACAGCAAAGGAGATGGCATCAGATTCAGCACGTCTTCTAACCATTGCTGCTGATTCTGGAGTGCTTGCGATCGCAGTTGCAGCGCTTCCTCCGCTCGCTTGCGATCGCTTAAGTCTATCAAGAAGGCCATCCCTTCTTGTTGCTGGTCGTAAGGTTCCTGTAACAGGGCACCACCAATAAGAATGGGAACCCTGCTCCCGTCTTTACGGATATATTCTTTTTCAAATGGGGTACAAACACCATTTTTCTTGAGTTCTTCGGCTGCCTGTGCATCCAAATGCAGATATTCCGGCGGTGTTATCTGTTCCCAGGAAAGCCGACCCGAAACCAAATCCTCCCGCTCATATCCGACTAATTTCAGGAAAGCGTCGTTGGCGTAGTTGATTTTTCCGGTAAAGTTGGCGAAGGTGACACCAAAAATATTCGCCTCAACCAGTCGTCGGAAGCGCCTCTCGCTCTCTTGGAGTGCCTTCTCGGTTTGTTTGCGCTTGGTGATGTCGGTCAGCATTGTCAGCACCCCGATAAACTCACCTTGCCGATTGAGAATCGGGTTTGTGGAGAGGATTGCCCAAAGGTCTTCGCCATTTTTACGGCGAAGCCGAAAGTCAAATTGCTCTCGAATTCCCTGTTTACTTCGCTCAATGTGTTGCTCTGCCTCGATGCGTTCCTCTCGATTGATGAAGTCAAAAACAAAGCGATCGCCCATCTCTTGGACGCTGTAACCCAACATCTCAGCTAACCGCTGATTCGCGTAATCTGTCCGCAAGTTTGGGGTAATCAACCAGATGCCTTCGTGAGCTGTATCAATCAGGCGACGGTAGCTTACTTCTAGTTTTGATAAGCTTGCCTCACTTCGTTGCTTCGCAGCGACTAATTCTGCATTTAACGAACTAATCAGCAGCGCGACTAAGGTAAATACGACTAGCTGGAGAACGTCCGCTCCACTGTGTATCCTTAGCTGATAAGTCGGAGGTATGAAGAAGTAGTTGTTAGCGAAAATAGCCACTACCGTAGCCACTACCCCTGGCCCCAGTCCGCCATACCAGGCACTGAACGTCACAGCGGCAAAAAACAGCGGCGAAATGGATGTATTAGTCGGCGGCAATAGCAGCAGCAGCAGCAACGTTAAGATAACTGACAAAGCAGCAACACCATAACGTTGCAGTTGAGAGCGCGTGACTTTTAACACTTTTAACATAGGACTGTTAGCTGAGTCCTCAGACTAACTTGATAAAACTGTTTTCACTTTATGACCTTATGATAGATAAATATTTTTGTCTATTTACCTTCTGGATTATTTTTAGCTATTTTAAAAATTCTATTTTTTATTTTTGGAGTCCTTTTAAATAAACGCTGCACAAGCTTGAAATAATTGCCTTGTAAGATGCTAAGAATTCAGATACCCGACTTCTTGAAGAAGTCGGGTATCTCACTTTCACGACTTATGGAGGAGCGCTCATCGTCAACTTATTAGCCCTGGTAACTGGAAATCGCGGCTAAACAAAATAAGCCCGCTTGGCACGGACTAACGAAACATCATAAATTTTAAACCAGAAAAGGCAAGCTTTATGTGTATAGCTGCGGTTTCAACCACCTAGCCTATCTTAATTTAACTGCGCCTTTCTATAAATGGCACAAAGACGAGACGGTTTAAATATTTTTGCTTTGAACATAAAGTTCGGCGGCACGTTGATGATAATATGCTCGGCAGATTCTTTATATGTTTCAAATTCTGCTGGCATTCCTTTGGGAGTTGCAGTGCTGTAAGGAACAGGTTGAAAAAGTAATTCTGTAAACTCAACTGCTTCCCAGTTTGTCTGTTCAGTAATTTGGGTGAGAAAAGCTTCACCTGTTAATAAACTGAACAGAGCTTCTTTCGCTTCTGGCGCAAGCGCAAAACTACTGTCAAAATTCTCGACGATTTTAAGACCCATTTTACAAATACACTCTAATTAATCAACAACGGTCAACGCACAGCTATTGGAAAGCAAAGTAGGTAGACCTAAGATATTTTACATATACATGGAGAGTAGATGGAACGCGATCGCGCGTTGATTCAGCCAAGGGATGCTTCTAGACAAACGCCGCGCCCTCTTCGCGTTGGGCGATATTCTGCTTTGGTTCTGGACATCCCTTAAGATGTTCCCAATCCTTTTCACTCATGGATACTGCCATCGGGCATAATTGCTTGAGTCAGAATGGCTCCGCTCAAGTCAACTTCCAACAAATCGGCTCCTCTGAGATTGGATCGACTCAAATTAGCTCCATATAGATTCACTCCATTCAAGTTAGCTCCTCCTAAAAAAGCTTCACTTAAATTTGCATAACTAAGGTTCGTCCCACTGAGGTCTGCTTTCCATAAGTTCGCGCCAGTTAAATTGGCTTTACTGAGATCCGAGCGTCTTAAGTCGATTGCAGCCAAATCAGCTTGACTTAGGTTAGCGCCAACTAGGACAATTCCGCTTAGACAAGCAGTTCTTAAATTGGCTCCCATCAAGTTAAATGTAGAAATACATAGCTTGCCTGCCTGCATTGTTACCTTACTAAAGATTCTTTGTCCGGTTGCGTATCGTTTGAGAAGTTCGTCAGCTTTTTTTTGAACTAACTCTGGCTGTGGATTCGCTGATGAATCAGTTTTCCGAGAGATAACTTCCATGTATGTAATACTCTAGCGATCAAATTGAATATTTTTTTATCATCCCCCTCTGGACATAAAAATAAGCATCGGAAATGATAAAGAATCTATAAAAGTTTAGTGAAGTTTGTCATTTTTTTAGAGGTAAAGAAATAATTAAAAATTTAAGATTGTAGTGCAATTTCTTAATATTTAGTCATACAGATGGTTATAAAGAGATGCCTGTAAAATATAGATTAAGTTACGTATTTTTCAGGAGAAATCAACAAGAAAAGTTTTTGCAATTAAGTAATACTACGTAATGTGCAATGCTAATACATTTTGTTTTTTGTTTGCAGTATATAGACTTCTTAACTCCCCAATTTATCGGGAAGCTAGAGAAGAACTGACAAAATTTGGGTAATCGTAGGAACGAAAGACCGTAAAATCAAGGCATGATCTATCAACGCCCTCGCCCCGAAATCCCCGATTGCACTTGGAGTCGTCCCATTGGTCTCGGCTGGGACAAACCCCACACGGTTCGCTACCCTAGTAATCTCGACGATGGCCCTTGGCACGGGATGCCCTTGGGTGGCTTTGGAGCCGGATGCATCGGTCGTTCTTCGCGTGGCGACTTTAACTTGTGGCATTTGGATGGCGGAGAACACGTCTTCCGGAGCCTGCCTGCTTGTCAGTTCAGCGTCTTCGAGCAGCCAGAAGACTCCCCCGCGCAAGCTTATGCGCTTTGTACAGAACCGCCTGATGATGGGACTTTATCCCGGTGGTTGTGGTATCCAAAGGAAGGGAGGAGTCGTGAGTCGGGAGCCGGGAGTCCGGAGTCGGTCGGAAATTCTTCGGGAACCTATCATGCGCTGTATCCCCGCAGCTGGTTTGTCTATGAAGGGGTGTTTCAGTCTCAGTTGACGTGCGAGCAATTCTCCCCCATTTGGGCGGGTAACTATCAAGAAAGCTCTTACCCGACAGGAATCTTTCACTGGACTGCCCACAATCCTACGGATAAGCCGATCACGATTAGCATCATGCTGACGTGGCAGAATGTCGTAGGTTGGTTTACGAATGCAATTCAATCTCCAGAAGTGCGGGTGCGGGATGATGGCAGTCCGGTTTACGAGTACCAGCCGCGCTGGGGGGATAGTACCGGAAATTTAAATCAGTGGATTGTGGACTTCCACCGAGTGGGGTGTCTGCTAGATCGGGTGAGGCTACACGATGAAGTCGGAGAGGGAGAAGGACAGTGGGCGATCGCAACTGTCACGAATCCTAGTTTAGAAGTCTTCTATCACGGTCGTTGGAACCCGATTGGGGATGGCTCAGATATTTGGGATTTATTCGCTTGTAATGGCTCGTTGCCAGATCGAGAAGATGAAACTCCGGCAGCACCGGGAGAACAAATCGGTTGCGCGATCGCTGTCCGGTTTACTCTAAAACCTGGGAGAACTCGCCAAATTCCCTTCATCGTCTGCTGGGATTTTCCAGTAATGGACTTCTCACAGAGTAACCAGCAACCAAATCTGGGCACTCAATACTACCGCCGCTACACCGATTTCTTTGGTCGAAACGGCAAAAATGCCTGGTCGATCGTCCGCACCGCTCTCAAGCAAGATGATATGTGGAAGGATGCGATTCGGGAGTGGCAACAGCCGATTTTGCAGCGTCAAGACTTGCCCAATTGGTTCAAAATGGCGCTGTTTAATGAGCTGTACTTACTTTGCGACGGCGGCACCCTCTGGACTGCGGCTTCGGAAGATGACCCTGTGGGGCAATTTGGCGTCCTAGAGTGCTTGGATTATCGCTGGTACGAAAGCTTAGATGTGCGACTTTACGGCTCATTTGCTTTGATGATGCTCTGGCCTAAACTGGACAAAGCGGTGCTAGAAGCTTATGCACGGGCGATTTCCACCCACGACGAGACGCCCCGAATTATCGGCTATAACCAAGCCTCAGCCATTCGCAAAGCCGCCGATGCGACGCCCCACGATTTGGGTGCCCCCAACGAGCATCCGTGGGAGAAAACGAACTACACCAGCTATCAAGATTGCAACCTGTGGAAAGATTTACCCTGCGACTTTGTGTTGCAGGTTTATCGAGATTTTGTCCTAACGGGTTCCACAGATATCGAATTTTTGCGCGAGTGTTGGGTGCCGATTGTGAAGACGCTTGCTTATGTCAAGCAATTTGATATCGATGGGGATGGGATTCCCGAAAATTCGGGTGCGCCCGATCAAACGTTCGATGATTGGAAGTTGCAGGGGGTTAGCGCCTACTGCGGCGGCTTGTGGATTGCAGCATTGGAGGCAGCGATCGCGATTGGTGAAATATTACACAAGTCTGAGTTCAATTCCGAAGAAAATTCCCCTGATTACCAATTACCGATTACCGAATACCAAACCTGGCTAAAACAATCCCGGCAGGTGTATCAAGAAAAACTCTGGAACGGTCAATACTACCGGCTCGATAGCGAAAGCGGCTCTGATATCGTGATGGCAGATCAGCTATGCGGTCAGTTCTACGCTCGTTTATTAAAATTACCCGATCTCGTGCCGCTTGAGCGTGCCGAATCTGCCTTAAAAACTGTCTATAATTCTTGTTTTTTGAATTTCAATCGGCACCTCCCGTCCTCCCATCCTGAAACCTTTATCGGTGCCGTTAATGGCGTCAAACCCGACGGTACACCAGCAAACCCCGACGCGACTCATCCCCTGGAAGTTTGGACTGGTATTAACTTTGGGCTAGCAGCATTCATGATCCAGATGGGAATGAAAGAGGAAGCCTTCCAAATGACGGAAGCTGTGGTGCAGCAAATTTATGACAATGGGTTGCAATTCCGAACCCCGGAAGCGATTACTGCCGCCGGTACTTTCCGCGCCAGTCATTATCTGCGAGCAATGGCAATTTGGGCAATCTACGGCATGATAACGCACTTTTAACGGCAGTATCCCAATAATTTTCGTTATCCCATTTTTCCTTAACGATGCTACACATTTGATTCCCCCCAACTTTACCCTCAATGGGGGGGCAAAGAGAAGCTTACGGTAATGTTAAATGGGATCGTTTTCCCCGATTAGCCAACAGCATCCTCTAAGGCGAAAGTGAAATTATCCCCCTTCCCTGGTAGGGGGATTGGGGGTTAAGTTTGTCTGATTCAAGAAGGATTGAGCAGCATCCCCGTTTGTGAAATATATCAGATTGATAGAATTTGCTGCTACACTAACGAATTTAAATATCAATTGCGAAAGACAGTGCGGAATTTACGGAGTTAAGAATGTTTATTGTAAAGTTACGATGAACAAATCGAACGATTCCATAAAGCTTCCATCATTTTTTTGTAAAGATTCTGTAAAGTTGTATGGAAGCCATGAGATTCGTTAGCGCCTCGGTTGACAAATCCTCAGTAAATTCACTAAGACATATACATTGTTAACGGTTAAACAGCCTTAACTTCCCTTTAATGCTTTTTTTACAAAAACCTAAAGTTAAAAACTTTAGGCTGTTTATAGTTTTCGGGAAATTTATCGAAAAGATGCTTTCTGGCTAAGGATTCTAGCGGTTACTACTGCGATACCTACCGGAAACGCATATTGAGCCAATCACAAACCTTGAAAGCTAAGAGGCTCACTGATGAATCGGATGCTGGTACAGGGTCATCCTCCGCTTCAGGACATACAAAACGCTTACTCTAGCCTTCCCGATATCCTCAATCTCTTGAGGCTGTCCCAATCAGATACGAGCTTTGCTTCCGACTTGAATCAAGCATTTGAACTTTGCGATTTTCAACTGGGCGATCGCCTTGTCAACTATAGTGCCGGCACTGCCTCAGGAAATTCAGTTCGTGATGAACAAAATCAGGGGGATTTTTACCTAGTTTGTGAAGGTCGGGTGCGGCTACTAGCCTTAGACGCAGCACAGGGTAAGGAAGTTCCCGCTCTGGTGGTGGAATCGGGAGAAAGTTTTGGGCCAGAAAAGGTATTTGGCAATCATTGCGAGCTGACGAGCGCGATCGCTGGCAGTGCCGGAATTGTGGCTCGGATTTCAGTTGCAGACCTTCAGCCTTGGTTAGAGCGACTCCCGAATCTGCGAGACTACCTGCAACAGCAGGCAATTTGGCGGCAATGTCTGATTTTCTTCAAAACCTCTACAGACTGGCGGCGCTTGAGCAGCCATACGCTACGACAACTGTTGCCCTACCTAGTAGAAACGCGGATCGAAGCGGGAGCATCTTTGATTGAATCCACACCCTCCGAGGCGGGTCGCTTTTGGTTACGCAGCGGTCAAATTGAAAGCCGACAAGACGCAGATTTACCCCCCACCATCGGACAAAGTTGGGGGTATCCTCATCCCACACCGAGCAGTTGGATTGCCCAGACTGATTTAGTCGTTTATCAGTTGCCTGAGCAACACTTTGAGGCAGCACGAGCAATTGCGCCAATCGCAGCAACTTTCTCAGAGCAGTCAGAAGCAGTTGCCGAGCGAACCCTTGAAAACGGGCACCGTGAATCTACGGAGAAAGGAAAATTGCGGCATCAGCCAAAAAACCTGTCTCCACCAGCTTCTTTGAAGGGCAATCGACCGCCGCAAATTCAGTCAGAGGTGCAGGCAAATATCCAGCCCCCTGAATCGCCTCCGATTGCTTTTCCCAAACCCGTCAAGCGTCCGGGTCGATGGTTTTGGCAACGCTATCCCTTAATTGAGCAGCAAAGCTCTTCTGACTGCGGTGCCGCCTGCTTGGCAATGATCGGACAATACTGGGGGAAACGATTTAGCATCACTTCCTTACGGAATCTCGCTGGCGTGGGGCGTGCCGGTGCCTCCCTGAAGAACTTAGGCGCAGCGGCAGAAAACGTCGGATTTCACGCACAACCCGTCAGGGCGAGTTTAAACCGCTTAGTCGAGGGGAAAAACCCCTGGATTGCCCACTGGCAGGGCGATCATTATGTGGTGGTTTACCGAGTCAAGGGCGATCGCATCTTGATTGCCGATCCTGCTGTTGGTAGGCGATCGCTTTCTGCGGCGGAATTTCTTGCGAGTTGGACAGGATACGCCCTGCTGCTCGATCCGACGCCAGCATTGCACGCCGCCCCAACGGAAAAAAATTCTCTCAATCGCTTTTGGGGTTTGCTTTGGCCTTATCGTTCCGCGATCGGACAAATTATCCTGGCGTCTCTGCTGATCCAGATTTTTGGTCTGATTACCCCCCTGTTTACCCAGATAATTCTCGACCGGGTGGTTGTTCACAAAAGCGCGATCGCCCTGCATGTCTTCAGCCTTGGTCTGCTACTATTTGGCGTTTGGCGCGTCTGCGTCACGGGAATTCGACAATACCTGCTGGATTATTTTGGCAACCGATTAGACCTCACCCTGATCGGCGGCTTTATCAGCCACACCTTGACCTTACCCCTTGCCTTTTTTGAATCGCGCCATGTCGGGGACATTATCACGCGCGTTCAGGAAAACCAGAAAATCCAGATGTTTCTAACTCGCCAAGCGGTCACAGCTTGGTTAGACGCCTCAATGGCACTCGTCTATTTGGGGCTAATGGCTTATTACAACTGGCGTCTCACCTTAGTAGTGGTAGCGCTAATTCCCCCGATTGTTATTTTGACGGTGGTGGCGAGTCCATTTCTCAGAGGAGTATCGCGGAAAATTTTTAACGAAGAGGCGGGACAAAATTCCTCACTCGTAGAAATGATGACCGGCATCGCCACGGTGAAAGCGGCAGCAGCAGAACGACAGTTGCGCTGGCGTTGGGAAGACCGCTTAACCAGCACCCTAAATGCCCAATTTCAGGGTCAAAAACTGGCAAACGGCTTGCAAGTTACCGGCGGCTTAATTAATACCTTGGGTACTACAGCATTGCTTTGGTACGGGGCGACGCTGGTAATTCAGGATCGGCTCACGAGCGGTCAGTTTGTGGCGTTCAATATGATGATTGGTAGTGTCATCAACCCGGTGCTGCAACTGGTGAACCTTTGGGATGAACTGCAAGAAGTTTTGGTATCTGTGGAACGGCTGAATGATGTGTTTTCAGCTCAACCCGAAGAAAGTCCTCAAAAACCTTTGCTAGTTCTGCCTCAGTTGCGGGGCGAGGTGAAATTGGAGAATGTTACCTTCCGCTACTCTCCAGATCAAGAGCGCAATACGCTTCAGAATCTATCTTTTGAAGTGACATCTGGGCAAACGGTGGCAATTGTCGGGCGCAGCGGTTCTGGAAAGAGTACGTTGGTCAATTTGCTCCAGGGTTTATATCAGCCAACCAGCGGTCGAATTTGTGTCGATGGTCACGATACCCGCCATGTTTCTCCCTCATCTTTGCGGAGTCAGTTGGGGGTGGTACCGCAGGAGTGTTTTCTGTTTTCTGGAACCATTTTAGAAAACATTACGCTCTACTCGGATGACTTTACCTTAGAGCAAGTTGTTGAAGTGGCAAAACTTGCAGAAGCTCATGCTTTTATTCAAGATATGCCGTTGGGATATCACACAAAAGTTGGGGAACGGGGGGCAAATCTCTCTGGCGGACAGAGACAACGAATTGCGATCGCTCGAGCGCTTTTGGGAAATCCTCAAATTATGATTTTAGATGAAGCTACCAGCTCTCTAGATACTGACTCCGAGCGGCGATTCCAGCAAAATTTAGCTCGAATTAGCCGAAATCGCACAATTTTTATCATTGCCCACCGACTCTCAACGGTCCGACACGCTGACTGCATCCTGGTCTTAGATCGAGGCATTCTAATTGAGCGCGGTACTCATGATGAACTGATTTCGCTTCAAGGTCTTTATTACCATCTAGCGCAGCAACAACTGGATCTTTAACTCCAAATGTTCTAAACCGAGCCAACTTGTATGAATTATTACAGTTTTACTTGAAATTGGTTTCATCCGTTGGCAGGAATGTGGAGCAAATTACAACCGTTACGATGTTAAAGATTCTTGTTCTGCCAAATTCCTCTTCCACGACCATTTGTTCAGTAGCATTGCAATCATCAATTCCAGTCCTCGGTGAATTGGCAGCTAATTCAGAAAATTTGGCAAAAAATATGCCAATTTGGCAGACTTTCCAAGCAGCAGAAATTAGGATAAAAAGGGAGTTCCTGTGGAAAAATTGGTAACGATGAAAAGCCAAACCAAAATGTTGCTGAAACCGGCTAAAAATGGCACCGCTCGTTAAATCCAAGCAACGAGAGCCATCCTCAATCTCAAACTTTGAACTTGCTCATTCTGGGCCACAGCCATGCAAAAACCAATCAGATCGATTTCTGCATCAACGGCCTCAAACCTACCCTTAACTCCACCCGTTGAGCCTTTTGGCTCAGGCTATACAGGTAGCAACCAGAATTCATTCGATAGCCAGGGGATATTATCCCGTACTCCGACTCAAGGCGAGTCGGTTACTCATCCTGGCAAGATTCAGCGTCAGTGCGATCGCTCTTTTGCTGAGATTTATGGGGGTGCGACTGGCTCTATCGAAATGAGCGTACAGCCCACCTCGACTGAAACAGCTAGCAATTCTCAAGTTCATTTCGCGTCTGCCACTTCTCCAGAGACTCGAACCAACCAATGGTCTACCTCGTTACAGACGGTGCTTGACCAGCCACCTTCCACGCTTCCTCGTCAGCTGATATTGGGCGGAATGGCTTTCTGTCTGGCTTTTGGGGCTTGGGCTACCTTTGGGCAAATTGACGAAGTGGGTCACGCTCAAGGACGGTTAATGCCCAAAGGAGCCGTCTACAAGATTGACCCAGTGGAAATGGGGAAGGTTGCCAACATTGCCGTCAAAGAAGGTCAAGCGGTAAAAGCCGGTCAAGTGTTAGTGGAACTGGATACCCAAATTGCGGCGGGTGAAGTAGAGCGTTTGCAGCAAATGCTGGCAACGAATCAAATGCAACTTATTCAGAAACAAGCGCTTCTAGAGAAAACGCATCTGGAAGTGAAAACCCAGACAGCGATCGCTTCTTCAGACACTCAAGCAGCTTTTGCTGCGATCTCCGAAGTCAATGCCAAAGGATCTGCTACCCGCGAACAAATCGCTCAACTTCAAACGGCAAAGACGGCGAATCAAGAAAGACTCGAAACACTAAAACCCCTGTCGGCGACGACGGCAGAACTGCACAAGAAACTAAAAGCTGATGTAGCGGCGGCGGTAGAGGAAGTCGAGAGGGTAAAACCGCTGGTCAAAGAGGGGGCGATCTCCAAGAAATATTTGCTGGATGCCGAGCAAATGATGCGCGATCGCCAAAGTGCCATCACCAAAACTCAACTAGAAGAAGACACAACTCTTAAAGACCGACTGTTTGAGGCCCAGCAAGCTCTGCGAGATGGCGATCGCGCGATCGCCTCTAGTCTTGGTGATTTAAAGCAGACGCTCGCACAAGCACAGCAACTCCAAGCAGAACTGGCTCAAAAACAAGCTCAAGAGCGCAAAACTCAGATAGAAACACAGCAGCAAATTCAGGAATTAGAAGTTGAAATGACTCAGCTTAAAGCCCAAATTGCTGAAACTCAAAATCTGCTGAACGCCGCTAAAGCAAAGCTCAAACAACGGTTTCTGACTGCTTCCGTTGATGGAGTGGTGTCGTCTCTGAAAGTCCGCAACGTTGGCGAAGTGGTTCAACCCAGCCAAACTGTTGCCGAAATCGCTCCCCACAAAGCACCCATGATTCTCGTAGCCAGTTTACCCAATCAAGAAGCGGGCTTTGTGAAGACGGGAATGCCAGTAAAAATCAAATTCGACGCTTACCCCTATCAAGAGTACGGTATCGTTTCCGGGAAGATACAATCCGTCTCTCCCGATGCGAAACCCGATGAGCGACTGGGAGAAGTCTATCGAATTGAAGTAGCGCTGGATCGTAACTATATCAATGCAGATCGTCAAAACATCAAATTTAAAGCCGGTCAAACTGCCTCTGCGGAGATTATCATCCGCCGACGCCGGATTGCCGACATTCTGTTAGATCCCATCCGCCAGATGCAAAAAGGCGGCATCAATTTGTAAAACCAAATTTATCCAAGGGCAATTGTTATGGCTTATCACATTCCCTGTTCTAATCCTAAACTTGACAAAACCATGAATTCCGAACAGTTTAATCAAGTTGTTGAAGCCATCATGGAAGGAAAGTATTCTTGGGCTTGCGTTTTACTATTGCGGTTTGCTGGTTACAATCCCCTACACTACATCCCCTACCGAACCTACAACCGATTACTCAAAGAAAACTGCCAAGTTGGCAGACACACCAACTGTAAAACAGATACTTTAAATACAGATAATCAAAGGGCTGCAATCGGGTCAGAGAGCCTAGAGTCACACAAGTGTTTAAGCACAATTAAAGACCTTGGTTATCTAGAAGCGATCGCTGAGCCACAAGTACGGGGAAGCGGGGGTCATTTTGATCCCTGGTTAGTCATAAAAACTCAAAAAATAAACTCAATTTTTCGGGAATTAAAATAAAAAAAAAATCTGCTCTTCAAGATTGAAGTTGATTTTTTGACCAGTCGTAAAAATCCTGCCGCGTTCATCTTTACTAAAGAATGGGGCAGGTTTTTCTTTTACAATTGCCAAAAAACTGCTCTCACACTATTTTTTAAATCATCGAGAAAAAATGCCAAAATGGCAACACGACCTTAACCATACTGTTTATATTGTTTATATCAACCAAACAAGGTTGTTTCAGAAAAAAACTGAATTGCAAAGGAAACATTTAATGATTATTTCTGACCTAAGCCATTTGGAAGTTGCCGACCAATCTCCCAGTCTTGTTGGTGCTGGCTATAGCTACTCCAGCTACAGCAAATATAAGAGCAATTCCAGCTATCTCAATCAATACGCTTCTTCCAAAGCAACGGCTAAATCAGTATTTGGTCCAGCAACAGCCGTAGCAATTTCTACAAATGTAGCCACCGTTACCCAACTAAATTTTTAAAAGTGGCGGTTGCTGTTAAATAATGCTCTAAATATTGAGCATTATTAGGGGAAACTTCTCTGGAAGTCTATCGACAATAGGCTTTCTAACTCGGTTACTCAAAAAGTAAACCAAATTCTCAATCTGGAAAGGAGACATCGAATGATTATTTCTGACCTGAGCCATTTGGAAGCTGCGAAGCAATCTCCCAGTGTTGTTGGTGGTTGGTATAGCTATAGCTATAGCAATTATAAGAGCAATTCCAGCTATGTCGATCAATACGCTTCTTCTAAGGCAAGTGCTAAATCATTTTTAAGTTCAGCAACTGCGGTAGCAATCTCTACCAATGACGCCAGCGTTTACCAAATTAATTGATGAAAGGTGACTGCTACTCTAAACTTTGAGCTTTTTCAGTAGTAAACCTTGGGGAAACTTATCCCCGGAATTGGCTTTTCAACCAGATTTCTGCAAAAACTAAACCCATTTTGAAAAGGAGACATCCCATGATTATTTCTGACCTGAGCCATTTAGAAGTTGCCGAACAATCTCCCAGCGTTGTTGGTGCTGGCTATAGCTACTACAGCACATCTAAGAGCAACTACAGCTATCTCAGTCAATACGCTTCTTCCAAAGCGACGGCTAAATCATTTTTCGGTCCAGCAACTGCCGTAGCAATTTCTTCCAATTCAGCCAACGTTTACCAAAGTAACTAATTAACGATGGCTATTACTTCTAGTCATTGAGCAAATTTAAGTCTGAGAACTGCTGAAAGCCAATTTTAAGTAAATAAAAAGGCTTTCAGCGGCCTTTTTGTTAGCAGGAGGACTCCCATGAGTGGATTGACAATCAATGATTTAAATTTTTTCGATTCGGGAATTTCGGACTCAAGTGGGGTGACAGGTGGCTCAAGCAAGATTACCTTGCACGACTTTTTGAAAGATATCAACATCCCGATAGATTATATCGATGTCAAAGACACAGACTACTTTAGTTATTCGACTAGCAGTAGCAAGGGAACGAAAAATAGCCTGAAGGCCACAGCTAGTGCTTTTGGGAGCAAGGGTAATATGTCTGTTTCAACATGGACTTCCGGTGGCTATTAATCTAGATTTGGCAGATAACAGTTCAAGATATACCCTACCTTGGACTGTTTATCAATCCTTCTGTGACTGTAAAAACTGAAGATAATTATGCCTTAGTTTGCCTTGCTGACTTTATTTAAGTTGTTGATCTAAGGACATATAAACAATATGATTAAATCATCTCAATGCGTTTTGTATCTTGGTCTAGCTGGAAGCTTGATCGTATCTGTTGCTCTACCTTCCCAAGCTAACCCTCCGGGTGGCAAAGATTTCACCAGCGCTTTAAGCGTCATTAGTTCATTTTCCTCTGGAGGTGGTTCTAGTAGTGTCACCGCTACCAGTAGTGCAACAGCAACCTCGTCTGGTGATAACGGTTTCAGCAGCAGTCAAAGTACCTCTAGCGCATTCTCATCTTCAGCGGGTTCTGGCAGTAGTAGTAGTGCGACAGCAACATCTCCTACAGGAACTCCCAGTAGCCAAAGTGCGACAGTCTTTACTCCTGGCGCAACATCCAGTAGCGCTAGCGCCACAGCTGCCGCATCTACAACTTCTCCTAATATTACGAGCGTCACTGTTGCCGCACCCGCAACCTCTACCAATCCCACTAGCGTCACCGTTCCTACACCTGCAACCTCTGCCAATCCCAATAGCGCTAATATCACTAGCGCTAATATCACTAGCGCTAAAGTTAATGCGCCAGCAACAATCATCCCTAATGCTGCTGGAATCTCAACCACCTTGCCAGTGGCAACCTTCTCTAACCCTAACGTCCCAGGCACTTCCCGCTCATCAACCGTTGTCGCAACCTACATTAGCAACTTCTCTTTGCTATCATCTCTTCCAGACAAGAGTGAGATTATTGAACAACGTAAAGACCTTTCTGTTGAAAATAATAGTAGCAACAATGAAGGAGCTTCCTATAGCCTTGTAGGGCTAGGTAGCCGAGTTTTTCCAGGCCTTGGTCTGAGGCTAGTTACTGATTAAGTCTAACTGAGTGGAGTCATAACAATGATATGACCGATCTTTCAGGGGCATCTATTCATCCGAATGAAGTGGTTAATTTCCTGAAAAAAAATCTTCAGTTGAAGGATGTCCATCAAAAAATTTTATATCAAAGAATCATCGAAAAAGCGGCTCAGGAAAGAAACCTAACAGTCACCGCAGAAGAAATTCAGGCTGACGCGGATAGGCTGCGTTATGAGAAGCGTTTGGAGAAAGCCGCAGACACGCTAGCATGGCTGTCAGACCAGATGATTAGTGTGGATGACTGGGAGACAGGAATTAGCGATCGCATTCTTGCCCGCAAATTAGCTAATTCTCTATTCTCTAAAGAAGTCGAAAAATTCTTCGCGGAAAATCGGCTTGATTTTGATCAAGTTTTACTCTACCAAATTATTGTTCCTTACGAAAAGGTCGCTCAAGAACTTTTCTATCAAATTGAAGAAGAGGAGATCGATTTTCATCAAGCCGCTCATCTTTACGATTGTGATGAAAGGCGCAGACATCATTGTGGATTGGAAGGCAAGCTTTTCCGCTGGAACTTAAAGCCAGATATTGCCGCCCTTATATTTAGTGCCCAAATCGGAGAAGTAATGGGTCCCATCCAAACCGAGCAAGGTTATCATCTCTTAATGGTTGAAGAGTTCATTCCTGCGGAATTAACCCCTGAAAGGTATCAAGAAATCCTTGATAGACTCTTTGAAGAGTGGTTAACCAGTGAGGTAAATTATATGGTTCACAACCAAATGGTTTAAACAAGCCACCAATTTTGGGTGAATTTAAAATTCAATTTTAACTCTTGCTTTTAATTCAGTATTCAGAAGGGAGGATATCAATCGTGATCCGTTCTAAAGTCTTAATTCAGCGAATCGTCTCATCTGATGGAAAAAGTGTTGCAGAAGCCAAGAGCGTAGTCATTACGTCGGATGATAGTGAGAGTACAATTAGTCAATGCGTCACGGTTGAAGTCTGTTCCGGCAATCGTTGTAGCAGTCGCTCAACATCTAGCGTGACTTCTAAATAGACACCTGCCTGAAAAGTGGGGTGGGATATAATCTTACTGCATCCAAACGAGAATTGTTATATCCCTAGCGATTACAGATCGCCCTTTCTACAAGCATTAGGATGTTCCTATTAGGGACTTTTAGAAAAAGTAATCTCTATGCCATTGTAGGGGCACGGCATTGCCGTGCCCCTACAGCAACTATTCCCTACTAAGAGGCTTAAAAATGAAGGCTACGTAGGCAGGCTTCGTTCGCGTAGCTACGACTTTAGTCACCTGACGTTTTTACTTTGACTTCACTGCAACAGCTTTCTTTCTGGCTTCATATCCAACGCCCATTAAGCAGAATAAGAGTAAAGCTAAAGTACTCGAAAACTCTGGGGTTTCAGCAATTGCCTTACTTGCTTTCACTTTATTTGTCTTAGTTTCTACTAAGGTTAGATAAGTTAAGCTATCGAATTTACGCGAAAACTTACCTTGAATAAAAGCTTCAGCAGTTTCTTCGTTGCCTCCAAAAGAAGTCTCTAAAAAAACTTTATTTGGCTTAACGGTTACGTTGGCGCTCTTCTCATAAGAAAGAAAATCACCAGGTTCTAATGTCTTTATTTTTCCGGCTAAGCTAAAAAAGTCTAAAGGAATCCAAGTCTTCGTATCTTTATTATTTTGGGTGTTATATAACTGAAAATTTACCTCGCTAGACGCACTAGCATATTCAAATTCTGGTTCGTCAATAGAGGTTTTAAGACCTAAAAAAGCTGAAAAATCGAAAGAGAAAGTTTGACCTGCATTTACTAGAAAGTTATAGCCAATCACTCCAGCTACGCTTTTCACCTGTCCAAAATAGCTCTTACCTTCGCCCTCAATTTTACTTAAAGAGAAATTGAAAGCGGAGGTTTTTTTAGGGGAGGGATCGGCTGTAAATTCTGCAAAGGCATCAGCATCGGCAGTCACCTCACTACTGCTTGTAAATATCTCAGTAAAAGCCTCAGTAAAAGCCTCTACCTCAATAGGTGAGTGGCTAAATTTATTCAGTTCTACTGTCGCTTCAGATTTGGCTAGAGTTGCAGCCCAACCAGGCGCAGCAACGAACGCAGAGCTAGCCATCAAAGGCGTTGCGAACAGCAAGAAGCGTAAGCTGGGACGTTGTTTGGTTATCATAAAAACCTTATTTCCTTATGTCACTAAAATTTTGGGCATGAGAATTTTGACCTGCTGAAAGTTGCAGATAGAAGCGATGAACTAACAAAGGAACAATTTCACCTAGACTGTTTTCAATAACAATAAACAGTCTGTTTGTTAAATGGATGTCTCCATTTAACAAGCCTTTGGGTTACGCTGAAAAGACTGACGAGAAAAGTTTCTATTGCACTCTAGCAAAGAAATACTTAAGGACTTTCACGTAAGTATCATAATCCCGATTCTCTAAAATTAGAGTAAAGCTCCAGTAAATATACTGAAATACTTTTTAAAGATTTGATGAAGTAGGAATGGTCATTCGGATGCTGAACAAAATGAAAAAATTGCCGTTCTATCTATGGGTTCTACAAGGAGTGTTGTTCGGGATAGAGCTACAAGTAGCAGCGCAGGCGCTGGTGCCTCTAAAAGCGGTGGAAAGGTTGGGCGGTCGCCAACAGATGCGATCGCTTGAGGCTGCTGTTACCAAGAAGCAGCTATCTGGAAGCCAGAAGTCAGACCGTTTTACTAATAAATTGCAACAGATTCCTATCGATCGGGGAAGCGCAAATAAGTTGCCTCAAAAAAGTGAAGAGGGGTCAGCACTCGAAATTCCTACCTCTGTCACGTCTCCGTATTCTCACGTATGGATCATCAAAGACAGCCAAAATCAGCCAGAGCAACAGCCTTTTGCGTGGATGGTCAAAGATACTAAAAAACAGTATGAAGATGGCAGTACGGTGCCGCTACAACCGATATTGGGGCTGCTGAAAGATACCAACCAGGCAGCGCTTCAGATGGCAGACGCGGGTGACGCGGGTAAAGCTACTAAAAAGTCTGGCTTTGATGAAATCGTTAAAAATACGGAGAAGGTGGAAGGGTTGTTTACCCTCTACCGCAACAAGAAGACGGGCAAAATTTATTTAGAAATCAAGCCCGAACAGCTCAATAAAAACTTCCTCGGCACCGTGACGATGGAATCGGGGATTGGAGAACGCGGGATTTATAGCGGAGTTCCCCTAAATGATTTCCTGTTTTATTTTCGTCGCGTGAACGAGAATTTACACTTTGTAGTTCGCAATGTTAACTTTCGCACGCGCTCTGGGGAGCCGCAAGAGCGATCGCTCAACCGGGCGTTTAGCGACTCTGTCCTCTACTCCCTAGACATCAAAGCAACTCATTCGCAACGCAAAACCCTACTTATCGATATGGGAGACTTACTCCTCACCGATTTGCCTGGGTTAACTTCGATGTTAAAAACATTGTTGGATACTTCCTACCGCCTCGACAGCAGCAAGTCGTATTTTGACACCGCCAAAGCCTTTCCCTTCAATATTGAAATTTCCTCGGTTTATGGTTTCTCATCGACGAGTAGCGAGGACGCAAATTTAGCGACTCTGCCTGATAGCAGGGCACTCAGTCTTAAAGTACATTACAGTTTATCCCAGCTACCGGAAAACAACGGCTATATTCCGCGTCTCGCCGACGACCGCATCGGCTACTTTATCACCGCCTACAAGGACTTCTCCAACGACAACCTCAGAGAACCTTTTGTTCGTTATATTCATCGCTGGCACTTGGAAAAGCAAGATCCGAAAGCATCTCTGTCGCCACCCAAGAAACCAATTGTCTTCTGGATTGAGAATTCTGTTCCGGTTGAGTACCGCGACGCCATCCGCGAAGGCGTTCTGATGTGGAACAAAGCTTTTGAGAAGGCGGGATTTAAGGACGCCATTGAAGTGCGGCAAATGCCGGATAATGCAACTTGGAGTCCCGCAGATGTCCGCTACAACACGATTCGCTGGATCAATTCTTTGGATGGATATTCTGCCAGAGGGCCATCGCGTGTCAATCCGCTGACTGGCGAAATTTTAGACGCCGACATCATTGTAGATGCCAACATGGTGCAATCGATTAAGCAACGATATCGCACCCTTGTCGAGTCAAGCCAGCCGTCGGGAACCGGGTTATTTTCCCAAATTGCGGAGAATCCCAATCTCTGCAACGGATTGGAAAGAGGAAAAACAGAGGGAAATTCTCAATCATCTACCCCTGATTTTTCGCAACTCCTGCAAGACCACGATCTCTGCTATGGCATGGAAGCGGCTACTCAATCGGCGATGGGCGCGATCGCATTATCGCTGGTTCACAATGTCTTGCCTAGCAGCAATGAAATGAAAGAATTTGTGCATCAGTATATCCGCCACCTGATTTCCCATGAAATTGGACATACTTTAGGGTTGCGGCACAACTTCCACGGTAGCACTCTGCTAAAACCAGAAGAATTGAACAACACCGACATCACGCGCCTCAAAGGAATGACGAGTTCGGTGATGGACTACGTTCCCGTCAACTTGGCACCCCAAGGTGTGAAGCAAGGAGACTATTATCCAGCCGTTGTTGGTCCTTATGACAAATGGGCGATTGAGTACGGTTATAAACCGAGTGGGGCAACAAATTTTGTGGCTGAGAAGCGATTTCTAGAGCAAATTGCCTCCAAATCACCCGAATCAGAATACGCCTATGCGACGGATGAAGACATCTTGGATCTCGATCCGGGTGCCAGTCTTTGGGATTTGAGTGGCGATGTGCTGCGCTATTCACAGTCGCAGATGGACAACGCCCGGATGATGTGGGGGCGTCTGGATAAGCGTTATCCGTTGCGGGGCGATAGCTATGAAGAAATGCGCGTGTTGTTTAACACGATACTAAGTTACTACTTCAGTAACGCTAATTTGATGAGTCAATACATTGGTGGACAGTCATTTAGCCGCAACCATGCTGGAGATCCCAACGGGCGTTTGCCGTTTGAACCCGTGCCCCTGGAAAAACAGCGCGATGCATTGACAAAAATAGGAAAATATGTGTTTGCGGCAGACGCTTTTGATTTTCCGCCGGAATTGCTCAATCAGTTAGCACCGTCGCGCTGGAGACACTGGGGAAATCCGATCCCGATTTTCCGACTGGATTATCCGATTCATGAAAACCTGCTGTTGCAGCAACGTCGGGTATTGCGATCGCTTCTATCAGAAGATCGCCTCAATCGTCTGCGCGACATTGAACTGAAAACGAAACCAGGGGAAGCGCTGACGCTACCGGAACTCTTCGACACCCTGCAAAATAGCATTTGGACAGAGGTGCAGCAATCCGATCGCAAACCCGCGAATATTTCCAGCCTCCGCCGTTCCTTGCAACGCGAACATCTGGAAATCATGCTGGGGATGGTGTTGCGGACTGAATCGGTACCGGAAGATGCCCGAACCCTAGCATGGTACGAACTGCAACAACTGCGGAAATCGCTGGATAGTGCATCGAAGCAGAAGAACCTCGACACCTATACCAAAGCGCATCTTCTGGAAACACGCGATCGCATTAACAAAGCCTTAAACGCCCAGTTGGAATCGAAGTGAATCCCCTCTCCGACGATACATGGTGCAACGTCGAAGAGGGCTTTGGGGAGAGGTCTGCCGACTTGTAAACTTTTTTGTTTTTTTTCGCGGATAGTATTTTTTTACACGAGAGCGGGAACCTTAAACAGGGAGACGCTGATGCACGCTAAAGTTGAGCGCGTTGCAGACGAGGCTTAACTTTAGCGTGCAAAATAGCTTCCTAGATTTTGTTGAAGAGAAACGAAAGGAGTCATTTAGTGTCTTCAATCCCGCTTATATCCTGTTTTTTCAGTCCTGGGAAATTTCAACTCAATGGCTTTCAAATAGATCGCATTGCAAGCAATTTGAGAAATCCGGAATATTGAAACTTGCGTAGGTAGGTCTCCTTGGTCTAGACGGTACAGACACCTATCAAGGCGTTTTTCTAACCGCCCTTGGTACGGGAAGAAGACTTGATAAAAAAACTTTCAACTTCTCATCCCTCTCTTTTCACTAATATCAACAATTGTTAATCAGCTTACAGACAACATGAAAAGATCGCCATTCTATGTATGTTTTCTCCTCGGACTATTACTCGGAAATGCTGCTTCAGCTAAAGCCGCGATTACGAACGCCCAGAAGCCATCCGTACATTCTCAGGTTTTAGCTAAAGATACAAATATAGAAAATTCAAATTTTCAATCCTTCGAGGAAACGGTTAAAAATACTCAAAAATTGGATGGATTATTCACTCTCTACCGAAACAAACAAACCGGCACAATATATCTAGAAATCAAACCAGAACAGCTCAATAAAAATTACCTTGCCACCATTACCTTAGAATCGGGGATTGGCGAACGCGGTCTTTATAGCGGAATGCCGCTGCAAGATATGCTTTTCTACTTTCGCCGGGTCAACAACAATTTGCACTTTGCCGTCCGCAACGTGAACTTCCGCACCAGTCCCGGCAATCCAGAAAAGCGATCGCTAGAACGAGGGTTTTCTGACTCCGTTCTCAGTTCCCTGAAAATTATCAGCATTCATCCGCAACGTCAAACCATTCTCGTCGATCTGGGGAACCTGCTACTCAGCGATTTACCTGGATTAAGTTCGTATTTAAAAACTGCTTTGGAGGCTTCATACCAGCTAGAAGAAGACAAAACCTACTTCGGTGCTGCCAAAGCTTTCCCCCTGAACATGGAAATTGAGTCGATTTACGGCTTCTCTAACCCTAGTGGAGATGACGGGGCGTACCTGCCAACACTGCCAGACAGTCGCGCCCTTTCCCTCAAGGTACATTACAGCCTCTCTCAGCTGCCGGAAAACAACGGCTATATTCCGCGTCTTGCCGACGAACGGATTGGATACTTCACGACGGTTTACAAGGATTTTTCTAGTAAGAGTGGCAAAGATCCGTTTGTGCGCTACATCCAGCGCTGGAATCTAGAAAAGCAAGATCCCGCAGCTTCCCTGTCGCCACCCAAAAAACCAATTGTCTTCTGGATTGAAAATACTGTCCCGGTTGAGTACCGCGACGCTATCCGCGAGGGCGTTTTGATGTGGAACGCCGCGTTTGAGAAGGCGGGATTCAAGGATGCGATCGCAGTGCAGCAGATGCCAGACAATGCGACTTGGGACCCGGCTGATGTGCGCTACAACACGATTCGCTGGTTCAATTCTTTGGATGCCGCATTTGCATTAGGACCGTCGCGGGTTAACCCGTTGACTGGGGAAATCTTGGATGCTGACATTATCGTGGACGCTGACTTTGTGAATTCGTTCAAGCAGGAATATCACCACCTGATCGAACCGAACCAGAAGGGGAACAGCAGTATTTGTAACCGTGGCTTCTTGCCTTCTCACTCGTCTAAACAAGGTGCAGCGCGGGGTGGTGCCAACAGACAGGTAAAACCTTCGTTATTAGAACAGGATGGTCATAACCATCGGTGCGAGGGAATGCAATTTGCCAATCAGATGGCAGTTGGGTCGCTGTCGCTGTCACTATTGCAGAATGTCAGTCCCAGAAGCGATCGCATGAAAGAGTATATTCATCAATTTGTGCGATTGCTCATTGCTCACGAAGTCGGACACACTCTAGGCTTAAGACATAACTTCCGTGGCAGTACTCTCCTAACACCAGAGGAATTGAACAACACCGACATCACCCGCGCTAAGGGGATGGTGAGTTCCGTCATGGACTATCTGCCACCCAACTTGGCACCCCAAGGCGTCAAGCAAGGAGATTACTATACCAGCAAGGTGGGTGCTTATGACGAGTGGGCGATTGAGTATGGTTACAAACCCAGTGGCGGGGTAATTCCCATCGCCGAACAGCGGTTTCTGGATGAGATTGCCAAGAAATCGAGTCAGCCGGAATTAGCTTATGCCTCCGATGAGGACAGCTTTGACCTCGATCCTACCGTGAACCAATATGACATGAGTCTCGATCCGCTAGGCTATGCGCGATCGCAACTGGATATCGACCGCCAACTATGGGATCGTCTCAATAAAGGGTATCCCGGCACTGGAGAAAGTTATAGCGAAGTCAGCGATCGCTTTAACACCGCGTTCATGCACTATTTGCAAAACGTGTTCTTGATTACTAAGTATATTGGCGGACAATCGTTCTACCGCGATCGCCCCGGAAACCGCAACGGACGCTTACCCTTTGAACCTGTGCCAGTCGCCAAGCAGCGCGAAGCCTTGGCAGCATTGCAAAAGTATGTCTTTGCGGAAGACGCTTTTAATTTCCCGCCGGATCTACTTAATAAGTTAGCACCCTCGCGCTGGATGGATTGGAGCAATAATATTGCAATTAATCGCCTTGATTTTCCGGTTCACGATAGCATCTTCTTCCCGCAAAGCATTGTTTTGAGAGAAGTGCTATCGGGCGATCGCCTCAACCGTCTGCGCGACTTGGAACTGAAGAGTCAGCCAAATCAAGCGCTGACGCTACCAGAACTATTTAATACCTTGCACAGTGACCTTTGGAGTGAGTTGCAGCCAGCAGATAGCAAGTCGGTGAAGATATCCAGCTTTCGACGGGCTTTGCAGCGAGAACACTTGCAGATACTAATCGGCATGGTGTTGCGGACTGAGGACGTGCCCGAAGACGCCCGAACGCTTGCCTGGTCAAAATTGCGCCAATTGCGCGAAGACATCAACGGCAGCCTCAGACACCGGAGTGGGAACTTAGACGAATACACCAAAGCACACCTGCAAGAAACACGCGATCGCATCTCTAAAGCCTTAGATGCTCAGATGCAATCAAACTGAAGCAAGCGATCGCCAAAACGAAGGTAGTCTGTCACACCTTGAAACCGTCCAGTTCTTCGACAAAAGTAAAAAAAATTCCTCTTGAGCAACGTTTGGGCGTAAGGCTGAACTGTAAGCCATCGAACAAAACAGGTGTAACAAAGATAACTCCTCCAAAGCTGAACGATGGCTTAATCGATTACATCAGTCGGAGGATCGTCAAGCATCAGTTAAACAGGTGGTACAACCGTTGAGCTTCTAAAACTTGGGATTGCAAGCTTTAATCAAAGGAGTCAGGAGCTGGGAATCAAAGTCCAGACACTTCCTGACTCTTAAATTCTGCTGGAAGATATAGTTAGTTGGTGCATTGCCCTATAGCCATTTTGCAGAAAAGTAGTAATTTTGTACTATATACTTGCATGCTTCGGTTATAATAATACATATTAATTGAAAAATGCTACAATCAAAGATTTACTATTTTTGCGGGTTTGAGCTATGATCGATTGTCTCAATGTGGCTCGCTATTTCATTGTGAGAGCTTACGAGGACGGTATAGAAGCTGAAATGACCAACATGAAGGTTCAAAAGCTTCTGTATTATTCACAAAGCGTACATTTGGCATTGTACGATGAGCAATTGTTTGATGAAGTAATCCAAGCATGGCGATATGGCCCTGTATGCCCTCCTGCTTACAGGTTTTACAGTGAATTTGAAGCTAAGCAATTACCTATCCCGGACAAAGAATTCTTGTTGCAGATTCCTAATGAGAAGAAAAAACTTTTAGAAGAGATGTGGGGATATTTTGGTGGCTACCATGCCTATCGACTTAGTGAGATGACACATTTGGAGTTTCCTTGGAAGAAAGCTCGAAAGGGTTTGCCACCTGAAGCAAGTTCAACTGAGCCGATTCTTCTTGAGGATATGAAAGCGTTAGGTTATAAGAAGCTTGATGTGATAGAGCGTGATAACCCCGCGTATGAATCTGTGATGTCCAAGATATTGGAGGATGCTTTTAACTCGGAATCCTCAACTCGCATTAACAAAGGAGAAGTGCGTGACTGGCTCAACTCCCTTCTCGATTGAAGAATCCGAAAATTTCAAACGTTCTTTCAAAAAGCTTGCAAAAGCTTATGGGGCTGATTTTATTGAGCTTGTCGCAGATACCTTAGAAGATTTAACTGAAGACCAGTGTCCCATAAATTCCCGTAGAGAACCTTTACCGGGAAAAATTCAGTTACCTGAAGGATGGACGTTTCATAAGTTGGAGTTAAGGGTTTCCAAGGGCGCTTCAGGACAAATCAGATTGATGTATTTAGTCAGTACCACTGTATGGGTAGTCAAACCTGTGTGGATTTATAGCCACGAGCAGTTTGAGAAACGCCCTGCTGACAAAGAGCTGAAGAGTGTTATCCAAGAAATTTTAGACTGTTAGCTTTCTCTTTTACCAAACGGAAGCGTGGCGAGAGATATTACGGAAAGAGCGATCGCTCTCTTAAATTACTTGAAGAGAGCGATCGCTCTTTCGTAGCTAACAGAGAGTTAGGGCAATTGTTAAGAGAAAATTCAGTCAGTCTGCATTCGCTTTATTATCTGATTATTGCTTCTGGCTCGGTTTCTCTAAACTCAGCACTAACTATTTTTTGATGCTCCTGGAATCGCAATATCTATCGATGTAACATTGGGCGTGATGCTGGTTAGAGGCGGCTGAATTGCAGCAGCATTTCCAACCACCAGGGTAACAATGTTCTCTGGCTGGAGATATTTTTCAGCAACCCGTTGAATATCCTCAATCGTGGTTGCTTCCACGTCGCGCTGGTAACGAAAGATAAAATCCTTCGGGTAGCCGTAATATTCATATCGCATCAATCGCGACAGAGTTTGGCTGGGATCTTGGAACTTAAAAACAAAAGAATTGAGTTCCGACTCCTTGGCGTAGGAAAGTTCTGCTGGCGTCACTGGATTGGTGCGGATGCGCTGGATTTCCGATAAAACGCCCTTAATGAAGGGTACAGTCGCATCTGAACGAGTTTGTCCCCCAGCAAGGAATACGCCTGGGTAGTCATATTGAGCGCCCCAATAACCGTACACCGTGTAAGCGAGACCTTGGCGCGATCGCACTTCGTTAAACAACCGTCCGCCAAAACCGTTTAACACTCCATTTAATACTGACAGAGCCGCATAGTCAGGACTGTTCAATTGACCGCCCAGATGACCCATGACAATATTACTCTGGGTTAGCTGCGGCTGATTTACCAGAAACACGCCTCCCCGCTTTGCCTGTTCCGCCCCTGGTATCGGTGGAGTTTGCGCTGTGCCTTTTGGCTTCCAGTTGCCAAACTTTTCCTGGATCATCTGACGCATCGCCTTACTGTCAAAATCCCCCACGATGCCCAGAATCATATTCTTCGGATGAAAATATTTCTGGTAGAAACTGATTAAGTCATCGCGGGAAATGTTGTCTAAGGTTGCATATTCTACGGTGCGAGCATAGGGGCTATTGTTGCCATAGACTAATTTCTCAAATTCGCGGGAAGCAATACCACCTGGGTCGTCATTCCGCCGCGCAATTTCACCGCGCTGTTGCGTCTTGGCTAAATCTAGCTTTTCCTGTGCAAAAATCGGCTCTTGGATTACCTCAGCAAACAAACTAAATACGTCCTTCAAGTCTTCAGAGAGCGTCGTAAAGTCAGCACTACCCGCAGTGCTAACAATACTGCTCTCTACCGAAGCGGCGCGTTGTTCCAACAATTGGTTTAGTTCATCGCTGGAGTGCTTCGCGGTTCCGCCAGTCCGCAGGACTTCCCCAACCAACGTAGCCAAACCTACCTCGTTTTCTGGTTCCAGACGAGCGCCGGTGCGAATCATCGCCGTGCCACTCACGAGGGGAAGTTCGTGATCTTCCATCAGATACACAATCATCCCATTGTCCATCTGATAGCGCGTGTACGGAGGGACCTGAATTTCCGGCAACGGCGGAAACTTCAACTCTGTATAATGCCGCGCTGTATCCGCTACTGCTGGCATCAAAAATGTCAAAAGTATCAAGGAGAAAGTCAAAAGAAACAGAAAATAATTTTTCCTTTGTTTTCCTTTGCCCTTCTTCAGCAAATTCTGCCTAAACCACTGCATACTCATTCCTCTTCCTTCTTCTTCCTCTCAGTCCTCAGTCCTGTTTAGGCAGAATTCGCCCAATTGTCCGGTTTTGTGGCTGGAAAGTTTCTTTCGCCACTCGCTGAATCTCTGCGGGTGTCACGGTAGCGATCGCATCTAGTTGCTTAAACAGGTTCCGCCATGAGCCGGTTTTCACTTCATAGTCCACCAGCGACATCGCCATGCCCATATTGGAATCGAGCGATCGCAATAAATCAGCTCTTGCCTGTGTCTTCACCCGATCTAAATCCATCGCCGCTACGGGTTCCGTCTTCAGCCGCTCAATTTCCTTGCTCAAAGACGCCGCCACTTCATCCACTGTATGACCGGGAGCGGTCAGCGCATAGAACAGCATCAAATTCGGATACTTATCTCCCGGAAAGCCACTAAAACCTTCCGCATTCAGAGCCACTTGCTGCTCTTCTACTAAAGACTTGTAGAGGCGAGAAGTCCGACCATCGCTCAACAATCGACCGATCAGTTCATAAATTGCATGATCCGGATGATTCATCGCCGGACGGTGATAGCCTTCTAGATACCAAGGTTGGGATTGCAGCCGCAAGGTGACATCCTGCGCTTCCGTTTGCTTGGGTTCCGTCGGTAATTGCTCCTCCGTCGCAGGTCTCGCTTTGTAACGTCCAAAATAAACTTGAGCCAGCCGTTTCACTTCCGTTGGGTTAACATCCCCAACGACCGCAATAGTTAACTTGCTGGGGACGTAGTGCGTGTCAAAAAACTCCTGCACATTTTCGCGGGTAAGATTGCGGATGTCCTGGTCGTAGCCAATCACTGGACGCTTATAGGGATGCACTTTGAAAGCCGCATCGAGAAAAGCCTCAATCATTTGACCGATGGGCGAGTTATCAGTTCGCAACCGTCGCTCTTCCAGGATGACTTCTTTCTCTTTATAAAATTCTCGAAACACTGGGTCTAAAAACCGCTCTGACTCCAGCGACATCCACAGCTCTAATTTGTTGGAAGGAAAGCTGTAGAAATAGACTGTGGAATCTGTAGAGGTTGCCGCATTTAGACCGACGCCTCCCGCTTGTTCGACAATTTGACCCAGTTCATTTTGCTTGACATATTTTGCTGCTTCGGCTTCAACTTTGTTAAATTCTGCCTGCAACGTTGTCACTTCTGCCGATTTCTTTGCCGCTTTTGCTGCCTGAATTTGTTCGGATAACTGGTCTAAACGGTCTAAAAGCGGTTTTTCTGCCTTGTAGTCCTGCGTACCAATGCGTGTGGTTCCCTTAAAAGCTAAATGCTCTAGAAAGTGAGCAACGCCTGTTTGACCATTGGGTTCGTTGGCACCCCCCACATCGGCATAGGTGTAAAAAGACACAACCGGCGCTTGGTGCCGTTCCAATACAATAAACTTCAAACCATTGTCTAAGCGAAACTCTGTCACCCGCTGAATCACCCGGTCTAAATAGGGCTGAATCGATTGGGTTGTGGCAGTCCCATCCGCCTTTTCAAGCGTCTGGGTACGAGCTAACGCCACATTTGGCTGCATACCCCACCCCAGCAGCAGCGCGAGCAGAAAAGCCAGAATGCTTCGCCACTGACGCTGTCTTGACGGTTGAGGGCTGGGGTTCAAACTTTCCGGTAACGGTTGTGCTGTCGTTGGGATTGACACACACAAGAATCGACAAAACTGACTCATACAATACTAAAGATTAAGCAGCGCTAATTCCAAGATATTGACTCTAACGTGGATTGTGTGGTGTTAACAATCTGTGAAGGTTTGGGTGATTGATTACTCGCCTATAGCACAATTGCATTAGGGTGTTAGTGGTAATCCATCCATTTATTTCTTAATATGGGAATTTTTAACCGGAAAACGGTAGGAACAACTAAGCAAGTTGCTCATACTGAAGACGATACTCACACCCGAATTTTACAGGCAGCACAGCGGTTATTTGCCCGCCAGGGATATGAGGGGACAACAACCCGCGATCTTGCCGCAACAGCGGGGGTTGCAGAAGGAACGTTGTTTCGTCATTTTCCGAACAAAAAGGCGATCTTGATTGAGGTGGCGACGCAAGGCTGGGTAGAAATTCTCACAGATTTATTAACGGAATTGAGTGAAATGGGCAGCTATAAAGCTGTGGCTCAGGTGATGCATCGGCGGATGATGAATCTACGTGAAAATGCGGATATGCTGCGGGTTTGTTTTACAGAAGCGCAGTTTCATCCAGAGTTGCGCGATCGCATCCAAGCTGAAGTAATTGTCAAAATGACGGATGTGGCAGAAGCTTTCTTTCAAACTGCAATGGATAGAGGCACCTATCGCCGCATGAATCCGAGAATTGTCGCCCAAGTTTTCTTGGGGATGTTCACAATTGCCGGTTTTAGCCACGACACCCTATTGGGAGAAAATGCTTCCCCGAAAGCAATGCAAGAAATGGCAGAAGGGTTGGCTGATATTTTCTTAAACGGTGTGTTAGCGAAATAAAGCAATTAAGATTAGCTCCGGCAATTAGAATTTGCATGAGTTGCGGAGATTAGAATTTGCATTAATCCGACCATTTAAAATTTGCATGAGTTGCGGCGATTAGAAATCGCGCCTACACAGACAAAACCCGCCTTCGCGGGTTTAAAACAACGCTCCAGCGATTTCCTGTTCGTCCGGTGTCTTAAACTGATGCAAGTGCGCGACAATCGCTAAGCTAAACCAACAATGAACGCTGAAGAATTTCTAGAAAAATACGCCAAGGGCGAACGGAACTTTCAAGGAGTAAAACTAAGTGGGATACAGCTCCCAGGTGCAAACCTAAGTAAGATAGACCTACAGAATGCAGATTTGACCGGAGCTGAGTTACATCAGGCAAACTTGGCTAATGCCAACCTCACTGGCGCAAAATTTAGCAGAGTATCCTTAATTGGAGCAAATCTGAGTGGGGTGCAAGCTTCTTCAGTAAATTTGGGTTTGGCAGAACTCAGCGGTGCCAACCTCAGTAAGGCAAACTTGAGTGGTGTTAACTTTAATAATGCCAACCTAGACAATGCAAACCTAAGTGATGCTCAACTAAATAGTGCCAACCTAACTAAAGCGTCTCTAAGTCAAGCCAACCTTGTTAGAGCAAACTTGAGTAATGCGAAACTAACGAGTGCAAACTTATTTGAAGCTGACTTAAGTCGGGCAGAATTAGCTAATGTTAACATCCAAGATGCCAATCTCCAGGGAGCCAAGCTCCGTGGTGTCAAGTTGCCCAGCTATAATTTGTCAGCTATGAATTTTGCTGAGGTAGATTTAGGCGCAGCAGAACTGACAAACATACAGTTTAGAAAAGCCTGCCTGCGAGGGATAAATTTAGAGAGAGCAGGTCTGCAAGGAGCAAATTTCATGGGGGCAAACCTGAATGGAGCCAACCTGAAAAAAGCAGATTTGACTGATGCAAACCTTTATGGAGCAAGCATCAAGGGTGCGGATTTCACGGGCGCGATAATGCCCGATGGGGAAGTTTACAAGTCCTCAGCCTCTGATACAGAACCCCGCAAACAGGAAACATCGTTATCAACACAAATACTAATGACACGCAAAGTAATTCGTACAGAGAACGCACCAGCACCAGTCGGGCCGTATAATCAAGCGATCGCTGCCAGCGGTCAGATGATCTTCGTCGCCGGTCAAATTGCTATCGATCCTAGAATCGGTGATATTGTCTACACCGACGATGTAGCCAAGCAAACAGAACAGGTAATGGCTCATCTTGAAGCGATTCTGTCTGCTGCTGGGGCTAACTTTGAAAATGTGGTCAAGACCACCGTTTTTCTCAAAGATATGAATGATTTTGCTGCGGTTAACGCAGTTTATGGTAAATATTTTGATGCGGAGACAGCCCCTGCCCGTGCCTGCGTGCAAGTATCCCGTCTACCCAAGGATGTGCTGGTAGAAATTGACTGCATTGCGGTAATTTAAGACCGACAACGCCAAGCGCGATCGCATTGTAGGTTAGACTCGCTACTCTAACCTACGCCTGTATAGCCTGCAAGCGATTGATAGAAGAGTTCGCCTACGAAGCACTACCTGCGATCGCCTATGATAATAGTTATCATTATTAAAAATATCTTGGCATTCTGAGAACTTGCCATGTCATCGCAGACACTGCGCCGCATGGTGTGAATCTATGTCTGCATCGCTCAATTAACACCGAAAGAGTAATGAACAATCTTACAGCACCCAAACAAAACCTGATTTCGGATATTCCTAAACGGGGAATGCCAGTCACGATCGTTACAGGCTTTTTAGGCAGTGGTAAAACAACGCTGCTTAACCATATTTTGCATAATTGTCAAGACTTAAAAGTAGCAGTTTTAGTTAATGAATTTGGCGATATTAATATCGATAGCCAGCTATTGATTTCCGTCGATCGAAACATGATCGAACTCACTAATGGCTGTATTTGTTGCACCATCAACGATGGATTGCTCGATGCAGTTTATCGGGTGCTGGAACGGAGCGATCGCATTGATTACTTAATTGTCGAAACAACCGGAATTGCCGATCCATTGCCCATTGCCTTGACCTTCATTAGTACAGATTTGCGCGATCTAACTCGGCTCGATTCTATCTTGACTTTGGTGGATGTGGAAACGTTTACACCGGAGCATTTTGAAAGTGATGCCGCCCTCAATCAGATTTCCTATGGTGACATCATTCTGCTGAACAAAACCGATTTGGTTCCAGAAGCCCAAGTCAAGGAGTTGGAAGACTACATTCGCGCCATGAAAGTAGGCGCAAGAGTTTTGCGAACCTCCTACGGACAAGTTCCTCTGCCACTAATTTTAGATGTGGGAGTTTCCCAAGCGGAATCTTATCCAGCTAAAGAGGAATCTAGCCATCATCACCATCATGATCATCATCACGATCATTCCCACCACTTAGAAAATGATGGTTTCATGTCATTTTCTTTTCAAAGCGATCGCCCTCTCCTTTTAGAGAAATTTCAACAATTTTTAACCGAACAACTTCCCGAAGACGTTTTTCGCGCCAAAGGTTTACTCTGGTTTAAGGAAAGTAGTTTACGCCACATCTTTCAACTGTGCGGTAAACGGGTTGAAATGAAAACTGACAAGTGGATTTCTCAAAAGAGCAATCAACTGGTATTTATTGGGCGTAACTTGAATGAAGCCCAAATTCAACAGCAGTTAAAAGATTGCCTAGAGTAAATAAAATAGGGATTGTGTCTTATGGCAACTTCAACGATTTCTGCACCTAGTACTGTCGGAATTGGCGGAACCGTTCAGGAATATCTCTGGGCTTGGGAAGGGCAACAATTACCCATAGTTCATGAAACTCTAGGCAAAGGATCTCCCATATTACTTCTGCCAGCTTTCAGCACTGCTTCCACACGCTCGGAAATGCGCGGACTGGCAGAGTTATTATCATCTCAGTTTCAAGTCGTCGCTCTCGATTGGCCTGGATTTGGGCGATCGCCTCGTCTACCCTTGAACTACCAACCCGCCCTATATCACCAATTTCTGCAAGATTTTGTCAAAAATGTTTTTGATACTCCAATAGCCATCATTGCTGCTGGACACGCTGCTGGTTACGCGATGCAACTAGCGCAACAACAACCGCCCGTTTTGTCACGGATTGTTTTAGCGGCTCCCACTTGGCGCGGGCCATTTCCGACGATGATGGGTAAAAAGCAAGGGTGGTTTAGAACGCTAAAGAATGTAGTGCGATCGCCCATTTTAGGACAAGCTCTCTACAAGCTAAACACCACAGAATCCTTCATTAGCTTGATGTATCGTCGCCATGTCTACGTTGAACCTGACTCGCTGACTCCTAGCCGACTCGAACAAAAGTTGCAGACAGCACATCAACCAGGAGCGCGTTTTGCTCCCGCCGCCTTCGTCACCGGAGGTTTAGATCCGGTTAATCATAGAGACGATTTTCTCGCCTGGTTTCAGCCTTTACCCTTACCCGTGATGGTGGTAATTGGCGAACAAGCACCGCCGAAATCAAAAGCAGAAATGGAAGCAATGGCTAACGTCCCAGGAGTGCAGACACTCCGGCTTCCCGGTTCGTTGGGATTACATGAAGAGTACGCAGATGCTGTAGGCGCTGCTATCTTGCCATTTTTGATGGGTGGATGAGCGCGATCGCATTTACTTGTCCTCAAGCCAAGCCAAGCTAACACAGCTAAGGATTTGGTTGCCGTTAAGCAAAACTTAGCGGGCAATTAATTGGCTATAATGCCATCAAAAACTGTCAGCTTTTGAATTATGAACAGAATTGCTCTTGCTTTGCTTACTTGTCCGATAATTTTGGCATCAATGCTCCTGCTAGCGAATACAGCACAAGCCGCTGAAGCTTCAAATATGATGCTGTCTGCACCAACTGCACAAGTTATTGTCGTGCAATATCAACAAGTGCCTGCATCTGTGCAACCGAGTAATCCTATCAAAGACCATCTAGGGTGCAGTTGTGCTGCTTGCACTAAGGCTCTGAGTCAAATGCAAGGTCAGTTTACGCTTTAGTCAAGATGGACGGCGATGCCAAAAAAGCGATCGCGCTTTCTTGAGTTGAAGAATTTCCTTCTCTTTACCCACTATGCCCGTCTTCAGGCGGTAATGGTGGGTTTTTGCTTAATCCACGTAACTTTTAGGCGATCGCTCTTGCCACGCTACTCGCGCTAAAATTACTATCCATTTAGTAATATTTTAAATCTCTATCAACTGTCAGCTTCAAGCTAACAATTCATCTAGCGCTACACTAAATCCTCTGAGTACAAGTTGCGTACTCACTACATCACCAGTATTAAACCCTAATGTCTGACTTTGAGTAATTAACAATACCCGACGACTCTCAGGAAATACTAGCCAGACTTCTGAACAACCCGATTCTAAATACTCGCTTGCTTTGGCAAACAAATCCTCGGCTGAATCCGTTGGAGAAGCGATTTCAGAAATCAGCGGTGGACTTTGTGGTAATGCTCCTGCCTCACCAAACTGCGCTACCAATTCCGCTGTGAGATAGGATACATCAGGACGACGCCCCTGCTTCAAAGTCCGACAGGGAAGTTCTACAACAACCTCTCCTCCTTGTCCAGATTGGGTAATGAAATTTTTCCAGCCCCAAGCTAACCTAGTCTGAACTATACTATGTTTTACCGTCATTCCCGTTTTCTCCACAAGTTGTCCATCCACCCACTCCATGTGATCGGGGGGATTAGCCATAAAGTCTTCTAGAGAGCAGCTTTCGGTTACAGTAGCGATCGCCATAGTTATCTACTCGCTTTGGTCAGGTACTAATATTATGGCAGGCTGCACATAGACGATACCCCCAACTTCCTGATAAAAAGAAGTTGGGGGTATGTATTATCTATAAATTACGAAAAATTATTAACGAACCCTAGCTGTTTCGCACTCCAAACGAGGTGCAATTAGCTCTTCAGATACCATCTCATCTGGAAAATGTTTATCTATAATTTCAGGGATTTCTGTAGCGTTAATCCGAGTGTAGCGGGTTTTATCCGGCATAACGATGTTTGGCCCTGATTTGCAACGCTTCATGCAGCCAGTTCCTTTAATCGTAACCTGGTCGTCCAAGCCGCGATCGCGCAAACCTTCTTCCAAAGCCTGACAAACTTTATTAGCACCCAACTTGCAACAATCTGACTTCTTACACACCAAAATTGTCGCTTTGACGCCGGAAGGTAGAGGTAATTTTTTAGCAGGTCGAGGCAATTCCTGAATTTCCTCAACTTGTGTAACTTCCTGAGATTGGCTGGGGGGAACACCCGGTTTAACCAGATAAGCCTTTTGTTTGACTTCTCCGCTTTTTAACTTGAGCTTAGTTTCGCCAAAAACCTCAACCCAAGTACCGGGTGTCACTCCTGAGCGAAATAGGGAAATCCGAGCTTCTTTGGCAAGCTTTATCTGACATTCACCCTGTGAAGTTGCGAGTCTCAAATATTTGATTTTATAGCCATCTTCGATGACAAAACCGAGTAACCATCCCTCAAGGCGGAATTCTGAGTTGTTTTGTTTAAATTTACTCATGCTTTTTTACAACCTCTTTTAACTTTCTTTTGGATCGTTACTCGTCTACCAGCAGCGTTCCAGATGGCTCACTAACTCGCCGCGCGATGCCGTTAACTGCCTAACAACACTCCACAGCTGAATCGCTGCTGTCGTGTTGTAGACCTCAACCAGCAAGGGCTGGTCAACCGCACACCCACAGGAAATTCCTAACTCTCGCAAGCGGTAATAAACTTGCCACCGATCTGCTCGATTCACCTCAACAACCTTGCCGGTTTCTGGTTGTGGCTCAATTGGCTCTATTGGATTCATTCGTTCCCACAGACGCGAAAAATTAGCATTGTCTATAACTTCCTTGGACTCGCTAGCCTTTCCGAAAATTCCCTGACGTAGGGAATTTTTACAATTTCACCCTAGTTAATACATATAACTCAAACGACAACAATTCTCAACTAGCTTAACTAAAAATTTAATTGCTTGCGAGAAATAGGCAAGGATACAACTGAGGAACTAGCGCTTGCTGCGGATCGGGTCAAACTGGCTCAGACTATAGTGAGACACCAAAATTGGGTTAGCGTGATACACTTACTGCATTAGCAACAACCGTTGCTTATTGAGAGGAGAATACAACGATGTCCGAAACTCAGAGTGTATTGCGCTCCTTCGGTCAGGTTTATGACAATCCGGTGTTGCTGGATCGCAGTATCACCACGCCGGTTTGTGAGGGCTTCAACATTGCTCTAGCGAGTTTTCAGGCGCTGTACTTGCAATATCAAAAGCATCACTTTGTGGTCGAAGGTTCAGAATTTTATATGCTGCACGAGTTCTTCAGCGAAAGCTACGAACAGGTGCAGGGACACGTTCATGATATTGGCGAACGGTTGGATGGACTGGGTGGCGTTCCAGTAGCTGGCTTTGCCAAGCTAGCAGAGCTGTGCTGCTTCACGCCAGAAGATGAAGGGGTATTTTCTTGCCGCCAGATGGTGGAACACGACTTAGCCGCCGAGCAAGCGATGATTCAGCTAATCCGGCGTCAGGCAGGACAAGCAGAAAGTTTGGGCGATCGCGCAACCCGTTATCTGTACGAAACAATCTTGCTGAAAACCGAAGAGCGGGCTTATCATCTGGCTCACTTCCTCGCTAAAGACAGCTTGACCTTGGGTTTTGTCCAGACTACGAATAATTAGTATCTGCCTCTTGAATCCCGTTGAGGTAAGCTAGATGTAGCCTCGATATGCAGGCTGCTAAAATTTTCAGTACCTAACCTGTGGTTCTTTAAGACAGAGAGTAACACTAACTGAGCAGAGGGAAGATATCTTCTCTCTGCTTGTTTATTATGAAGTTGTAAAAGTTCTGATTTAAGTTGTAAAGAAAAACCCAGAAATTAATTTTCACCTTGTTGAAATTAGTTGTCAACTAACCTAAAAGGCGGATTTCTTGGCTTCCCTACATCATGGGAATGAGAACCGAAGAGTTCAGAATGGAAGGGCGGATTTGACGCGATCGCGGTAGAGACGCGATAACCTGGTCTCTAACATCGATAGCCTCGCTCAAACTGCCCGGTCAATGGGAGCTGGTTGTACCACGAAGACACTTGCCAGTTGACACAAAAGAAGTTGCAAAAACCTTTCCTCATCAAATCTTGGGCAAATTGGCAAAAACCACTACCAAGCACAGGGAAGAAAGCCTTTAAAATAATCTGGACTTAAAACAGTCACGCTAGGACAAACAACTATGCCCCGCCGCCAGGACATCCACAAAATTCTGTTACTAGGCTCTGGTCCAATTGTGATTGGACAAGCCTGCGAGTTTGACTATTCAGGCACTCAAGCCTGTAAGGCGCTCCGGGAGGAAGGATATGAAGTCGTGCTGGTGAACTCGAATCCAGCCAGCATTATGACCGACCCGGAAACGGCCGATCGCACCTATATTGAACCGTTGACACCAGAAATCGTAGAAAAGGTAATCGCCAAAGAACAACCTGATGCGCTGCTGCCCACAATGGGAGGTCAGACAGCTCTAAATATAGCCGTCACCCTTGCGAAAAATGGAGTACTGGAAAAGTACGGGGTCGAGTTAATTGGAGCCAAGCTACCGGCAATCGAGAAAGCCGAAGACCGGCTGCTGTTTAAGGAAGCGATGGCGAAAATTGGGGTAAGCGTGTGCCCATCGGGGATTGCTAGCACCCTCGATGAAGCGAAGGCGATCGCGTCCCAAATTGGCAGCTATCCCTTGATTATCCGCCCTGCCTATACCCTAGGCGGCACCGGCGGCGGCATTTCCTACAACCAGGAAGAATTTGAAGAAATGGCTCAGGGCGGTTTGGATGCTAGCCCAGTGTCGCAAATTCTCATCGAACAGTCGCTGCTGGGTTGGAAAGAGTACGAACTAGAAGTCATGCGCGATTTGGCAGATAACGTCGTGATTATCTGCTCGATTGAGAACCTTGACCCGATGGGCATCCACACTGGGGACTCGATTACCGTAGCACCCGCGCAAACCCTCACCGATAAGGAATACCAGCGGTTGCGGGATGCGTCGATTAAAATTATCCGCGAGATTGGGGTAGAAACCGGCGGCTCGAATATTCAGTTTGCAGTTAATCCTCTGACTGGCGACCTGATTGTCATTGAGATGAACCCCCGCGTTTCTCGCAGTTCTGCCCTGGCTTCTAAAGCGACCGGGTTCCCAATTGCGAAGATAGCGGCAAAGTTGGCGGTAGGCTATACCCTCGACGAAATTCCCAACGATATCACCAAGAAAACCCCGGCGTCCTTTGAACCGACCATTGACTATGTGGTGACGAAAATACCCCGATTTGCCTTCGAGAAATTTCCGGGTTCTCAGGCAATCCTGACGACGCAGATGAAGTCGGTGGGAGAAGTGATGGCGATGGGGCGGACGTTCTGCGAGTCGTTCCAGAAAGCATTAAGAGGCTTGGAAACGGGTCGCGCGGGTTGGGGATGCGACAAGAACGAGAAATTGCCAAGTTTGGAACAAATTCGTTCGGGACTGCGGACGCCTCATCCAGAGAGAATTTTCACCGTTCGTCATGCCATGTTGATGGGGATGACGGTAGAAGAAGTCTATGAACTGACGGGAATCGATCCGTGGTTTCTAGATAAGATGCAACAACTGTTGGAAACCGAGAAGTTCTTGAAGCGAAGCAAGCTGAAAGACCTGACAAAAGAAAAGTTGTGGGACATCAAGCAGGAAGGTTTTAGCGATCGCCAGATCGCCTACGCTACTAAAACGACCGAAGATGAAGTCCGCGACTACCGCAAGCAGTTGGGCGTCGTCCCCGTCTACAAAACCGTGGATACTTGTGCGGCGGAATTTGAGGCACTGACTCCTTATTACTACTCGACTTACGAGGAAGAATCAGAGGTATTGCCCTCAAATAAGCGCAAGGTCATGATTTTAGGGGGTGGCCCGAACCGGATTGGACAGGGGATTGAGTTTGACTACTGTTGCTGTCATGCAGCTTATGCTCTCTCCAAGCAAGGGTTTGAGACGATTATGGTCAATTCAAACCCGGAGACCGTTTCCACCGATTATGATACGAGCGATCGCCTCTACTTTGAGCCGCTGACGAAAGAAGATGTCCTCAACATCATCGAGGCGGAACAGCCAGAGGGAATTATCGTGCAGTTTGGGGGTCAGACGCCGCTAAAATTGGCTTTACCATTGCAGGAATATCTGCAATCCCACCCCGAAATCACCGCTAAAATTTGGGGAACTTCGCCAGATTCGATTGACACCGCCGAAGACCGAGAGCGATTTGAAAAAATCCTGCGGGAACTTGATATCAAGCAGCCAGCGAACGGAATTGCTCGGAGTTTTGAAGACGCCTTAGCGGTCGCGCAGCGCATTGGCTACCCCGTCGTGGTACGTCCTTCTTATGTATTGGGAGGACGGGCGATGGAAATTGTCTACTCTGATGAGGATTTGCAGCGCTACATGATGTATGCGGTGCTGGTGGAACCCGATCATCCGATCTTGATCGACAAGTTTTTGGAAAATGCGATTGAGGTGGATGTCGATGCGATCGCTGACTACACTGGTAAGGTCGTGATTGGCGGCATCATGGAGCATATCGAACAAGCGGGCATTCACTCTGGGGATTCTGCCTGTTCCTTGCCCTATACTTCCCTATCGGAAGCAGTCTTGGATACCATCCGTACCTGGACTATCGATCTCGCCAAGACCCTCAAGGTGATTGGATTGATGAATATCCAGTTTGCCGTTCAGGGGGAACAAGTTTACATTCTAGAAGCCAACCCCAGAGCCTCGCGCACCATCCCTTATGTCTCCAAAGCGACTGGAGTACCCCTAGCCGCTCTGGCGTCCCGAATTATGGCAGGTGCCACGCTGGAATCCCTCGACTTGACAGAGGAGGTACTGCCGCGTCACGTTGCCGTCAAGGAAGCCGTACTGCCTTTTGAAAAATTCCCCGGTGCTGACACCCTTCTGGGGCCAGAAATGCGCTCGACGGGAGAAGTGATGGGGATTGACGTGGATTTCGGAAGAGCGTTTGCTAAGGCAGCGTTAGCAGCGGGACAACGGTTGCCCTTATCTGGCACAGTGTTTGTCTCAATGAACGACCGGGACAAGGCGGCGGCGGTGCCAGTGGTCAGAGATTTGATCGAGTTGGGCTTTCATATTGTCGCCACCGTTGGCACGCGCAAAGTGCTGCGGGAACATGGGCTAGAGGTGGATGTGGTGCTGAAACTGCATGAGGGGCGTCCTCACGTTCTGGATGCGATCAAAAACAACAAGATTCAGCTGATTATCACCACACCTTCTGGGGAAGAAGCGCAGGCAGATGGACGCTTGATTCGTCGCAGTGCCCTCACTTACAAAATCCCTATGATCACGACGATTGCAGGTGCTAAAGCTACTGCGGCAGCGATTCGTGCCTTGCAGTCAGCTCCTTTGGAGGTGAAAGCCCTGCAAGACTATATTGGCATCCCCAACTATAGTGATGCCAAGTTGAGTCCAATCCAGGTTTAACCCTCCAGTCCCCTTTTCGGAATCGGGAAGGGGAGGGGCAAGGTCAGAGTGTATGGCATAAAAATAAGAACCGCTATAGATGCCAAACGCCCTTCCGGGAATCCCCCATGAATCTTAGGGGATTTTACCGAAGCGATCGCAAGGTTGCTTACCCAAACCTGTTCTCGAAGAAAACAGGTTTGGGTTCTTTCAAAACTAAGCCGAAATCTACGTAGTGGGATCGTATCCCTACTTCAGTTAGGACTTCAATCAGGTTTTGCAAGAGATAAGCATCCCCGTTCTTAAACCATTTCCCGTTCAAAATGTCAAGCTTGTCATCCCAGAAACCGACGCTGAGCTTTGACAATTTATTGGCAACCTTTATGAATTATTAGGGATAGGTATAAATTTATTGCCCTTCGTAAAGGCAATAGTTGGCAGCAACTGAGTTGAGATTTTTTGACATTCAGAAGAAATTACTACTTTGTTAAAGTGTCAGCAAATCGTCAGATTCGCCTTCTATCGAGAAGCGTGGATTCACAATTATTCTTTTATGCAATTTGATAGAAACTTGACTAAAAAGGCATTTCGAGCAAAGGGAATCTCAGTAGGCAAAAGTATTATAGGTTACATAGTAATTTCGCTTGGTGTTCCCCTGATGCAACTGAACCGATGCGATCGCTACATAGCGACTTCAATTGCAGCATATGCTGTCGGCTACGCAACACGATCGCTCGATAAGCGATCGCCCAAAGTCCCTCCAGCAGGTCGAGGTTAAATCTTCTTTCTCTGAGTCTGATAAATGTCTGCCCGTAACGATCCCAGCTATTTTGTTGAGGAAATGCCAACCAATAGAACTTTAGACAAAAACAACCGTAAAGTTTTTTCGAGCGAGTTCAATCCAGAAATCAAAATCCAAGTACCCAAGTATAAAAACATACTAAATATTGCTTTTGTTTTACTGGTTGAGAATCAAAATTTTTTTCTACAACTCATGCAGCTTCAGACATCTAGACGAAAAGGAGTTTGTTACTTTTCCATAACTTGATGAACCCTCAAATTCACGTAAATTTTAGTGGATATTTCCCCGGCGATCGCAGTGCAATGTTATTTTTAGAATGGGTTTACTTAAGCTAAATGATGTTGAGGTAAAAAATGCAATACTCAAATTCTAAAAAATCCCACCTAGAGATGGTTGATGAGGAGTCAACAGACAGTCTCGATAAATCCTTAGAAGCAATTTTGGCTCAACTAGAGCAAAATAACCAATTTGTAAGTGAATATCCGGATGTCGAGGAACTGGGGTTGAAGCATATTAGTCGTAACAAGAGGGCGGTAATAGAGAGAATGATTGCCCTCTGCCTATTCAGGTCCAAACAAAAGCCTAATGAAAGCCGGACAGAGTTTGAATGTGCCTAATGAGAAATCTCTCCAGCGACTGAAAGACTTGATCTTACACGTTGTAGAGGCAGATACAGATAACTTCCTTGAATTAGCAGAAATTGCTGGATTAAATCCCGTTAAAGATTTTGCGGGTGCTAATCTTAGTGGCGTTGACCTACATGGTGCCGACTTAAGCGGTTCGATTTTGCTGGGTACGCTGCTGCTGGGTGCCAATCTGATTGGTGCCGATCTCGCGGGTGCCAAGCTGAATAAAGCCAACTTGAATATGGCTGATTTGAGCGGTGCCAATTTGCTCAGTGCCAATCTCAACAGAGCTGACGCCATTAAAGTCTGTTTGATGGGTGCCAACTTGATTGGTGCTAACCTCAACAGTGCCAACTTACTATGTGCCCAACTCAATGAGGCTCAAATGATTGGAGCCGACCTTTGTCGCGCCAACTTAATTGATGCTTCCTTGTGTAGTGTCAACTTGAGTGAGGCGAACTTGAGTTATGCTATCCTGCGTCGTGCTGACCTGAGTAGTGGCACGTTGATAGGTGCAAACTTGATGGGTGCCGACCTAAGCGGCGCTGACCTGCGTCGTGCCAATTTGAGCGATGCGGATTTAGGCACGGTAAAAGTGGAAAAAGCTCGATTTGGAGAGAATACAGGACTTTCAGAAGCAATGAAGCGTGACTTGAAGCGGCGAGGGGCAATCTGGTAAGAATATTTGCGCTCGTCGTTGCTCCTCAAGAGCCGCTTACCGAATCCGCCACAACTAAGTTTTATAATACTTTTCGGTTAACCTCTCTCCAAAGAGTTTAGATGGGGGAGACACGCAGGGAAGTAGAGACTTCCGTTTGCCGATAAAGAGGGACTCTCCCACTCCAGAAGCCAGATTGGGTAATGCTATAGGTTGAGTCTAGGATCAATGGTTGTTGATTATTGGGGCGAGTGTAGTGAATGCGATCGCTTCCGCATCCCAAACGCCAAAACGCTCAAAAACACCAACCCGATTACCCCCGCCAAGGGATTTTTGTCCACACCAGTAATCCAGTCGGAAACTTGACCAGAAAATTGCACCAGATTCCCCACATTAATGATGTAGTATCCCCAAACCAAGCCAGCGTGCAGACCGATCGAAAGTCCCAGACGCCCCTTGCTTCCGCGCTTTGCCCAAACCAGGGTTAATCCCAGCAGCAACAACCCTGGAAATCCCGGCAAAGTCCGAAAAATCTCCCTCAGCGGCTTCAGAAAATGTAGCAGCGCAAAGATAAAAGCATCTGCCAAAAGAGATACACGGGGACGATAATCCCGTTCCAACTCATCTAGCAGCCAGCCTCGGAATACCAATTCCTCTGCAAAACCGATACCCAGCGCGCTCGCTAACCCTTCTAAAATCAGCTTGGCTAATGGAATTGTCGGAGGCTGCCACACCAGCCAACCCAATAGCCCCTCCAGCCCAAACAGACTGAAAGTAATCAAGACGCCAACACCCAGTCCAGAGAAAAGCTCTTTGGCATTTTGCCGCGTTCCTTGTAAACCATAGCGTCTCAGTAGCTGGGGTTGCTGATAGACTTTCTGACCCCACCACCGAACAAGCAGGAGAAACGCTGCAAACAACAGCCCCATCGCCAGGATGGTGACTAAGTTGGGATCTTTACTCAAGAGTAAGTAAATGGGTGCAGCCACCGGCAACCAGAGCAAGAGTAAACTCAGCACAAAACAGCCCAGCCGCGCCGGTGCCGGGTACTGGGCTAAACGGACAAAGTTTATTTTTAACAACCTCTTGCCTCTTACTTGTTGCCTGGGCGTATTTTATTCGTCTGGTTCTATGGTGCTGGTCAATCCGTGGTTGTTCAATGTTTCGCTATAGAACTCCGCATGCTCCAAGGCGCAAGTAATCACGAGAGCAAGCCCATTGGTATGAGCTTCCATCATGATACTGACAGCCTGAGGTTGCGTGATACCAGGCACCGTCGTTATCAAAACCTGCACCACGTACTCCATTGGGTTGAAGTCATCATTATGGAGCAACACACGATAACGAGGTGCGAGTTTACGGACTGTTGAAGGCTTTTGTACGGTTTCGACAGACACTGCTCTTCCCTCTTCGTTACTGATCTACGATTGATAAACGCTACTTGAACTCTCCCCTTCTCTACTCCGGATGTGATGCGAACACAGCTTGCGTACTACCATACGGAAAGCCGCTACGCGCCTACGTTACCCCATCTGAAGTTGGGTCGCTCAAGGCAAATGTTAAGATTCTAGCTGCTTTTTTTATATTACTCAATACTTATGCGTTCTGAGGAGGCGATCGCTCCAGCATTTCCCCTACGCCTGAGCAAAACCTTTCCTCAACATAACTAACGGGGATGCAGCAACCAAGCCCTTAGACAGAACTACTGAATGTCTAAGGGCATCCAGCCTTCCTGAGAAGCTAAAATAAAGAAGTTAACATTACTTAACATTTTTGTGACATGCAGGCAACCCCAGCAGCCTCTACCGTCCCCATTCCCGGCACTTATTGGCAATGGCGGGGGCAATCCATCTATTATGTACGGGCAGGACAACCGCAACCCGAACGCCCGCCCCTATTATTGATTCATGGCTTTGGTGCCTCTACAGACCACTGGCGCAAGAATATTACTGAACTGAGTCAGGATTTTGAAGTTTGGGCGATCGATCTGCTGGGCTTTGGTCGTTCAGCCAAGCCGGAGTGGGAGTATGGTGGCGACTTGTGGCGAGACCAACTGTATGATTTCATCACTAACGTGATTCGTCAGCCAGTTGTGTTAGCAGGAAACTCTCTAGGCGGCTATTGCGGGCTTTGCGTGGCAGCCCAACGTCCATCAGCCGCTGTTGGATTGGTATTGCTCAATAGTGCTGGCCCGTTCACCAATCTTAAGGTGCCGACTCAACCGAACCCTATCCAAAAAGTGATGGGTGAAGTCGTTCAGTCACTTTTTCGCCAACCCTGGGCTAGTTTTCTGTTGTTCCAGTATGCGCGACAACGTTCAGTCATTCGGAATACACTCCAGAAAGTTTATCTCGACCAGAGTGCGATCACCGATCGGTTGGTGGAAGAAATCTATCGCCCCTCTTGCGATCCCGGTGCTGCTCAAGTGTTTGCTTCTGTCTTCAGAACGCCTCAAGGCGAAAAAGTTGACGTTTTATTAAAGCAGATGCGCTGCCGGCTGTTGCTGTTGTGGGGAGAAGCAGATCCCTGGATGAATGCAAGAGATAGAGCGGAGCAATTTCGCCAATACTATCCTCAACTGACAGAGCATTTTTTACAAGCAGGTCACTGTCCCCATGATGAGGTACCAGAACAAGTAAATGCTCTGATGCGCTCGTGGGTATTAAGCAATTAAAAATTCAAAAAAACGCCAAATTAAAAATCAGAGAATGTTTAATTTGGCGTTTTTAATTGTTTACCAAGGATTGCCGATCATCGTAAACGCTGCCCAATAATAGGGATGAGAGAGTTTCTTCTCTCCTAACCCTGCCAACTCCGGAGGTAGCGAGATATCCTCTCTGGAAGTATGCATTTTGTTTCCCTCAATGCTTACTTCTCCATTAATCATCGATATCTGTGCCTGCCGTAGTGCCTCCGCTTTGATGGGGGCTTTTTTCAATTGTGAATAGAAACTGGTCATCAGTCCCAGCGTCCCTTCATCGCTGACGTACCACAGACTTCCCATTGCCGATTTCACCCCTGCTTGCACAGCCAATCCAGCAAAGCCCATCTCTGCCTGTTCATTGCCTAACGCTGTGCGACAGGCGCTCAGCACTAATAACTCTACAGGTGGATCGTTCCAGCCCATTTGCTTTAGCTGATTCAATCGCAGTTTCGTGTCCCATAGCTGAATGTAGGATTGGCTAGGAGGGCCTAATTCAAATTCGGCATGAGTTGCTAGATGGACAATCCCAAAAGGCTGCGAGTAGCGCTGAGACTTCAGATTCTTGAGGGTGAAGGCATCGTTAAGGAAGGCTTTGCCTTTCCACAGCTGGGGCGTAATCATTGACAACTCCAGGGGCACTGATGGTAAAGCGCTTTGTTCGGGAAACTTCTCTGCTCCCATTGCCAGAACTTGGGAATTTTTAATGTCTTTGAAGAGAGTATCCGTCAAACTAAGACTGGGCATCAGCCCCGTACTGTATTTCTCCACCAGAAACTTTTGACCATCGTGGAGAGCGGCAATCGGGATGGAGCGTAACCCACTGTCTGCGAGGAAGACCATATTCTGGATACCCCGCGCTTGTAAATCGGCTTCAATGGGTGCAATCATCCACTTATAAAGTTTTTGGGCTGGAGCCAGGTAAGCCTTCTGTCTTCGGGGGTTAATCACTTCGGCACGGAATTGATCGGCAACCTTGATTACTTGCGATCGCGTTGTCCCCGGAACCCGTTTGCGAATTGGTACACCATCAGAAGTCACTACCAATATTTCCAACTGGTCGCTATTGTTACGCCCTGCCCGATTGACCTTACTTAGGGAACTAGATTGCTGCACATTTTCTGGTTGATTTAACGGCTGTAGTGACTTAGTTCCATTGAAAGCCGTCGTATCTAGTAGGCTCGGATCGAGTGCAATCGTCTGGGGTACAAAAGTTACATAGATGAGTGCCGGTTTCACCCCAGTCGCTTTCTCAATTTTTTGCAAAATATTACGAGCCTCTACCAGTGTGGTTGTCTGAGAATCAACCTGCTGACCCAAATATTCCTCAAATTCACGGGTGAAGGATTCTTCCAGAACTGCAACAGATTCACTTGCATCAGTTTGTGAAGATGATTCCGCATCCACCTTTCGTGATGATGAATTTTCCTTGCCGGAAGAGGTGGAAACCGGATCGTTTCCTGAGCCGGATAAGTTATCTCCCTGACTTGTTCCGTCATCTCCCTTGCTTGCTTGATCGTTGCTAGGGCTGCCGGAGCCTGTGTTTTTGCCCGTGCCACCAGTGCCGGTACTACCGCCCCCCGTGCCACCGGAGGAGCCTGTGTTTTTGCCTGTGCTTCCACCCGTACCGCCAGAGGAACTTGTGTTTTTGCCCGTGCCACCAGTGCCGGTGCTACCACCCCCCGTGCTACCGGAGGAGCCTGTGTTTTTGCCTGTGCCGCCCCCCGTGCCACCGGAGGAGCCTGTGTTGCCACCCGTACCCCCGGATGAGCCGGTGCCGCTGCCACCTGTATTACTGCCCGTATCTATGCCGCCGGTACTTCCACCTGTATCTATGCCGCCCGTGCCGCTGCCACCTGTATCTATGCCGCCCGTGCCGCTGCCACCTGTATCTATGCCACCCGTGCCGCTGCCACCTGTATCTATGCCACCCGTGCCGCTGCCACCTGTATCTATGCCACCCGTGCCGCTGCCACCTGTATCTATGCCACCCGTGCCGCTGCCACCTGTATTACTGCCCGTATCTATGCCGCCCGTGCCGCTGCCACCTGTATTACTGCCCGTATCTATGCCGCCCGTGCCGCTGCCACCCGTATCTATGCCATTCGTGCCGCTGCCACCCGTATCTATGCCACCTGTATTACCGCCCGGATTTGGGGCAATATCTGTACCTACCTTGGTAGGTTGGGCAGATCCCGTAGATCCCGTGTATTTTATGGGGGCTGCTGTACCCGTTGTTAAAGTAATCGTGCCATCAGTGCCTTGACCGAACTTTCCATTACCGGAAGCGCCCGCCGTTATCTTGTTATACGTAATGCTACCCTTCGCAGTTAACGTTACATTCCCACCATCGTTGGGGCCACCTGTAGCTTTCGTTATGATGTTGCCAGTTTTAATGTTTCCGTCTTGTGCGGTCAACGTTACACTACCAGCACCGCCCATGTTGCCCTTAACAGAAGTGTTAATCTCTCCAACAGTTACATTTGCGCCTGTAATGGTTAACGCTCCCCCGGAAGTTGTGATGGATTGCGATTGATCCATTGAAAAAGACCCGGCACCATTTTTATCCGCGTCGGCAGTAAAGGTAATCGAGCCACCAGAAGAAAAGTCCAGCGACACACCGTTGTCGATGGTAATATCATTCGTTGCTTGTAGTAAGACATTACCAGTCTGATTTTCGAGTAAGCTCTTGGAGATGGTGAAGTCTACCTCATCCCCTCCATCAGCCGATAAAATTTGCCCTGCTAAGTCTCCTGTAGGAGTATCGGCACTGAGTTGATCGTCGTTCGTACCACCTGTATTGACTATCTTGATATTCTTTGGATCGAGCAGAATGGTACCGTCTACCCCGTTAGGGGCACCTACATTGACCTCTCCTTTAAATGCCAAGTTTTCCTTGCCAGATACCTCGACGAAGCCACCATTACCTTGATTAGTGCCGCCACTAGCACCGATTTTGCCATAGAAGCCAGTTACTTTGTCTGCCCAGACGATGACATGACCACCATTTCCGTTGAGCAAACTGTCAGCATTGATCGTAGAGTCACTGCTGATGTATGTATGAGAGGCAGTGGGAATGGTGCCTTTCCCCTGAAAATCCCCTCCAATGAGGACAGTGCCGCCACCATTGGTGCCTGAAGCGTTAACATTGCCACTAACCAGCCCGACTTTGTCGCCCAAGACCTGCGCCGTGCCGCCAGTCTGACCTGAAACGTTGAGACTGCCAGAGGCGATCGCAGTGCCTGGATCTGTGGGAATGCTAACCCCAGATCCCGTTAACACTACCTGACCATTGCTGTTGACTGTTAGCCCAGTGGCACTCCCGGCACCGCCTCCCGTTAACAGTTCTGGGATGGAAGCAACTGGCAATGTCCAATTTTCCGGCTGGCTACCGGCTGCTGCTATGGGTTGAATTTCTAAGCTTAGTAGATTCCCTGGTTGACTCAGGCGTACTATGTTCTCACCAGGTACGGCTGTTAAGGTGATATTACCGCCAGGAGCTGTCAGGGTTCCAGTATTTACTACGGTACCACCCAGTAAAGCAATATCCTTTGCCGCGCCTACACTCAGATGCCCTGCGTTGATAATTGCACCGGGTTGAGCGTTGGTGAAGGCAAAGGCGTTGGGTTCTCCCCCCAGGGCAGCATAATTATTGTTACCAGATGCATTGAACCAGTTGTTGCCAAAACCAATTCCTGTAGCAGTGGTGGCGATGAAGCTTCCGTTTACATTTAAGCTGGCGTTGGCACCCAATACAATGCCAGATGGATTAATTAGAAATAGATTGGAATTGCCATTCGTAACTTGGAGCAGACCGTTAATAAAAGAGGGGTTTCCGCCAGTGACGCGACCCAATATATTTTTAATATTTTGGTTTGACAGAAAATTTGCAACTTGGTTGGCGTTTAGCCCAAACTCGGAGAAACTGTGAAAAAGGTTTGCCCCATTACTGGAGGTTTTTCCCCCAGTAATGTCGAAACTGTTGCCATTGGTATTGACAATGGTGTTCGTGCTGTTGGTGGGGTCTTGATCTGGCACAATTTGTGCCTGCGCGATCGCCCAATCGACGCCTCCTGGAGCGATCGCAGGCAACATCCAAAAGGCCAAGGGTAAAACTAAATATTTTATCCTTTTTCCTTTTTCTTTTTTCACTTTAATATAGCTTGCCTTCAGCAATAGACTGATTTCACATACAGCGACTTTCATTTGCCTAATTCCTGGGAAGAAACACGTCGCTCGTTGCCACTTCTGGAACTGTCACCCCAGCTTGTGTTGCAGGTAGCAGGTAGCCAGATACTTGGTAAGAATGCACCGATTTTTTTTCTACTCTCAATTAGAAAAGTGGCGAGGCGGCAAAAAACCAAATTTAGATTGCCCTGCCTAGCCTTATCTCCAAGCTATCCTCAAAAAGCAGATTTTAGGCACTTTCAATGCATTTATTTTAACAAGATGTGTTAATGCACTTTTCTCTCTACAGCTATATAAAACCCATAGGCGAACGCATTCCTTTTAGGGGATGGTAAAATTATTTTTTCTATAAAACTAATTGGCTGTAACACTGTTTGAGTTTATGCCAATCGTGAAGTGCCAATCATCGCCAAAACGGATGAGTAGGCAAATTTCGATTCTCCACTTCGGGCAGTTCAGTCGGCAACATATACCCTTCCGGAGTATACCCCTTTCTGCCCTTAAACGTACCCCTTTCCTTTAAACGTTACCGCATGGGTCGATGATAGCCCAGGGCTTTGCTGTACCGATCCGAAAAGTCTGTCATTCATTTGGGAATTTTCCGAGATGAATGACAAAGAGTCGCTACCGCTTTTGCTAGCCCCTACATGCTGAGTTCGAGGATTTCCGCAAGAATATGACCTTATCTAAATAAAAACGCGATCGCGCTCTTCAGATGCACTTTGTGCAATACTCGCCCCAATTCTTCTAGAATTCACAATCCGATGCACGAGCTTCTAGGTCGAGGATTGCTGGGAGTTAAGTCGGAGAAATGAATGAAACCCTGTCATTCGTACGCTGGTAAGCCACTCCGTGTAGATGAGTTCTCCGCGTTGGGGGCGTGGCGTTTGAGGAACGCAACCCACAACATTGAGAAGAGTTCGATGGGTAACGCTTAGTAGCTCTACCCTTCACACAGATAATTATGGGTTGGGGAGAGATTAACCGAAAAGTATTGACTTCAATCTTACTCAAATATTTCCCTTCACTGCGCTTCGCCGATCAGGGTAAATACCGCCCAGTCTAATGGGTTCAGGTATGTTTTCAGAGTTTTTCACATGGCACTTCGCAGCGCAGCGGCTCTGTCTGGATTTCCCTGGAGATTATTATAAAACTTCGTCATTAGGAAAGAAGTGGGGGCAGCAGGGATCGCCCATAATGACACTTGAACACTAGGAACTCTAGCGGAAATAAAAACACGAGACAGCCTGATGACGCCATCGCCTGTAATCCGACCTCTTCCCGTGTCAAAAGCACTCAAAACCACCAATTCGGCTTTTAAAGACGAACTGTGCGGTGTGTCGAAGGCAGTTCGCTCCGATCGTGCGTACAAATCCAGTATTTCACCCGCCGTCAGCAAACCACTATCTTTCCCGTCTGATGCAAAGGCGAGCCTCCTTTCGGGAGGAGCTAGCGCTATCTACGTTTAATTCTCCAACCTTTTGTGGCTTTTAATCTTATGAAGATTTGGCTAAAAATCTTTCCTATCCCTGAGCTAGATGCGGGCTTTCAGGGTTTAATTGCTTTTATGGATCGGTTCAGGGGAGTTGTTCCCACAGCTCTTGAGTCAACCGATTTCCACTTTTCCTCTGCCTAGAGTGACAAAAGAGCGATAGTGTGGTTTGTGATGTACTCCATCTGATTCAGTACTAATTTTCAGAATTTCTTTTTCAGGAGCCGATAGTCGGCTTGAGCGATGGTCGGCTTGGGACGATAAAAAGGCAAAATGCTAAAGAAAGGAGCAATTTTCTTGATGCATTTGCCTTTTTATTTTTGTTGTAGGTTGTAAAATTATCCGCTTGTGTTCTTCGCTTCCTTTGCATCTAAAGCGAAGAATAACGCATCCGCAGTGCTATGCGATCGCTAACGGAGTTTTTTAGAAGAGACTCTCTTCACAAATCAGATAGAAGTGCAATAGAAACCTTTTAGGCGATCTCTAATTGTGCTTTTTCAGGTATCGGGAAAAGGTAGAAACAAATCAAAATTATTTAAATCCCGATGGTTTTCCTCTAATTTCCTATGTAAAAATTTCCGCTCAACGATTAAACTGATTGGAAATCTGAGGAACAACTTGAAATATCCGGTGAATTCAAGATGCTGGGAATACCCAACACCGCGCAAGGAAAATTAGAACCTAGTTTCTGAACGATTGGATGATTGGCAGAGGTACAGCCCAGCAACAATAAAGTCGCAGCTTCTGATTCAACAACTTTTCTGAGTTCTGTAGAAATGCAACCAAACCGTAGATGAGCTTTGAAAGAACCTCTCCATTCTTCAGCCAGACAACGGGCTTGCGATAGGATACGATCTGCTTGCTCAAAAGGATTCGTTTGATAGAAAATTGCCCTCAAATAGGAAGGATCTATCTCCGTTATTCGTGTGCGTGCTTCTAGTTCCACAGGGGTAGGTTGAGTTAAAACAGGTGTGGCACACTTTCTTGTCGATGCTTCTAGAGACTCTAGGGGAAACTGTTGGCTTAAAGGGCGTCTAGCATCACCCCTGTTACAGATATGTGGACAATGGCTGCTTTGCTCTTCATCGACAACGTAAACGACTTGAACCGTGACTTGCGCCTTTGTAACTAACCGGGTTTGATGGGCAATCCATAGGGCAAGATCCAGAGCGGTTTGACTGCTAGGAGAGCGATTATAGCCCACGACTAAATTGATTGATTTAGCAGCGTTAGCGCGTTTGGAAGTGGGGGAAGCTGGCTCTGGTAGTAATACCATTTGTTCAACTACATCCTGACGACCCATTGCGCTTTCAAGACGGGCTAACATTGACTTAATATTCACAAACTCAAACCTCCTGAAGTAATTAGGCTAGCTTTGCAAGAACTTAAGTAAGGGTTTTAATGGGTTAGAAACGCAATAGAGCGTGTTTCCAGTTCAGTTGTTTTTTCTTTGATAAACAGTTGACCAATGGCTCGTCTACTCGTCGTGATTGAAATATTCATCGAGGAAGTTCAAAGCGTGGTTACGCAATTCAAAATACTCGCGGGAGTTGCGGAGGGCTTGGCGATCGCGTGGATGCTTAAAAGGCACGTCCAAAATTTCCCCGATTTTCGCGTGGGGGCCGTTGGTCATCAGTATAATTCGGTCAGACATATACAGCGCTTCATCTACATCATGGGTAATCATCATCACCGCCTGCCGTTGGTGTTCCCAAATATGCAATACCTGCTGCTGCAATTTGCCCCTCGTTAGGGCGTCGAGTGCCCCAAAAGGTTCATCCATTAACAACATTTTGGGGCGAATTGCCAAGGCACGAGCAATCCCCACCCGTTGCTTCATCCCGCCAGAAATTTCATCAGGATATTTGTCAGCGGCTGCTGTTAAATTCACCATTGCCAAGTGTTCGTTCACAATGCTAATTTTTTCAGCACGGGAGGCATTTTTTAGCACTTCATCGACCGCCAGACGGATATTTTCTTTCACCGTCAACCACGGCAGCAGTGAATAGTGCTGGAACACCATCATGCGCTCGGCACCAGGTTTACGAATTTCTTTACCTTCTAATTGCACGGAGCCGGAAGTCGGTTTTTCTAACCCAGCAACCATTTTGAGAAGCGTTGATTTGCCGCAGCCAGAGTGACCAATCACGCAAATAAATTCATCTTCACTCACACTAAGATTAATGCCATCCAGAACAACAAATTCACCTCCATCGGCTGTGGGATAGGACTTGCAAAGATTTTCTATTTCCAGAAATCCAGTGCGGTTGACACTTTGATTATTGGCATCCGTTGAGAATGAGGTGGATTTAGTCATATCATGCTCCTTCTGGGGACGAACTCTTGAGAATTTTAAAGGTATGAACGAGGCTGGCTTTTGCCAAAAAGTAAAACTCAGCCGAGCCGTTTGAACAGTAACAAGTGCAACTAATTAAGATAAGAAGAAACGAGCGGGACGGTTTGCCCGAATCTCAAACCCATTGATATATCCAACTGGATCGCTGGGGTCAAAACCTTTCTTATCAATAAATACTTCCGGTACTTCAACTTTGTAATCTTCTTGGGGACACTCAATGCCCATTTCTGTGGCAATTTCTCGATAGAGATCGGTTCTCCAGCCTTGTTTGGCAAGTGCTTCTGCATTCTTTGGAAATTCTTTGATTTGTCCCCAACGAGCTGCTTGAGTCATTAACCAGAGACTTTCAGATTGCCAGAGAAATGTCGAATGTTCTCCTGGACGTTTGGGAATGTTGTCAGGGATATCGAAGAAGATTGTACTGTCCTCGGCTTTCGCAATCCGAGCTTTACCATCAAAACCGCCATAATTGTAGTCGCCAATAATTGCGGGACGAGTAAATTTGGGTTTAGCACCTGTAAAGGAACGCTCGGAAATAAGTGTTGCTACTTCTTCGCGGTTTTCAGGCTTGCTGCAATACTGGCAAGCTTCAATCATCGCTTTGACGAGGGAACGATAAGTTTTGGGATTTTTTTGGATGAAAGATTCCATCACACCCAGCAGTCGATCTGGGTGTCCCAACCAAATTTCTTTGCCTTGAGCGAAGGTAAAACCAACACCTTCATTTCCGGTAATTGCGCGGGTATTCCAAGGTTCTGCCACCATGTAGGCTTGCATCGCTCCTATCCGCACGTTCGTCACCATTTGCGGTGGGGGAACGATGATGACGCGAAACTCTTTCAGGGGATCGACTCCGGCGGCGGCGGATAGGTAGCGGACGAAGTATTCGTAAATGGCAGAACTGAGGACAACTGCCCAAACTCGTTGTTCTCGCGGCTGCTTCTCAAAGTAGCTGCGGAAATCCTTCCCAAATGCTTCTAAATCGCCGTTATACTCCCGCCAGGGACGCAAACCTGCTTCCCACATTTTCCGGTTCATCGTCATGGCGTTACCGTGTCGGTGAATGGTCATGGCGGCGCAGAGAGGGGCATGGCGTGCGCCTTCAGCACCGATTCTGGCGTTGGTGACGGCACCAGAGACTACGGGGGCGGCATCAGTGCGACCAAAAATTACGCCGTCACGAGAGGTTGCCCAGCTAGCTTCCCGGTTAAGTTGGACGTTGAGACCGTACTTGCGGAAAAATCCTTTTTTCCAAGCGATCGCAAACGGCGCACAATCATTCACCGGCACATAGCCAACAATCAGATCGGGTTTTTCTAACGATCCTGGCTCTACGACTTGTTTGATGGATGCGGATTCTTCAGTGAGTCCTTTCGCTGAGCGATCGCCGCTAATCGCACAAGATGATAGTGCCATTCCTGCTGCTGTGGCACCCATACCCTCCAGAAATTTTCGTCGCGTCCAGTTTGTGGTGTCACTCATAATTCGTCCTTGCGATCCATTTCCACTCAGCTCAAGCCACTAGGTTTGAGCCATTACTGCTCATGAGTTCTCTGAAAAAATTGACGCCGTAGGTACTATGTCTCTCAACCCACTCGTTTGAGCAATCATCGTTACCACGACGCCCGTGAGTCTCGCTCACACTAGCGATTTCTGTTAGAGCAGAATCATCCCTACTCAACAGAGGTTTACAGAAAATTATTAGACAGAGGTTGCCCTAGGGCGACGGTGAGTAACCAAAGCTTCAACTTTGCCTAGGGCGTAGTCCAGCAGTAGTCCTGTCAGCCCAATCACTACCACTGCCAAAAATACTGAGCTTAGGTTTAAGCGACTCCATTCATCCCACACAAAAAACCCAATCCCGATGCCGCCCGTGAGCATTTCTACAGCGACAATGACCAGCCATGCAATCCCCAAACTAATCCGTAAACCAGTAAAGATATAAGGCAAACTGGCAGGCCAAATAATCTTGGTAATTCGTCGCCAGCGGGGCATTTCTAGCACCCTTGCCACATCGAGGTAATCTTTGGAAACGCTAGAAACACCGAGAGCAGTATTAATAATGGTGGGCCACAAAGAGGTAATGAAGATAACAAAAATTGCTGACGGATCTGCTAGGTTAAAAATTGCTAAAGCAATGGGCAACCAAGCTAGCGGCGATACCGGCTTGAAAATCTGAATTATGGGATTGAGTGCCATCATTGCTTGCTTGGACATGCCAATCAAAAATCCAATGGGAATGGCAACAACTGCACCTAACAAAAATCCCAGCAATACTCGTCGAAGGCTTGCCAGTAGTAACCAACCAATCCCTAGATCGCCAGGACCCCGTCGGTAAAAGGGGTTCAGAATGTAGTCTAAATTCTTGACGAACGCCTCTGGTGGGGTGGGTATTAATTCATGCTTGAAAAGCGCAACAATCCACCACAGAACGATAATTCCTAAAAAACCAAGGGCGGGGAGGACGACGACATCCCGAATCAGAACGGGTTTTGCCCGTTTCCAGGCTACCTGTCCAGCAACTGCAATCGCAGACAAATTCAGCTGCAATATCATTATGAAGCTCCTCAGAGTCACTCTTCAGGTACAAAAAGTAGAGCAGTACCAGCCGGGACACTGACAAGTTCAGAACATTTCAAAAAATGAAAAATGCTGACTCTTCAGTCTCCTCTCAATGCCTACGAAGTTAGCTGACGGGCTAGAGCTGAGAGATGCTCTTCTCTAAGGGATAAGGGATGAAGGATGAATAAACAGTTTTTTATTCCGCCTTACACCTTTTGCCTTACTCCTGGCAGAGATACGCCCCATTAATTGGTTCCTCCGTTCCAGCGCTTATACAGAGCGATCGCTTGCTAAGACGCTGAATTAGGCTGACTTACTCGGATTAACCGATAAGTTTAGCACGCCTTTTTAAGACAGTCCACCTTTCCGAAGACATAGCTTTCTAGCGATCGCTTCTCCATCAAATTCACAATAGTTTACGAACTTTTTGAGGCATTCTAGTGATGTTTGTATTCTCTACTACATCTTGCCTTCCTTCAACCCCATCTTTAGGTAGAAGCCGCTTGAAGCAGTCGAAGTTTATATTATCTATCTTGTTAATCAGCCAATTTTATCGTTCGTTCAAGGCACCCAATATGATGTCAGTATTCTCCTCTTTGGTTTCTGAACCTTCCGAACAAATACTTTGTTTTTATACAAATTGCACAAATAAGATTCAAATTGTTAGAGTTGATAATACTCAAGACTTAAGCTTTGAACGGATTGTTTTCCCTGGTCAACGTTTATTGTTTAAAGCCTTACTAGACTCCCAACTAGAAATACATACTAACCCAACAAGAATTTTTACTGAAAACTTAGCTTTAATAGAAGTAATTCCCTGCGCTAATCTCCGCGTACAGGAAGAAATGAGCGCCTGAAAATGAAGTTTTTAACCCTTAGGGTGGCTTTTGATTAAAAACATTTTAAGAGCTTATAGCCGAAGTATTTGGGCGCGAAAACAAGAAGGAAAAACAAATTAGCTACTCCCCAAGCTAATCTTAGTCTATGGAGAGCATTTGTAAACGAGTCAATAGCGCCAAAAAATGATGGATTTTAGTCAATTACTGATCGATAAATCTGCCACGATTGTAGAGAAATGGATTGAAGCTGTCCGTGCTGATAGTCGAATTGAGACCGCAGCAGAATTATCTTACAAGGGTTTGCGCGACAGCCTCCCCCGTGTCCTCAAGGCATTAGCGACTGTACTTTCTAAGTTTCAAGACAGTGATGTTCAGTCGTTAGTAGATGCAAGTTTAGAACATGGTATACTTCGGGCTGAACAAGGTTACGATCCAGTAGAAATTGTCCGTGAATACCGAATTTTACGGGAGACAATCGTTTCCACCTTAGAGGGAGAGTTGCTAGACTCATCACCGATTGAGATAATCCGAGTCATTCGTCTGATTGATACAGTAGTGGATGAAGCGATCGCTCAATGTTTTAAAAGCTATATGGATGAGCGATTGCACGAACTCCAACAGCTGCAAAGTCAGTTAAAATTGACCAATCAAGAATTAACTCGTTTGCTTCGGGCGAATAAAGATAACCTTTCTCATCTAGCCCACGAATTGAAAACTCCCCTTACTTCCATTATTGGCTACTCAGATTTATTTTTGCGCCAACAACAACGGAAGCAGGAGGAGAGTGATAACCTTCCGAATCTAGAACACATTGAGAAAGTGCTACGAAATGGACGACAGCTACTTCGATTAATCAACGATGCGTTGGAAATCTCTCGCTATGAAGCGGGGAAAATGAAATTGCAGCCATCTGTAACAGATGTACGCTCTTTAATTCAGAATATCCTGGAAATGGTAGAACCTTTGGCGGATTCCAAGGAGCTACAGATAATCGTTGATTACGATTCAGCTAGCGCCGATAGCTGTGCTGCTCTTCGAGAAGGACTACACCCAACATGCGCCCCCGATCGGGTGCTGACAGATCCGCTGAGACTACAGCAAATTATTACTAATCTCTTTAGTAACGCGATTCGTTACACCGACTCTGGAACGATTAAATTAAGGTGCCAAACGCTATCAGATAAAGAGTGGGCGATCGCTATCAGCGATACGGGAATCGGCGTTCCTCCAGAAGACCAAGCTCGTATATTTGAACCCTACTTTCGCTCTATTCCCCAAGAAAAGTCTTTCCTTCCGGAAAGTACAGGTTTAGGATTAGCGATTGTCTCGCGGTTGGTAAAATTATTACAAGGAAGAATAGAGCTAGTTTCACAAGTAGGCATTGGCTCCACCTTCACTGTCATTTTACCGTTAGCAGTGAATACTTCTGAGGAAATCGTGACCCCTTCAACAACCCAGGTATAGCACTTTCAACTAATTTTTAAAGATGAAACCCCAGACTCCTTAGAACAGTCTGGGATTTGAACTCTAAACTCGGATCATATAGCGATGAAGCCTGTTTTCGGGAAACAACTGCTAGTTTAGGGTCAAGCAGACGACCTGCAAGACTCTCCAAAATTCTTGAACCCCTTCAAAAGCCGTAGGTGCCCGTGCGGGAGCGTAGGTGCAGCCTTGGAGAGTCAATAGAGCGAAACACTGGCTGCTGTTGGGGGTGCATCCACTTCAACCCAACCCAGACGCAAAGATTGGTCAGCCAGCCAAGACTAACCACCTGAAATTCTCGAAGGGGTGGAGTCACGATTGAGCGCTAGGTGAATTGGAAACAGGAGGAATTTGACAAGCAGAAAACTGAGTGTTGCGATCGCTCGTAAACTTTACCATGCGATTTCTTTGCTAGCGTATGCCGCGATCGCTCGGCGGCTGCTCATCTACCTTCGATCGGCAGGCGAGTGAAAAGTTGTACTTCGCGTATGATTAGTAATCAGCTGCTCAGCACTGGGAATAATAACTTAAGAGTTGAAAGCGGTTATTTTTAAAGTGCTGAAAAAACAATTAAAAACATTTCCAGAAAATCCGAGCGGGGAAAAACCTATTCGAGCTGACTTGAATAGCCAATACCTAAGGGGGCACAAACCCAGGGGGCATACGCCGTGATTGTAGACTTGAAAGAAACTGAACTCAGGGGAGCTTTTCTCAAAGGGAAGGAGCTGAGGGGAGCAGACCTAAGAAGGGTAAACCTCAGCGAGGCGAACCTCAGTTATGCAGATCTCATAGAAGCAGACCTAACAGAGGCAAACCTGAATGGGTCAAATCTAAGTGGAGCCTGTCTCAATTTAGCAAATCTGAGCGAGGCAGACTTGACGAAAGCAGACCTGAGTGGAACCACCCTGATTGGAGCAGATTTAACAGCAGCCAACTTGAGCGGAGCCAACTTGAAAAAGGCGAATCTGGTTGGAACTAATCTGGAAAATGCTAACTTGGCTGGAGCGAACCTGGTAGGAGTGGACTTGAGCGCAGCCGAGCTAAAGGGGGCTATCCTACAAAAGGCTGTCTACAATCAAGAGACTCGATTCCCTCCAGACTTTAACCTTCAGGAAGCGGGGGCTTACTTGATTGCCTCTGGCACTTTACTCATCGGCGTCAACCTGAGTGAAGTCGATCTCAGTGGAGTTTATTTAAAGTCAGCCGACCTGAAAGCAGCAAATTTGATGAGAGCAAATCTGGTCGGCGCAAATTTGGAGAACGTTAACTTGGCGGGTGCCAATCTGGTTGGAACCGATTTGAGTAAAGCCAAGCTGAGGGGAACCATTCTAGAAAAAGCTGTCTACACGCAAGAGACTCAATTTCCCTACGAGTTTGACCCCAGTGAAGCTGGAGCTTACTTGATTGCTGCGGGTGTATGCCTGCCTGGGGTTAATTTGAGCGGAGTCAATCTGAGCGGAGCCGACTTAAGGGCGACCAATCTGCGAGGGGCAAAGTTACGAGGAGCAAACTTGAGAGGGGTAGACTTAAGCAAAGCTAACTTGAGGAAAGCTGACCTGGATGATGCCAACTTGAGCGGAGCCGACTTACGAGGGGCGGACTTTACGGGAGCCATTTTGAAGCTGGTGAACTTCAGCGAGGCGGATCTAAGAGGAGTAGACTTAACGCGAGCCGACTTGAAGGGAGCCAATCTAAGTAGAGCCGACTTGAGAGGAGTAGACTTGACGGGAGCTAGCTTGAAGCAGGTGAACTTAAGTGAAGCCGACTTGAGGGGGGTAGACTTGACGCGAACGGATTTAAGGGGAGCCAACCTAAGTGGGGCAGACTTGACGGATGTGGATTTGAGTCGGGCGATGCTCAAGGGTGCCGACCTGACAGAAGCCAACGTTCCGCAAGAAAATTTCTTTAACTTAGAAATAGAGGCGCGATGAAGCTTAAAGCGATGTGCGATGGATGTGCGATGAATAGAGGGGCGAATAAATAATCGGAGTATTCACCCGGAGACGATATCCATTATTTTTTCTTGCGAGTCCAAAGATCCGTGAACATCATGGTCAACCCGCCGATAAAAATTGCGATCGCCATCCCGCCTGCCGTAACATTCATCCAATCAATATTTTCCATCTGATTATTCAGCCGTTTTTTTGAGCAACGGTACTAGATTAGCAACTTTGGCATCCAGACAAACATCCCCGCCCAGAAAAGCGCGAACTAAGCGAACATTAAAGGTTCTGTAACCTGCTGCTGGCAAGTTTCGCTTGCGTGCTTGCTGGTGCGCTTTCAACCGTCCGGTGCAAGATGCGAACTCAAGGGACTTATTTTGCTCAAAGCAGTCTTAGACCTAGTAGTTAACCACGATAGTTTTGACAGATAAACAGGGATCGGGGAAACTGGCTAAAACCCAAAACTTCCGATGCCAGAAAAATATACAGTCACGCTCAGCAACGAAGAACG